>MFAF01000091.1:1757-4056 GCA_001774505.1 Candidatus Coatesbacteria bacterium RBG_13_66_14 | reverse complement strand
GCTCCAGCTCGGCGTCCACGTAGCTGGTGGTCTCGTCGAGGACCAGAAGCTCGGGCCGGTGGAATAGCGCCCGGGCCAGGGCCAGACGCCGCCGCTCGCCGCCGGAGAGCTCCGGCGCCCCCGAGGTGATTTCCCGCGATAATTCCCCCAGGCCGACCTCGCGCAGCAGTTCTCCGATTCCCGTGTCGCCGGCTGCATCGGGATAGGCCACGGCGTCCGCGAGCTTTCCTGGCAGAAACTCCGGCTCCTGGTCCACCAGCGTGGTTTTCAGCCGCCAGGGTCCGAGGCCGTAATCGGTGAGCGGCTTTCCATCGAGGTGGAGACGCCCGCCCGTCGGCTCGTACAGGCGGCACAGAACCCGCGCCAGGGTGGTCTTCCCCGCCCCCGACGGCCCGGCGAGGTGGACCAGCTCCCCCCGCTTCAACGCAAGATTGACACCCCGAAAAACCTCGGCCCCGTCGGGGTAGGAGAAGGTGAGGTTCTCGGCTTCCAGAACGCGCCACTCCGGCGGCTCCGGCCCCTCAAGTTCCTCGTCGGCCGTCCCCCAGATTTTCACCAGGCGCCCCTGCATCACCAGCGTATCCTGCACGCCGCCCGCGGCGCCAAAGACCCCCTTGAGCGCGCCCAGAAGCCAGACCGTGGTCACCGCCGCCGAGCCCAGGCCGCCCAGGCTCAGCCCCTGCGCGCCCACAGGACCGGCGAGCCGGCCGAGGAGGTCCACCCCCAGCCAGAAGGCCGCCCCGATGGCGCAGGCCGCGAAGATCTCCCCCAGCGGGCCGGCGAGGAAATGGTACTTCGCCTGCCGGAGCATCCCCCGCCGCCTCCGCTCGCCGGAATCGGAAAAAAAGCGGAACTCTGAATCCTGGGCCCCGGCGCCGCGCAGGAGCCTCGGGGCGCGCGTGGCGTCCACCGCCCGGCTCCAGTATATCTGGTTCTCGGCGTAGAACTCGCCGCTCACCCGGCGCAGCCGTCGCAGTATGAAATGCAGCGGCAGCAGGAAGACGGGGACGGCTACGGCCACCACCGCCGCCAGCCGCCAGTCCAGCACCAAAAGGTAAACCCACAGCCCCGCGGCCTGGAGAAGTGAAATGACCAGGGTGCCGTCGAGCTCGATTACCCCGTGGGCGTAGAACGCGCAGTCGTGGAAGAGGGAGGTCGCCGCCTCGCCGGTCCCCACGGCGTCCAGGAGCGGGATTTTCAGGAGCTTGGCGAAGGTCCGGCGCTCGAGGGCCAGGTGGATGCGGGAGCCGAGGTTTAGGGACAGGTACTGGATGAAGACCCCGAAACCCGAGCGGACGAGGAACAGGCCGATCAAAAAGAGCGGGATGAGCGCCTGGAGCCCGTCTGTCTCGGTGAGGAAACGGTCCACGCCGTAGCCCACGGCCCAGGCCAGGAAAACGCCCAGCCCCACCTGGGGCAGCCCCAGAAGGTTCAGGCCAACGAGGCGCAGGCGCCAGGGGCGCAGCACCTCCAGCGCCAATTTAAGTCCGCCGCTGTCACGCTTCTCGCTCATCCGCCCCCGTCCGGCGCGCCGTCCGGCACGCCGTAGAGCTGGCGGTAACGGTAGTAGCTCCCCACTACCCGGACGATGTAGCGCCGCGTCTCGTCGAAGGGCTTCAGCAGCAGCCACACGTCGGGTGGCAACGTATCGAAGGATGCGATCCAGTGCCGCGCGTTGCCCGGCCCGGCGTTGTAGCCGGCCAGCGCCAGGGCCAGGTTCCCGTCGAAGCGTTCGAGCATTTTCTCCAGGTAGGCCGCCCCCAACAGGAGCGAGTCACCGGGGTCGCGCAGGTCGTAGACCTCCAGTTCCAGCTCCGCGGCCAGCATCGCCGCGGTGGCCGGCATCTTCTGCGTCAGGCCCACCGCCCCGGCACCGGAGACGGCCCTCGGGTCGAAACGGCTCTCCTCGCGAGCCAGGGCTAAAAGGAGCAGCGGGTCAACCCCGAAGGCCTCTCCCGCCTTTACGGCGTTCTCGAGGTACGCCAGCGGATAGGCGAGGGAGAGAACCCACAGGCCCCCCGG
Source organism: Candidatus Coatesbacteria bacterium RBG_13_66_14 (assembly GCA_001774505.1). Classification (GTDB taxonomy): domain Bacteria; phylum RBG-13-66-14; class RBG-13-66-14; order RBG-13-66-14; family RBG-13-66-14; genus RBG-13-66-14. The sequence continues at coordinate 2,034 of MFAF01000091.1, read as the reverse complement.
CTCGTCGCCGGCCAGCGCGCGGGAGGCGTACTCGATTTCGGGGCGGACGTCGTAATCGCCGACCTCGTAGCCGCGCCGGGCGTAGGCCAGGGCCAGCCACGCCTGGGTCTCGGAATCGTCGCGGCGGTAACGGGCCAGGACCCCGGCGTAGGCGTCGAAGAGGTCGTCGCCGACCGCGCTCGCGAGCGCCATGAGCAGGTCCAGCTCCTCTTCCCCGGGCGGGGAGTACAGGATGTCAACAAGACCGCCGCGCGGGGCAAATCCCTCCGGGTCCGGC
>MFAF01000091.1:1609-1701 GCA_001774505.1 Candidatus Coatesbacteria bacterium RBG_13_66_14 | reverse complement strand
CCGGCCAGCGCGTCGGCGTACAGGCGGGCGGCCTCCTCTGGCACTGTCGTGCGCCGCAGGTTGGCCCGGTAGAAATCGGCCTTGGCCCGGGC
>MFAF01000091.1:0-1588 GCA_001774505.1 Candidatus Coatesbacteria bacterium RBG_13_66_14 | reverse complement strand
ATAGGTCCCGGCCAGCTCCGGGGGGACCGTCGTTTCTGTCACGCTGGACCAGTTATCCTCCGCCGCCTCGCGCCGCTCCCGCCCGAGCTCGGTCACCCCGGCGTAGAGGCGGGCCAGGCCGGAATACGACGGGTCGTCGAACAGCTCGGCGTACTGGGCCAGCGCCTGGCGCGGGCGGCCTATGGCGTGCTCGTACTCCCCCTTGAGGAGATAAACCGCCGGCGAGAGGGTGAGCCCGTCAATCGCCCTAGCCGCGAGGCCCGTGTTCCCCACCTCCAGCGCCAGGGCGGCCAGGCGGGGCAGCTCCTCGTCGGGGCACCGCGCGAGGTCGCCGAGGAAGGCGAACGCCTCCCTCGGGGCGTAGAGGGCCAGCTCCCAGGCCGCGTCGCGCGAATCCAGCGGCTGCCGGGCCTGGATGAGCCACACGGTCAGGTCTATCCAGGGCGGCGTGCCGACCTCCGCCTCGCCCCGCATGCGTTCCAGCTCGTTGGCTAGCCCCCATCCGCCCCCGGCGTCGCGCACCGCGGCGAGGTACTGCGGCAGGACGAGGGGCCGCAGCGTGGGGGTTGCCAGGCGCCAGGCCTTCTCCAGGGCCGATCGGCGCAGGTCGGCCTCGTCGTAACCGTCGAGCTCCCCGGCGCGGACCAGGGCGGCGACGGAACCCAGGGCACCCCCGCCGACCGATTCCAGCCTCGTCAGCCCCTCGTCGGAAAAACCCTCCGCCAGAAGAGCGATACCGTAGCCGAGATCCAGGACGGGGTCCTCCCCCGGCGGGGGTGCGGTCTCCGGGTCGAGGCGCACCCTGCCGGATACGGCTAGGCGGACCCGTTGCAGCCGCGCCGGTGCGGAATCAATGCCGGCGAGGAGTGCATCGGCCCTGGAGGTTTCTCCATCGAAGAGTGCCAGTTGGGCCTCGGCGTACACGCGTTTGGGGGAATTTTTCGGTAAATCCGCCACCAGTTCACGCGCGTGCTCGGGCGAGCCGGCGGCGAGGTATTCTACCGGCCCCGGCGCCGGGAAATGCCCGATGAGCCCCCGGAGCCCCTCGGGCGGGGCGCAGGTCAGGCTAAGGGCGAGCCCGACGCCCGTAAAGAATTTCAGCCATCTCATCGGTGTACGCACCGTCGGCCCCGTGGGTGAATAGGGGTGGAAGTATTTCCAGCTCGACCCCGCCGCCCTTCGCCGCTTCGAGGAGGACCAGCCGCGCCGGGCGGTCCGGCCCCGGGTGGACCAGGCGTAGCCGCTTGGGCTCCAGCCGCCTCGATCGGAGTTCGGTGAATAGCTCGGCCAGCCGCCGGGCCGTGTAAATCAGCGTGAGTGCGCCGCCGTCCGCGAGGAGCCAGAGCGCCGCGTCCAGGAAATCGCCCAGTCCGCCGAAAACCTCCCGCCTCGCGGCGTCCCGGGTCGCATCCGGGCTCCGTCGGCCGTCGAAGGAGGCGCGGTAGGGCGGGTTGGCGAAGACGCGGTCGAAGCGGCCCGGCTTGCCCAAATCCTCCCTGCGGCGTAGGTCGCCGGTTCGAACCGCGAGCGGAAAACCGTCCGCCAGCGCGTTCCGCTCGGCGAGCCCGGCCAGGTCGGGCTGGATTTC
>MFAF01000090.1:4125-5312 GCA_001774505.1 Candidatus Coatesbacteria bacterium RBG_13_66_14 | reverse complement strand
TCATTAAACGTATGGTCTGCTTCGAGCTCGAAACGAACGTGTATACCTATAGGACCCGTGTTGCCGGCTCCAGTATATTGCCCTTCGCAGTGGACGTGAAAACCAAACCATTTTATAAAACATGCGCCGGTTAGCTCATCTATTAAGCATCTGACTTCCTTTTGTATAAACCGCCTTACAGTAAGCACGTTACTGTGAACATCGTTACCTGGTATATCTGGTATAGCGCAAAACGTATGGTGCACGCGGCTTAAATCGGGTACGTTCATCGTGGGCACCTCCTCTTTCGACGGTTTAACGGTTCCTCATTGAGGCAGAAGCGAATTATTCCAAGCGCCCCTTTTTTTACCTACCACTACATGGGACGGTTTCACCCACACTTAGCTCGATAATCTCTCCCTCCCGTCAGTCCCGGGGCACGTAGTAGGGCGAGCGGTACTCACTTTTACGGTATCTGTTGCGTTCGTGGTGGTCGCGGAAGACGTAGGTGATGAAGACTGCGTTGGCCGCGATGAGGGCTGCGGCGAAGAAGAACGGCGCCTGGGGCGCGATTCCCTCGTAGAGGTAGCCGGCGACCACCGGGCCGACCACCAGCCCGAAGGAAGTGATGGTGCCCACGCCGCCCAGCACCGTGGCCCGGCCGCGCAGCGGCATGTTCTCCACCGAAAGGCTCATCCAGCTCGGCAGAATCATCGCCACGCCCGCCCCGGACATGAGCATCATGGTGTAGTAGAAACCGGCCCGGGTGATGAAGGGGAGCATGACCATGGCCGACGAGACCAGGAACATCCCGAAAATCATCAGGTATTTGCGGCCGATGCGCTCGGCGTAACGCCCCGCCGGGTACACGCAAAGTATCGTCGAGAGGGACAGGAACAGGAAGCCGAAGCCTATCTGGTAGGTCTGCAGCTTCAGCACGTTGTCGGCGTAGAACACCAGGACGCTCGTGTTGATGCCCACGATGAACATGTTGATGAAGCCCTGGAGGGAGAGGGCCAGGAGCTTGCCGTTCTTGTAGAGCGCCGACAGGGCCTGTCCCAGCTCCCGCCACCAGTTGCGAACCACCTCGGTCCGGGGCAGCCCTTTAGCGGGCTCCTTCCTCCGGCGGCGCAGGGTTTCCTGCATGAAGAGGAAGGCCCCGAGCGCCGTCAGACCGATGAGGATGGACGCCGACCAGAAGGTCCACT
>MFAF01000090.1:646-4106 GCA_001774505.1 Candidatus Coatesbacteria bacterium RBG_13_66_14 | reverse complement strand
CCCCCCGAACCAGTCCATGAGGTACAGCCCGATGGCCGGTCCGACCCCGGAGCCCAGGGCGAAGCTCAGATTCAATACCCCCAAGGCGGTGTCGCGGCGCTTGCGCCCCATCATGTCCGCCACCATGGCGTTGGCCGCCGGCCAGATGACCGAGTTCCCCGTGCCGTCCATGGCGCGGATGGGGATGTAGAGCCAGATCAGCCAGGAGACGTTGACGAGCGAGAGGAGGAGGGGGCTCAGGCAGGAGATGGTCAGCCCGATGACGATCATCAGCCGACGGCCGTAGCGGTCGGCCAGGGAGCCGCCGAAAATTTTTAAGAATGTGTTGGTGAAGGGGAAGGCGGCGATGGCCACCCCGACCATGCCCACCGTGGCGCCCAGAACCTTGGTCGAGTAGAGCTGCAGCGCCGGGATGACGATGCCGTACCCCAGCTCCGCGGCGAAGATGGCCGCTATCAAGAGGATGTAGTTCCGGGTGACGCTGACGTTGCGCAGGCCCGGCGATGAGTCGGCCTTTCCCAACCGTCCTCCCTGGAAGGTTCAAATTCTAACTTTTCCGGGCGCCGGCGGTCAAACCGTCCCTCGCCTCGGCGGACTGAACCCCGCCGCGGTCAGCGGTCCGACCGCGTTTGTGCTATATTCGCCCTGGACCGTACTCCAGAAAACGGGACACAATCATGGCCAACATTCTCCTGGTCTGCTTAGACAATCAGGCCTACGGACCGAACATCCGCGTCCTGTCCTCGCTCGCCAACGGGGGGGGCCACCGGGCGTGGATGCTTTTCTTCCACAAGCCCGCCCCGACCTACCTCAGGCGTTTTCCGGAAACACCCGGCGAGCTGGCCGGTTTCGAGCGCCTCCTCGAAGAGTTGAACATCGGCGTCGTGGGGCTTAGTGTAATGACCCACGAGTTCGATCGGGCCGTCGAGGTTTCAAAAAGCGCGCGTAAAAAAGGGCGCCACGTAATCTGGGGCGGCATCCATCCCACCGTAAGGCCCGGGGAGTGCCTGGAGCACGCCGACGCGGTCTGCATCGCCGACGCCGAGGGTGTCTTCGTCCCCTACCTGGACGCCCTGGATGCGGGCGGTGACCGGAGGCTCCCCAGTTTCGTTCTCAAAGACGAAGATCCCGAAGAGGTACGAAAAAGCGGCAGGATATACATCGAACGCGATCTGGACTCGGTCCCCGTTCCAGATTACACGGTGGAGCACTGCTTCTACGGCGCCGGCGACGACGTCCGGCCGATGACCTGGGACGACTACAGGCGGCTCAACACCTGGGAGGGCTCCTACTACCGCCTGTTGACAAGCCGCGGCTGCATGTACCACTGCAGCTACTGCATGAACAACTTTTTCTGGCGCTGCTACGGCGAGTCCTCCCTCCGCCGCCGCAGCCCGGGGAATTGCATCGAGGAACTGGTGCAGGCCCGGGAGATGATGCCGTTCATCCGCGGGGTGAACATCCAGGACGACAGCTTCTTCATGGGCTCCGACGAGTGGCTGACGGAGTTCATCGCCCTCTATAAAGAAAAAATCAACCTCCCCTTCGTCTGCCGCCTGATCCCCAAGTACACCAACCGGCGCAGGCTCGCGCTCCTCGCCGACGCCCGGTTGATCCACGTGGAGGTCGGCCTGCAGACCGGCTCCCGCCGCATGGCGCACACCGTGTACGAACGCTTCCAGGAGAACGAGAACTTTCTCGAGGTGGACGCGCTCCTCTCGGAATACGGCGTGACCAAGACCTACGACACGTTGGTGGACAACGTGTACGAGACGCCGGAGGATGTGCTGGCCACGCTCGATGTCCTCCTGGAGCTCAAGCGACCCTACTACATCGGGGCGTACTCCCTTACGCCATTCCCCGGTACCGAGTATTACGACAAAGTGGTGCGCGACGGGCTTTTGGGTAAAATGGCCGACGCTTACAATTCGCCCCTCTATGCCACCAATCCCGACCAGTACTACACCCCGAAGACCCTGCGCCGGCTCATCGAGGCCAGTCCGTACACGCCGAACCCCATCCTGCGCTACTGCGGGAACCACTGGCGGAGCAACCTCGTCAAATGGCTGGCTCCTTTCTTGATGGCTTGGCGGAATTACGTCGTGGGAATTATCAACTGGGGGAGGAACAAGGCCCCGTGGTTTCTCCAGCTCGCCCTGGTGCTGGCGGCCCTCTGGGGCAAGTTGAGACTGAAGCGGGCGCGGAAATCCGGGAGTCTCGAACGGACGGCGGAGCAGCCGGTCTGCGATACCGAAGGTGTGAGGTGAGCTACGCAGTGCTGCACCTCCCCGACGGGTGGAAAGTAAAGGTCAGGCCGCTCGTCGGGGCCTCGGCGGACGAGATGCTCCTCTACCTCCCCGGATTCGTCAGGGCGGAGGACCTTGAGGGCGCGGTTCTCGTCTTGGAGAAGGGCGCCCCGCCGGTGGAAATAGACTCACTCGACCTGCGCACCGAGACGACCAGCTCGGTCATCCGGGTGAAGCTGCGCGGCTGATCGTCCGGTTATTACAAAGGGGGCGTCGCGCCCCCTTCTGTTTTCCCCAAAACTCTAGAACGCCGACCGGAAGGCCTCGTAGGCGCGGGGGCCGTAGAGGACGAAGGTCACCCGCCGGACTTTCTTCAACGGCATCGCCGCCTCCAGTCCGGCGCGCATCGCCCGGGCGCAATCTTCCATGGCCAGCCCCCCGACCCCGGTTCCCAGGGCGGGCAGGGCGACGGTTCTGGCCCCGATTCGCTCAGCCTCCTTCACGGCGCTGGTCGTGGCCCGGCGGACCTTGTCGGCGTCGGTTTCCAGGTCCTGGCCCATCACCGCCGCGTGTATGACCCATCTGGCGGGCAGGTTGCCCGCGCCCGTGGTCACCGCGCGGCCCACCTCGATCGGCCCCAGCGCCATCGCCTCGCGCTCGACGGAGGGGCCTCCGGCCTTCTTGAGCGCCCCCGCCACCCCCGAGCCCATCCACAGGTGGTTGTTCGCCGCGTTGACCACCGCGTCGCAGACCTGGTGGGCGATGTCGCCCTTGGCGATCACGATTTCCAGGCTGGCCAGCCGGTTTTGCATTCCGGTGAGCCGGAGCGATTCCCTTTTCACAAGAACCTCCGCGAGGGTCGTCCGGATTATGCACCGGAGGAAGCGGCCGGTCAAGATGCCGGGCCGGGTGTGGTCAGCCGACGGGAGAGGGGGTATAATGGGCGCGGAAAAAGCGGTTTTCGGAGGTCCCCATGTTTTACGGGTTCGGCTGGTTCTACATGGACTGGACTATGGTCCTGCTCCTGCCGGGACTCATTCTGGGGCTCATCGCCCAGTCCATGGTCAACTCGCGCTTCCGCCGCTACTCCAAGATACTGACGCGGGGCGGGAAGACCGGGGCGCAGGTGGCGGCCGGCATCCTGGCCGAGGCCGGGCTGCCCGACGTGGAGATAGAGGTGGTGGGCGGTCGGCTGTCGGACCACTACGACCCGC
>MFAF01000090.1:0-608 GCA_001774505.1 Candidatus Coatesbacteria bacterium RBG_13_66_14 | reverse complement strand
TCGGACTCCGTGGCCGCGTTGGGGGTGGCGGCCCACGAGGTCGGCCACGCCATCCAGCACGCAAGCGGCTACTTCCCGCTCCACCTGCGCAACGCCGTCGTCCCCGCGACCAGAATCGGTTCCTGGCTCTACCTGCCGCTCTTCATCGCCGGGCTCATCTTCGCCGTGGAGCCGCTGGTCTGGGTCGGCATCGGATGCTTTACGCTTCTTCTGATGTTCCAACTCATCACGCTGCCGGTGGAGTTCAACGCCAGTTCGCGGGCCATGGTGATCCTGCGCGACGGGGGCTACCTGGAGCCCGAGGAGCAGAAAGGGGCGCGGAAGATTCTCTCCGCCGCGGCGCTGACCTACGTCGCAGCCCTGGTCTCCAGCATCTTGATTCTGCTGCGTCTCCTTCTGATAGCCGGCGCCTTCAACCGGCGGTAGGGGAAAATGCGTCTCTGGGTGGGGCGACCGGTTCCCGAAAGGCCGGGCCAGTACGACCTTCGGCCCGTGGAAGTTGATTATCCCCCGGAGCGTCTGCGGAGGCTGAACCGCTTCCCGCTGTTCTTTTCCCTCGGGTTGACTATTCTTTTCGGCGCGGCGGCGGCGGTTCTCGCCGTTGTGCC
>MFAF01000089.1:14896-16327 GCA_001774505.1 Candidatus Coatesbacteria bacterium RBG_13_66_14 | reverse complement strand
TGGAGTGTTCCTGGAGGTTGTGCCCCTCGCCGGGGATGTAGCTGGTGACCTCGATGCCGTTGGTGAGCCTGACGCGGGCGACCTTTCGGAGGGCCGAGTTCGGCTTTTTCGGGGTCACGGTCCACACGCGGGTGCAGACGCCCTTTCGCTGCGGGCAGGCGTCCAGGGCCGGGGCCTTGGTCTTTTTCTTCTTGGCCTGGCGGCCCTTGCGCACGAGCTGGTTGACGGTCGGCATGGGGTAAAAAATCCCTTCGTCCTGGTGAAACCAAAACCCGCACCCGCGGCACCGGAAAGGGTGGGGGCGGAATCCGTAAACCTAGACGCCGCGGCCCTCTTGACGTACGAAGGACCGGGGTCGTCGGCGGCGGGTAAGGATATGATAGGGACGACGGGAATGTCAAGGGGTGAAGGCGGGGTCCCCCTTGCCCCCGGGACTGTCGGGGGTTAAACTAGGGGCGTGAAAGCCGCCTCCATCGCGTCGTGGGTCGCCAAAAGGCGCTGGCCGCTCGTCGTTTTCGCGGCGGCCCTCTTCCCGCGCCTGGCGCTCGTATTCACGACCCTGGAGGAACCGCTCTACCGGGCGAACGTGGCCGACGCCTACGAGTACGAGGTTTTGGCGGACAGGATTCTGGCCGGGGATCTGGGGGCGGGAGACCAGGTCTTCTTCCACTCCTCGGCGGGATACCCGTACATCCTGGCGCTGGTCTGGGCGGTGCTGGGGAAATCGCTCTTGGCGGCGCGGATCATTCAGGCGCTGGCCGGGGCGCTGAGCGCGGTGGTGATTTTTCTCCTGGCCCGGCGCCTGTTCGGCGGGGAGAAAGAGGAGGAGCGGAGGCGCGGGGAAATCGTGGGGCGCATCGCCGGGTTCGGCGCGGCGCTCTACGGCTACATCGCCTTCCTCGAGCTCGACCTCCTGATGACCGCCTACGAGCTCCTGGCGATAAACCTGGGGCTCCTGGCCCTGGTGAAGTTCCTGGACGAAAAAAAGTGGAGGCACCTGGTCGGGGCGGGGCTGGCCTTCGGCGTCGCCAGCCTGGGCCGGCCCAACGTCTGGCTCGTCGCGGTCGTCCTGGCGGTGTTCATTATTTACGTCGTGCGGCGCAGGCACGGCTGGAAACCGCTCAAGGCGCTGGGCGCCGGGGCGCTGGTCGTGGGTCTGTGCTTCACGCTCATCCTGCCCGTCACGCTGCGCAACGCCCTGGCGGCAGACGACCCGGTCCTGTTGACCTCCAACGCCGGGATAAATTTCTGGATCGGCAACAACGAGGACGCCACGGGGTACTGGGGCGTGCCGGGCGACATGCGGGACCGGCTGTTCGAGGCGAGCCGGAAGCGGGCCGAGGCGGCCTCGGGGCGGGCGCTGAAGCCGAGCGAGGTGTCGGCCTGGTGGATGGACCGGGCGGTCGGGTTCATCGTGAAGAACCCGGCCCG
>MFAF01000089.1:14527-14860 GCA_001774505.1 Candidatus Coatesbacteria bacterium RBG_13_66_14 | reverse complement strand
TTTCAACGCCTACGAGATGCCCAACCACCTGGACTACTACTTCGTGCGGGACCGGGGGGGCGGGGCGCTGTGGCTGATGCCGCTGGGCTTCTGGCTGGTGATGCCGCTGGGTCTCGCGGGGCTCTTACTGTGGCGGCCCTGGGGTGACAGGCACCGGCTGATCGCGGTGTTCGCCATCCTGTACTTCCTGATGGTGGTGGGGCTTTTCGTGGCGGGGCGGTACCGGGCGCCGGTGGTGGGGCCATTGATCCCCTTCGCCGCCTGGGCGCTCTACGACCTGTGGAAAAAACTGCGGGGGAAGGACCGGCGCGGGCTGGTGAGGACGGCCGTGGT
>MFAF01000089.1:13626-14365 GCA_001774505.1 Candidatus Coatesbacteria bacterium RBG_13_66_14 | reverse complement strand
GGGGTATTTGGACCAGGGCCTGGCCCTCTTCCCCGAGGACCAGGGGCTCTGGGTGACCCAGGCCCAGCTCCTGGTTTCCACGGGCGACCTCGACGGCGCGAGACAGGCCCTCCGGCGCGCGCGGGAGCTGACGGGGAACGACCCCCGCCTCGGGCCGCTGACCGCCCAACTCGGTTCCTGACGCATGAGCGATTTATCGAAAATTTCGCCGGACCGGCCGCCGCAAGAGGGCGATTGGCCGACCTTCTGGCGCCTGGTCGAGGCGCTGGCCGGGCTCGGTCCGCTCCGGCTGGCCGTCCTGGAAAAAAACCGCTTCGCCCGGGCCATGGACCTCCTTGGAAAACCCTTCGGCCTGGGGCTGACCGGCTTCGACGCCTATTCCTGGGCCGGGACGGTCTACCTTTCCGAACGCCTGTTCGGGACCCGCACCGGGTATCTGATTCTGCGTCACGAGGCGGTGCACCTCGCGGACCAGCGCCGCGTGGGGCTCGTACCGTTCATCCTGAGCTACATTCTTTTACTGCCCGCGGGGCCGACCCTCCGGGCGCTGTGGGAATGGAGAGCCTACCGGGAGACGCTGCGGGCGTACCACGAGCGGGGGGCGGAGTTTGCGCGGCGGAGGGCGGAGGGTGTCAAAAAACAGTTCACGGGCAAAACATACCTCTTCATGTGGCCCTTCGGGGGGATGGTGGTGCGCTGGGTCCGGCGGGAATTGGAACGGCTGGAGCGTACGGGCGGG
>MFAF01000089.1:11669-13612 GCA_001774505.1 Candidatus Coatesbacteria bacterium RBG_13_66_14 | reverse complement strand
GATGGAGCGCGTGGACCGGGCGTTCGCCGAAGCGCCCCAGGCCGAGCGGGGCGAGATGTCCACCGGGCCGCGCTCCATCGTTGATTGACGCCCCCGTCAGTTATTTTAGGATATGAAGACTTCTCAGCTCATCCTTCTGGCCCTGCTGACCTTTCTCCTCCCGACGGCCCGCGCGGACGAAGGCGTCGCGCCGCCCACCCCCCGAACGGTGAAAACCCAGGTGAAAATCCTGACGGCCCTGAACGAGGAGGCGAACCCGATACCCCTGACCGAGTATGGCGACCCTCCCATCGTCAACGAGTTCAGCTTCACCTGGGGGGACGTCTTCTACGGCGGCCCAACCTTCAGCCTCCTGTATGCCTGGGAAAAAAAGTACTACTTCGAATTATCAGGGGAGCCGTCGGCCTCGGGCCTGACGGATAGACAGTTAGTCGTGTTCCCCGCCTTCGGCGGCGTTTTGGGGTTCAACATCGGCGGGCACGGCTTCCTTTCGGCCCACCTGGAGCTGGGCCTCGGCTTTATCATCCCCCCCTATTTCGCCACGGAATTCGACCTTTACCCCCGGATAACCGCGGGACCGGATTTCAACCTGGGCGGGGGCTGGCGGATTTCCGGCGAGGTGGATTATTTCTTCGCCTACGTGGGCTACGGCCTCGGCGTGAGCTGCAGCTTCTAAGGGCAGCTTCTCTGCGGGCCGCTTTTTTAATGCAGGCGACCGTGGACGGTCGCCCCTACGGGTGGGTTTCACGAGGCCGGGACGTAGGGCGGGGATTCCATCCCCGCCGTTTTATTAATGTAGCCCTCACCCCCATCCCCTCTCCCACTGGGAGAGGGGGGCCGTTTCAACCCTCACCCCAACCCGCGCCGCCCCCCGTCCAGCCGCAATAAACCTACGGCCCCAGGTTGATCATGTTCATCCCGAAGGGGAAATCGTCGGTGCGCGTGTACTCGTCAATCTCCGCCAGGACGTCGTACTCGCTCTTCAACAGGTAGTAGTGGCTGCGCTCGACGTTGGCCAGGTAGTTGAACATGATTTTCGCGCGACCGGACACGCGCCCCGCCAATCCCTCGTAGTGCTCGGCGGAAACCTCCTCCGCGTCCATGGCCGCCTTCCAAAGCGCCGTCAGCTCCGCCTTCTCGAAGTCGAACTCCACGACCATCTTAGGTAAAAGCGACGGGTCGGGCTGCGACGGTGTCCCGCCGATTTTTTCCTTGAAAACCGCGAGGAGCATGTCGTAGTGCTTCCGTTCCTCACCGGCCAGGAACTTCAATTTATCGCGCAGCATTAAATTGCCCACGCGGTCGTGGAGCGTCTCGTAGATTTCCCGGGCCCGGGTCTCGCTCGCCAGCGCGACCTCCAGGGCCGTTTTGAGCGTCATCTCGGCCATCGGTACTCCTCCCGTTTCTATCCCCACGATGATACCACACCCGCCACCGGTTGAAAAAAAGGGCTCCATGAGCCCCTTTTTTAAAGTTACTGTCGAGCTAGTAGTCCAGATAGTCGAAGTATATCCACACGTCGGCTAAATCAGGTTCGTCGGTGAAGTACACGTAGAAGTCGGCGTAGTCGGGGTCGTCCACGAAGTACCAGACCTCGTCGTCGTCCACGGCCAGCTCCGGGTCGTCGGTGAGGTAGATGACCTCGTCGGCGTAGTCCACCGAGTAGGCGTCGCACTCGTAAATATCGAGGTCCGAGAAATCTGCCTCGTATTCGTTGCAGATGTAGACGAAGGACGCCAGGGCGGGCGCCGCGACGACGAGCGCCAGGACCGCGAAGAGCTTTTTCATGCCGACCTCCGTGTGGTTGGTTAGAGAAGTATAGCCGGTTTCGAATCCGCTTTCAGGCGTAAAGCCCTTGCCGCTATTATCCCAGCGGATAATCCGACCCGCCGGGAAGCGTCCCGTCCGAGGCGGTGGCACAGTTTTTGCGCAAAAGGACCTCG
>MFAF01000089.1:8725-11644 GCA_001774505.1 Candidatus Coatesbacteria bacterium RBG_13_66_14 | reverse complement strand
CAAAAACTGTGCCACCGCCGGCGGGCATCGCACGGCCCCGCGGGCTTACAGACCCGAAAAAAGGGAGCGCGCACGCTCCCTCTCGAATCCCGGTTCAGACGAGGAATCTACACCGCGCTGGGCAGTTTGGACGGGGTGAAGATCGTCCCCTCGCCCGTGTGGTCCACCTCGACCAGGTCGCCCTCCTTGACGGTCCCCTTGAGGAGCTCCTCGGCCAGGGGGTCCTCGACGAGGCGCTGGATGGCGCGCTGGATGGGCCGGGCGCCGAACCTCGGCTCGAAGCCGTCGGTGATTATCTTCTCCAGGAGACGGTCGGTGAACTCGATGGCCACGGTCTGCTCGGCCAGCCGCAGCTTTATCTTCTTGAGCTGCAGCTTCACTATCTCCCGCAGGTCGTCCTTAGTGAGGGAGTGGAAGACCACGGTCTCGTCCAGCCGGTTGAGGAACTCCGGGTTGAAGAGCCGTTTGACCTCCTCCATGACCTTGTCGCGCATGGCGAAGTAGTCGCCCGTAAAGGCGTCGGAGCCGAAGCCGATGGCGTTGATGTCCTTGATGTCCCGGGTACCGAGGTTGGAGGTCATGATGACCACGGTGTTGCGGAAGCTGACGGTGCGGCCGAGGGAGTCGGTCAGCCGCCCCTCGTCCATCACCTGCAACAGCAGGCTGAAGACGTCGGGGTGGGCCTTCTCTATCTCGTCCAACAGCACCACGGAGTATGGCTTGCGGCGGACGCGCTCGGTGAGCTGGCCGCCCTCCTCGTAGCCCACGTATCCCGGAGGCGCGCCGATGAGCCGCGAGACCGAGAATTTCTCCATGTACTCGCTCATGTCCACGCGCACCACGGCGGACTCGTCGTCGAAGAGGAACCAGGCCAGCGTCTTGGCCAGCTCGGTCTTGCCCACGCCGGTCGGCCCGAGGAAGATGAAGGTGCCGATGGGCTTGTTGGGCTCGCGGACGCCGGCGCGGCTGCGGCGGATGGCCCGCGTCACCGCGTCTATCGCCTCGTCCTGCGCCACCACCCGCCGGTGAAGCTCGTCCTTCATCCGCAACAGCTTCATCTGCTCGTCCTCGGCCATGCGGGTGATCTTTATCCCGGTCCAGCGGCTGATGGTCTCCATGACGTCGTCCACGTCCACGACGCCGCGGGTCTCCTCGAGGGAGTGCTCCCAGCGGCGCTTGGAGAAGGAGATGGCGCGGTCTATGCGGTCCAGCTCGAGGGCGCGCTCGCGCAGCGCCTCGGAGAAGCCTTCGCCGGGCTCGGTCTGCCGCTGCAGCAGCTCCTCGCGTTCGCGCTCCAGGTCCCGGAGCTCCGCCGGCGGCACCAGGCAGCCCAGGTGGACCTTCGACGCCGCCTCGTCCACCACGTCTATGGCCTTGTCCGGCAGCTCGCGGTCGGAGATGTAGCGGTCCGACAGGCGCACCGACGCCTCGAGCGCCTCGTCGGAAATCTCCACGTTGTGGAACTCCTCGTAGCGGTCGCGGAGCCCCTTTAGAATCTCGATGGTCTCGCGGACGGTGGGCGGGTCCACGAGGATGGTCTGGAAACGCCTCTCGAGGGCGCCGTTCTTCTCGATGTACTTGCGGTACTCGTCCAGGGTGGTGGAGCCGATGCACTGGACCTCGCCGCGGGCAAGGGCGGGCTTGAGCATGTTGGAGGCGTCCAGGGCGCCCTCGGCCCCGCCGGCCCCCACCAGGGTGTGCAGCTCGTCTATGAACAAAATCACGTCCTTGGAGCTCTTGAGCTCGCGGATGATTCCCTGGAGCCGCTCCTCGAACTGGCCGCGGTACTTGGTCCCCGCCACCACCGCCCCCAGGTCCAGCGAGATCAGCCGCCGGTTCGAGAGCGTCAGCGGGATGTCGCCGTCGGCGATGCGCTGGGCCAGGCCCTCCACGATGGCGGTCTTGCCCACGCCGGGGGGGCCGATGAGGACGGGGTTGTTCTTCTTCCGCCGGGAGAGGATCTGGATGACCCGCTCGGTCTCCTCGGCGCGGCCGATGACCGGGTCTATCTTCCCCTGGCGCGCCAGGGCGGTCAGGTCGGTGCCGAACTCGTCCAGAAGGGACTCCTCCTCCTGGCCCTTCTCCTTGGCCGGACGCTTCGCCCGGCGCGGGGCGGCGACCTCTTTGCGGCGGTTCTCCTCCAGGAGCGATTCCAGCTCGTTCTTGACGTCCTCGGGCTGGAAGCCCAGGTGGGAGAGCACCTTGGAGGCCACCCCCTCGGTGACGCGGATCAGGCCCAGAAGGAGGTGCTCGGTGCCGATGTAGTTGTAGCCGAGCTCGCCGGCCACCAGCACCGCCTGCTCCAGGACCTGCTTGGCCCGGTCGGTGAAGGGTATTTTCTCGTCCGACGAGGACCGGTGGCTGCCCGAGGACTGGAAGCGCTGGAGCTCGGAGCGGATCATGGACGAGCGGAGGCCCAGCTTACTCAGGACGTAAGCGGCCACGCCGTCCGATTCATCCACGAGGGACAACAGCAGGTGCTCGGTGCCCAGGTAGTCCTGGCCCATCTGCTTGGCCATGTCCCGGGCGAACAGAATCACCTGACGGGCGCGCGGTGTAAACTTGTCGAGCATTTATTCTCCGGTGTCGGGCGGATCTGCTTCCACCCCTGAAGACGGCGGTTTTTCGACGGTGGCGCCGGAGGATGAAAATCACGCGTTCCGGAACCCGGGGAAGCACCGTCCGCCCGTCGGGGAGTCCCGCTATTTCGGGCTCCCTCTCCGCCGGACGGCCCCGATCAATCATCCGCGGGCGGAACGGCCCGACAGCCGGACCCGTACCGCTTCCCAGGCACTCCTAGTATAGCACGCTTATCGCCGTATCCCTAGGTCATCGCCGACCCAGCCGGGCGAGCACCTCGCTCCTGGCCTGCCGGGGGGTGAGGGAGCGCCATCCGGCCAGCGATTCCAGGAGGTCTCC
>MFAF01000089.1:3266-8673 GCA_001774505.1 Candidatus Coatesbacteria bacterium RBG_13_66_14 | reverse complement strand
AGGTCCAGGCAGCGCCCCAGCCGGAGCCAGGAGCACAGGGTCCCCGCCTCGAGCTCCTCGAAGCGCGTCCCGCGATTCAGGATGCCCCAGGCCCGCCCCACCCCGTCCTCGACGAGGTTCCGGCGGTCCGCGAGGAGCGCCCCCCGGGCTGACTCCTCGGCCCCGGTCAGGAGCTCCCCGACCCGCCCGGCCGACTCCAGAATCTCCCCGGGCCCGTGCCGGAGGGCCACGAGGTTCACCAGGGTCACCATGCCCCCGCCCACCGGGCCGATGGCGGTGCCCCAAAAGCCGAGCTGGGCCGCCGCGGAGAGGAGGCGGCGGAGCTGCCGGGTGAGCATCAGGCCGGGCAGGTGGAAGACGAGCTCCACCCCCACCCCCGCCCCCGCCCGGCGCGGGGAGCTGGTCAGGTATCCGTGCTCGTCGTCGTGGGCCGCCTCGCCGACCGCCGCGAAGGCGTCGTCGAAGAGGCTCACCTGTTCGAGGAGCCCGCCCCGTCGCGGGTCCGTCTCGACGACCGAATAAACGGCGTGGTCCTGCCCGCCCAGGATCAGCCAGCGGTCCTCCCCGTCACCGAGGTACAGCCGGGCGTCCTCGGTGAGGATGGGCGGCCAGAGGGCCCGCTCGGACCACCAGCCGGTCCCTCCGCGCTCGTCGAAGACCGCCTGCCGGGCGCCGGGCCCCAGGACGTCGGTCAGCACCTCGAGCTGCTCCAGCAGCCGGCGGCGGTCCGTCCCCTCGGGGACGAAGGGCGCCCCGACGAGGTTGCGGATGACGGTGACGCGCGTGGCCAGCCACACCGGGTTGGCGTTCGCCGCGATCCAGCGCGGGGGGCACAGGAGGAGCTCCAGGCTGGGGGCGAGGTTGACCATCACTCGTGGAACCGGTAGAAGAGCCGGAGGTGCTCGTCGAAGACTTCGTAGCACACCGGGCACCCCAGCCGCTCGGCCTGGGCGAAGTCGGACCAGCTCGTGCCGCACTCCGGGCACACGGGCCCCTCGCCGCGCTGGGCGATGCGGATCAGGGGCGAGGGGACGCCCAGCCCGAAGAGGAAATCGGCCGAGGGCGAGGGGAGCCACATCTCCCACTCCGCCTCGGAGCGGACCACCTCCAGGCAGGGGTCGCACAGGGCCATGTCCTGGCCCCAGGCCGGGATGAAGCGCACCACCGCCTCGTCCGAGCCGCAGCGATCGCAGTTCATCGGGCCTCCATCGGGACGAGCTTTCCGCCGGAAAGGGAGAGGGCGCGGTCGGCGCGCGCCGCCAGACGCGCGTCGTGGGTGACGATGACGAAGCTCGTGCCGTCCACGCCGGCGAGGTCGAAGACCAGGTCCAGGACGCGCCCGGCGGTGCCGGGGTCCAGGTTGCCGGTGGGCTCGTCCATGAGCACCAGCGTCGGGCCGCCCACCAGGGCTCGGGCGATGGCCACCCGCTGCTGCTCGCCGCCGGAGAGCTTGGACGGCGGGTGCTCCAGGCGGCCGGCCAGCCCCACCCGCCCGAGAATCTCCCCGGCGCGCCGCCGGGACTCGGCCGGGCTCTCGCCCCGGGCCATGAGCGGCAGCATCACGTTCTCCAGCGCGCTGAACTCCAGGAGCAGGTGGTGCATCTGGAACACGAAGCCCACCTCCCGGTTGCGCAGAAGCGACAGCTCGCGCGGCGAGAGGTCGTCGAACCAGCGGTCGCCGATCCGGACGCGGCCGCCCGAGGGACGGTCCAGCGCCCCCAGGATGTGCAGAAGAGTGCTCTTGCCGGTGCCCGACGCCCCGACGACCACCACCGTCTCGCCTGCGGCCACGTCAAGGTCCACGCCCAGAAGGACCTCCAGGCGGCGCTCTCCGTCCTGGAAGAACCTCTCCACCCCGCGGGCCGCCAGCACGGGCTCACTCATAGCGGATGGCCTCCAGGGGGTCGAGCCGGCTGGCCCGCCAGGCGGGGTACAGGGTGGAGAGGAGGGTTATCAGCATGGCGGCGGCGCCGATCAAAACCACGTCGCCCCAGCTCACCACCGCCGGCAGGTGGTCCATGTTGTAGATTTCCGCCGAGAGCTGGATGAACTTGTACTTCTCCAGGAGCCAGGCCAGAACGGCCCCCACCACGCCGCCCACCACCGTCCCCAGGCCGCCCAGCACCAGCCCCACGGTCAGGAAGACCCCTCCCACCTGGCTCCTTCTGACGCCGAAGCTCAGCATCACGCCGACGTCCTTCGTCTTCTCCACCACCAGCATGATGAGGTTGCTCACCACGTTGAAGGCCGCCACCAGCACCACGATGATGACCACCAGGAACATGGCGAACTTCTCCATCTCCAGGGCGGCAAAGAGGCGCTCGTTCATCGCCGACCAGTCCCGGGCGTGATAGGCGCCGCCGAGCTTTTCGTTGAGCGCGTCCGCCACCTCCGCCGCGGCGAAGGGGTCCTGGACCCGCGCCTCGATCACCGTCACCTTGTCCCCGATGTTCATGAACTCCTGCGCCAGCGCGATGTCTATGTAGGCGAGCTGGGCGTCGTACTCGTACATCCCCGTGGAGACGATGCCGGTTATCTGCAGCTTCTTCATCTTGGGCGGGATGGGGGTCAGGGGGTCCCACTCGCCGGTGGGCATCACCAGGACCACCTCGTCGCCCACCACGGCGGCCAGCTCGTAGGCCAGCTCCTTGCCCAGCACCACCCCGTGGACCGTGTCCGTCCCGCCGAGCGGGTCGTACTCCGACAGCGGCCCCTCGCCGTCCCGCACGACGCCGGTGTAATCCTTGGGCCGGAAGGTGAAGTCGCCCTCGATGACCAGGTCGGGGAGGCTGGTGATTCGGGCCTCGGAGTCCGGGTCTATGCCGCGGAAGACGGCGCCGATGGTGTTGGAGCGGTTGACCAGCATCCCCTCCAGGTACACGGCGGGCGAGGCGGCCACCACCCCGGGCGTGCCCTCGATTTCCGCGAGGAGCGGGCGCCAGTCCGCGATGGGGCGCCGCAGGTAATCCACCACCATGATGTGGGCGTTGTTGGCCAGAATCCGGGAGCGCACGTTCTCCTGCAAGCCCTCCATCACGGAGAGCACGACTATCAGGCTCGCCACGCCGAGGGCGATGCCGCCCATGCTGATCCAGGTGACGACGCGCAGGAACCCCTTGCGCCCGGTGCGCAGGTAGCGGAAGGCCACGGCCAGCTCGAAGCGCCCCAGCCGCGTGAACAAAAGAATCAGGCCGATGAAGGCCGCCGCCACGCCCAGGATGAGGGCGATGGACACCAGCGGGGGCAGGCCTTCCACCTCGGGCAGCATCGGTTAAATCCGTTCCTTGACGAAGACGAGCACCGCCTCGGCAGCCGCGAGGGCCTCGCGGGCCTGGCGCTCGTTGAAATGATCACTCGGAGCTCCGTTGCCCAGACCGTTGGGATAACGGGCGAAGATGTAGTAATGCTCCAGGTCCCGGGCGGCATCGTCGAAACGGGAAAAGCCCTCTTCGTACCGCTTGCACAGGTCCAACAGCTCAACCAGGGAGTGTATCTTGACCAGGTCCTCGCCTTTATGGAGAAGGTACGCCTTCAGCGCCAGCTCGAACACCTGCTGGCCTAGAAAGCACGCCAGGGAGTGAAAGCCCCCTTTTTTCAATGTAGCGGCGGCCTTCAACTGCGTTTCCGCCTCTCGAAGCCAGCCCTTCGCCTTATCTTCAGGCATTTCGCGCATCGAAAAGCACCTCCCCCTCCTCCAGGGCGGTCCGCACCAGGGGGCTCTGTTCCCTTGCCCGGGCGAACTCCTCCGGCGTGAGCACGAAGGCGTTGACCACCTCGTGGACGTCGAGGGTTTTCCAGACCGCGAGGGACCTCTCCGGCGGGTTCCCCTCGACCCCTTCCATCACCACCAGAACGTCTATGTCGGAGTCGTCGAAGGCCCGCCCCCGGGCGACGCTGCCGAAGAGGACCACCAGCTCCGGCCGCCGGGCCACGAGGCGCGGCAGAGCCGCCAGCAGCTTTTCGCGGAGCTCCACCGCCCGCCGCCGCTGACGCTCCCTCGCCGGAACGAAAGTATCCTCGACCACCGTCAATCCGCCTTCGGTCTCATCCGCGCGAACCGGGGCCCGCCCTGGACCCAGTTACTTTCAAAAAGGTTCAGATACGAGCTTAACGCCCTTATTCATCGAGCGGGAAAGATTCGTTTTCCACTTTTTTACCTTTGGCCCGTGGCGCCTTCTTGAAGGTCCTGTTCACCTGTCGGATGGGAGGCATGTCAATGCCCTTACCCTCCAGCAGTTCCGCCACGGTAAGGATTTGCAATTTCGGATGCCTCGTCCCCCAGGGCGAATCGTAGAAGCCCGCCCCGGCGGACTCGGTCCGCATCGGCTGGGTCGGTTCCTGCATCGTGATCAGCACGCCGATTTCGGCCTTCTCGTGCTCTATCACGCCGCGCAGATCGCGGATGTGCGCCGCGCCGGTATGCCCCGCCTTGACAGACAGGACCACCTGCTTGGTCTTGCCTCGCTCGCCCTCGTCGTGGAAATATAGCCGCCCGTCAATTCCCTTGTCGGCCCCCTTCTTATCCTCTGCGGGTCTTGCCCCTACCAGACCCAAGGCCCACCACTGGAACTGATACGGGTCCTCGGCGGCGAGCGCCGCGGCGTCGGGAAGAGAGGTCGGTTCGCCGACGACCTGGTATACCGCCTCTTCGCCGAAGGCGTCGCGCAAACGTTTCTTGATGACCACTATACCAGCTTGTGTGATGTCAATTCCTATCCAGCGACGCTTTAGGCGCTCGGCCACGGCGACGGTAGTCCCGCAGCCACAGAAGGGGTCAAGCACCACGTCGCCGGGGTTGCTGCTCGCGTTGATGATCCGCTCAAGCAGGGCTTCGGGCTTTTGGGTTGGGTATCCTAGACGCTCCGGGTTGGCTCCAATAATCAACCTAATGTCCCAATAGTCTGGCATGACCGCCCCTGGGGATTCATTATCGGTCGCATACCGAACATTGGGATCTTTTCCTCCACGTTTCTTGGTGCCCCACCGTTTCAGCGTGCTCTCGGACGGCGGAACATATTGTGGATTGAAGGTGTTTGGAGCTCCGTACGAGTAAAACAAGATAACATCGTGGCTGCGGGGAAAATAATGGCCCGCCCGTCCAAATTTTCGATATAGCCACACTATTTCATTTTGAAAGTTCTTTGTAACAAACACCGCATCCATGAGCATCTTCAGATAGTGGCTCGTCCCCGGGTCACAGTGCAGGTAGATACTGCCCGTAGGCTTAAGCACCCGCCGCAGTTCCACCAGGCGAGGGGCCATCATCGCCAGGTAGGCCAGCATATCGTTATCACCCAGGAAGGTGCGGAAGGCTTGCATGGCCCGTGAGACCGCCCCGCCAGCTTCTACGACTTCCTGATAGGCTTCTGCGGCGGGCTGGTCCCAAGTCCAGGTATCCTCGAACGCC
>MFAF01000089.1:256-3228 GCA_001774505.1 Candidatus Coatesbacteria bacterium RBG_13_66_14 | reverse complement strand
GAACAGGACGTTGTAAGTCGCGTTACTGTTGAACGGCGGGTCCAGGTAAACGAGGTCAACCGTCTCGTCCTTCACGTAGCGTCTCAGAACGTCCAGGCTGTCGCCGTAATAGAGTGTGTTTTTCCATTCCATCGTGCATCTCCACGGTCGAGGCAAGGGGTTGAACCGAGCGAAGCGAGCTATGCCTCTGGCAAAACCCCTTGTCTTCAATTATTACTTCGGTCGCATCTGCGGGAAAAGTATCACGTCCTGGATGCTCGGGGCGTCGGTGAAGAGCATGACCAGGCGGTCCAGGCCGATGCCGAGCCCGCCGGTGGGGGGCATGCCGTACTCCAGGGCGCGCAGGAAATCCTCGTCCACCTGGCCCGCCTCCGCGTCGCCCAGGGCGCGCTGGGCGGCCTGGGCCTCCATGACGGCCCGCTGCACGTCGGGGTCGTTCTGCTCGCTGAAGGCGTTGCCCAGTTCGAGGCCACAGACGTGGGGCTCGAAGCGCTCGGCCAGCCGGGGGTCCTCCGGCTTGGTCTTGGCCAGGGGGCTCACCTCGGCCGGGTAATCAATCACGAAGACCGGGTCCTGCAACAGCGGCTCGGCCACGGCGTCGAAGATGCCCATGATGATTTTTCCCGTGGGGGCGTGGTCGGGGTATTCGAGGGTGTATTTTTTCGCCAGGGAAAGCGCCGCCGCGCGGTCAAAGTCCCGCCCCGGCATGATTCCGAGGTCCACCCCGGTCCGCTCTTTAATCGCCTCCAGGACCGGCAGCCGCCTGAAATTTTTGGCGAAGTCCACCTCCCGCCCCTGGTAAACGACCCGCGTCCCGCCGGTGAGCTCCACCGCCAGAAATTTCAGCAGCTCCTCGAAGAGTCCCATCATGCCGTGGTAATCGGAAAAAGCCTGGTACAGCTCGCACTGCGTGAACTCGGGGTTGTGGGTCCGGTCCATCCCCTCGTTGCGGAAGTCCTTGCCGATTTCGTAGACGCGCTCCAGGCCGCCGACGATGAGCCGCTTGAGGTACAGCTCGTCGGCGATGCGCAGGTACAGAGGGACGTCCAGCGTGTTGTGATGGGTGGTGAAAGGGGCCGCCGCCGCCCCGCCGTAGAGCGGCTGGAGCACCGGCGTCTCGACTTCGAGGAAGCCGCGCTCGTCGAGGAAGCGCCGGACGAGCGCCGTCAGCCGCGTGCGGACCTCGAAGCGCCGCCGGCTCTCCGGGTTGAGGAGCAGGTCCAGATACCGCTGCCGGTAGCGTGTTTCCACATCGGCCAGGGCGTCGTGGCGGACCAGCTCGCCCTTCTCGTCCTCGGTCTGTTTGACCACCGGCGTCGGGCGCAGGCTCTTGACCAGAAGCGTCCATCCGGTCACGGCCAGGGTGGGCTCGCCGGTGCGGGTGGTCATGGCCCGGCCCCGGACCCCGACGAAATCGCCCAGGTCCAGGCTCTCGACCAGCCCGTAGGACGCTTCCCCCAGCGTATCCCGCTTGAAGTAGAGCTGGACGCGGCCCGAGGAGTCGCTCAGATCGGCGAAGGTGGCCTTGCCGTGGCCCCGCAGGGCGGTGAGACGACCGGCAAGGGCGAACTCGTCCCCGGACTGTTCCGCGTCCGCGAATTTTTCCAGCATCTCGGCCACGGTCCGGTCGCGGGCCGAGCGCGCGGGATACGGGGCCACGCCGGCCTCCTCGAAGCGCCGCCTCTTCTCCCGCCGGTGGCGGACCTGGTCCAGGGTCTCGTCGCCCAACATGTCTCCTAGCACCGTGGGGGCCGAATTTAAGAAAAAGAGAGGCCCCGTCGGCCGATGCTATCACACCGACCCCCGGTTTACAACCGCCGCCCCGTTGACCCCGGCCGATTTTACTGCTATACCTCACACCGTCACGCGACCCGTGAAAACCATGCTCAACCCCACCGAACGCCGGGTCATCACGTTCACCGCCGCGGGGCACTGGGTGGCGCACGCGGCGATGCTGGCGCTGCCGGCCGCGGCGGCCCTCCTCAAATCCCAATTCCACCTCGACACCTTCGAGTACGGCCTCCTGGCCAACCTCTCGTACCTGGGCTTCGGGCTGGGGGCGCTGCCGGCGGGGTTCCTGGTGGACGGCATCGGGCCCCGGCGCACGCTCTACCTCTGCCTGGGCGGCATCGCCCTGGGGTCGCTGGTGACCGCCCTGGCCGGGGGGCTGGCGATGCTGGCGGTGGGCGTCACGCTGCTGGGCCTGGCGGCGGGGCTCTACCACCCCGCGGGGCTGACGCTGGTGAGCGCCAACCTCCGCCAGGACGGCCGGGGGATGGGCTACCACGGCATCGCCGGCAGCGGCGGGATGGCCTCGGGGAATTTCATCGGCGCCGCCATCCTGGCCGTGGCGAGCTGGCATTACCTCTTCGGGCTGTACGCCGTCATCCCGCTCCTGGTGCTGGGGTATCAGTGGCTGGCCGTGCGGCCGCTGGCGCTCGCCGAGCCGCACACCGCCGAGCCGCCCGCGGAAAAACCTCCGCCCCGCCGCTGGACGCAGATGGCCTTCGCCCTCGCCGCCGCGGCCCTCCTCGGCTTCAGCTACCAGGGGATGGTCGTCTTCATGCCGCTCTTCTTCGGGGAGAACCTGCACCTGCCCGGGATGACCGCGGAGGTGCTGGGGAACCTGGCCGCGGGGGTGATGCTCCTGGGCGGCGTGTTCGGCCAGTTCTCCGGGGGGGTGCTGGCGGAGAAAAAGAAGCCGCTGCGCTCGGCGACCTGGCTGTCGGCGGCGGCCTGCGTCGCGGCGCTCGGCGGGCGCTTCGCCGGGGGGTGGTGGACCCTTTTCATCTCCGTGGGCATGGCGGCGGCGGTCTTCTCCACGCAGCCCATCACCAACAGCATCGTCGGGCGGCTCATGCCCCCACGGCACCGCGGGAAGGGCTACGGCCTGGCCAGCGCCGTCAACTTCGGCTTCGGCTCCCTGGCCGGGTCGGTCGGGGGTTGGGTGGCCCAGAACGCCGGCCTCGAGA
>MFAF01000089.1:0-127 GCA_001774505.1 Candidatus Coatesbacteria bacterium RBG_13_66_14 | reverse complement strand
TAGGGGTGGGGGGTGCAGCGGCCCCCTCCCTCCTCTGGGGGAAGGCGCGCCGCAGCCCCCCCTCTCCCTGTGGGAGAGGGGATGGGGGTGAGGGCTACATTAAAAAACGGGCGGGTGTGGACACCCA
>MFAF01000088.1:8909-9062 GCA_001774505.1 Candidatus Coatesbacteria bacterium RBG_13_66_14 | reverse complement strand
CGGCCAGGACCACGTAAACCGTGGACCAGTTCTCGAAGGCGTAGATGATGAAGTTGCGGATCTGTTCCGGCTTGTCGCGCCCCGAGTAATTCGTGTAAATCCAGTCCGTGGTCACCACGGCCGTAGTCACGCCCTTCTGGAGCTTCCAGTCCG
>MFAF01000088.1:8382-8792 GCA_001774505.1 Candidatus Coatesbacteria bacterium RBG_13_66_14 | reverse complement strand
CCGGCCGAGGCTGGACGAGGTTGGCGCCCAGGGTCGCGTCGCCGGGGTTGAGCACGAGCCCCCGCACCCGGCCGAGGATCATTTGCGCCGCCGCCGGAGTGAGAACCCGCGGCGAGCGGACCTCGTAGGGCACCGGCTCGTATTCCAGCTCGAACTCGACGCGGGTCACGAGGCTCAACCGGCCGGTGGACGGCTCGTAGACGAAGGGTGAGAAGAGGACCGCCGCCACGCCGCAACCGGCGATGCAGCCGCCGCCGGCCGCCTTCAGGGGCTCCCCGGGGAAGACACCCTCCGAGGAATAGACCTCCGGGTCGAACCACGCCTCGTAGGGCGCCGGATCTCGGCCAGCCGCGTCACCGCGCCGGGCCTCGGGCATGGGGGCCACGGTGTGGACCCCGGGCAGTTCCACG
>MFAF01000088.1:6218-8357 GCA_001774505.1 Candidatus Coatesbacteria bacterium RBG_13_66_14 | reverse complement strand
CGCCGGCCCGGAGCCCCGCGGGGACGGCCACGTGTAACGGGATGTTCGGCAGGGCCGGCTCGCCGTAAGCCCCGGTGTAGGACGCCTCGGGGAGGAAAGGGAGCGTCAGGCCGTCCAGGTCAAAAAGCTCCGCCGTCGCCGGGTCCACCTCGTAGCCCAAGGCGAGCGCCGCGAACGGCAGGATGATCCCGAGCAGTAAGATTCCCCTCATGCCACCACCTTCATTTAATAACCGTCCGAAACAGGTTTTTGGGGGCAAGGGGTTTAACCGAGCGTAGCGAGCTATGCCCCTGGCAAACCGAGCGAAGCGAGCTATGCGAAGCAAACCGAGCTATGCCCCCGGCAAACCGAGCGAACGGCTTGCCGTCGCGAGCTACGCCCCCGGCGAAACCCCTTGTCTTCCTCCGAAACGCCCTTTAACGGACCACGGCCAGGCGCGCGGTGACGGTATCGCCGCCGGCGACGAGGCGCACCAGGTACACGCCCGGCGACAAAACGGTCGTATCCAGAGCGAGGGAATGGCGTCCCCGCGGCAGGAACGCGTCCACCGGCGTCGCCACCCGGCGCCCCGCCACGTCGTAAAGCGCGACGGTCACCGGAACCCCCTCCGGCAGGTTGAAGGCGAGGTTCGCCCCAGCGCCCGCCGGGTTGGGGTAGGGCGCCGAGAGCCACAGCCCCTCCCCGTCCCGGACGTACTCCACCTCGATCGGACCCGCTTCGACGCACCCCCCCGCGCCGTCGTGGGCGCGCAGGGTGTAGGCGTGGGTCCCGGAGGCCAACCCGGTATCAAGGTAAACGCCCGCAACCGGGAGCGGCGACTCCGAGAGCGGTTCCCCGTCCCGGATGATTTCCGCACAGACGGCTCCCTCCGCGCACCAGCGCACGAGAACCCCGTCCCCCGCCGGCCCGGCCTCGAAGAGGACGACCGCGACGCCGGCCTCGGGGTCCACGTACCCGGCGAAGACATCCCCGCCCGAGCCCATCTGGTTGGCGTGCACCCCCTTCCCGGCGCTGGCCACGTACTCCCCCCCGGGGGAGATGTCCACCCCGAAGACGGACCCCGGAGTGCAATAGCCGAACCAGAGGCCGTCGGGCTTGGAATCCTTCAGAATCTGCACCTCGGGGTTGGCCTTGGTCTGGTCGCCCCAGTAGCCGACGGCGATCCACTCGCCGTCCCGCGAGAGCTCGATCCAGGCGGGGACGTCCTGGTAATCGCCGCCGCCGGGTCGGGTCTCGTACACCCACACCGGCTCGGGGCCGTCGGAGACGTTGAAGCGGGTGACCCAGTTCTGAAGATAACTGCTCGAGTACCAGACGAGGACTATCTCCTCGTCGTCCTCGGCCACGTCGGCCACTCCCGCATAATTGGAGCCGGGGTGGGCGTAGTACCAGAGGTGCTCGTACTCACTCCCGTTCCACCCGAGCACGTTCATCCCGCCGAAGCCGTAGACGACGATCGAGCCGTCGGGGCTGACGCCGAAGCAGTCCGTGGAAGCGCCCAGGTCGTAGGAGTCCTCGAGTGCGGCGGTGGCCACGTCCACGCGGTAGCAGACAGCGTGGGCTCGGAAGATGCACTTGGCGCCGTCGGCGGTCAGGCGGAGCTGCCGGGGGCTGTAGGCCAGGTACTCGTCCTCGTAAATCGAAACGGGCTCCGGTGAATCATCGGAAAAAAACATCACCGCCAGGGAATCGCCGTCGTTGCCCCCCACGGCCAGGACGCCCCCGTCGGCGGAGCAGGCTACACGCCCCGGTCGGTCCATCCCGTAGGGGGCGAAACCCGCCGCGCGGCCGTCCCAGGTCCAGTCCGGCTCGGGGGAGGAGGCGTGAAACTTGTAGACCTCGAAGCTTCCGTCGCGGTCGTCGTGCCAGACGCCGTAAAAGACGTCGGCGTCCTCGGCCGCCGCCACCCCGAAGGCGCGTTCCCGTTCGAACTCCCACAACGGAACGCCGTCGCCGTCCATCTCGAACATCTTCCCGCCGCCGTACCAGCCTCCGCTCCACACGTAACGGTCGTTATAGCCGATGGCGACGCAGTTGCGCTGCGGCCCGCCGTTTTCGATGTGGTACTGCCAGAGGACGCCGCAGTCGGGAGGCGGCGGGAGGTGGTATTCCACCGCGGACGGGAGGAAGCGGGCGCCG
>MFAF01000088.1:4628-6199 GCA_001774505.1 Candidatus Coatesbacteria bacterium RBG_13_66_14 | reverse complement strand
TCCCGTCATCGCCGGTCACGAGGACCAGCCCGGTGTCGCTCCCGCCGGCCGCAGCCAGCGTCGGCAGCAGAAAAATCAACCAGACCGCTCTTTTCATCGGCACCCCCGGTATTCGGCGACGATTATAGGCGACCCCCGCCCCACGGTCAACGCGTGAAAAAGGGGGCGATCCGCTCCGATCGCCCCCCGGGGTCTGCGGAACAAGGGGTTTAACCCCCTTGTCTTAGAACACCTCGCCCCCCAGCTCCTCGGGCGGGACCGTGCCCCGGGGATGGCGGATCTTCCAGTCGGTGAGGTCGGCGTCGGACTCGAAGCCCGAGCCGGTGAGGGAGATTCCTGCCTTCTCGTAGCTCACGGTCCGCTCGGTGAACAGGCGCTGCTGGCGGTTGTCCCACCCGAGCACCTCGGTCCGCAGGACGGCCCCGGTATCGGAAACGACCACCACGCCGGTCCGGGCCTCCATGTCGTTGGTGAGCAGGTTGACCGTGCCCTCCTCGGCGTTGAGGACGGCCACGTGCCCGCCGTTTTTATAGAAATCCACCCGGGGATGCCTGGCCACCGCCTGGTGCGTGTCGTCCCAGACCATGGCCAGCTCGGCCACCAGCTCCCAGGAAAGCTCGCCGCCCTCGCTCTGCCGGAGGGTGAACTTCTCTATCTCCTGGTCGGGATCCCCCTCGACGGGAACGAAGTCCACCGCGCGCTCCTCCTCGCAGGCCAGGAGCAGAAGGGCGAAGAATGATATCGGAATTTTTTTCATGTCCCTCGCGCAAAAAATCATATGCGATCGGTCAGAAGCCTCCAGCCGCCCTCGCGCCACACCGCCCGCCGGGTTTCTTCCTCGACCCCGCCGCCCGTGTAATGGAAAACGAGCCCCACCTCGACGAATTCCGTGGTCAGCCTGAACCCGACCAACTGCACCGAGAGCGGCAGGTCCCCGGCGTCCTGGGCGTCGCGGACCCGCTCGGCGTCCATCGCGGCGGCGGCCTCCCCCCTCGCCTCGGCGACCTCCTCCGCGGTGAGCTGGTCCCAGGCCGGCATCCAATGCAGCTCGAGCATCAGGGCCGCATCGGCGTAGTTGAGAGCGTAGGCCAGCGACTCAACGAGCTGCTCGACGGACTGGGGGTCGGCGGTGACCGTCTGCGGCGCCGTCGCCGAGGTGATGGCGTCAACCACCAGGAGGCAGGTGAAAAGGCAGTTCAACAAACCTCCCGATTCAAAGGGTCCCGAAGAGCGCGGCGGTTTCCGCGGCCAGCCTCGACCGTTCGTACGCGCTCACCCGTTCCCGGGGGGGCGGCTGGGACGGCGAGTCGAGGAGGAGGCGCAGCGCTCGGGCGATGTCTCCCGGCGCGTCGGGATCGGCCGTCGGCCCCGCACCCAGGGAACGGACTAGGTCGGCGGCGTCGCCGGGAGGACAGCAGGCCAGAACGGGCTTACCCAGGCGGAGGTACTCGAAAACCTTCCCCGTGAGTACGGTCTGCGCTCCGGGCTGGTTCCCCACGACAAGAAGGAGCAGGCGGCAGCGGGCCAGCTCCTCCAGCGTCCTCCGGTGGGGCAGGTTCCCCAGGCGGGTG
>MFAF01000088.1:4061-4608 GCA_001774505.1 Candidatus Coatesbacteria bacterium RBG_13_66_14 | reverse complement strand
GGCGAAGCGATCCAGGGCATCCTCGGCCTCCAGCCCCGAAGTGCCGATTTCGAGGAAGCGCAGGCCGGCCTCCGGACGCTCGTCCGCGACGGACTCCAGGGCGGTGAGGAAGGCGTCGGGTCGCCGCGCCCCGTAGAAGGTCCCCGCGTGACCGATCACCGTCCCCGGATGGGGCGACAGGCCATCCAGACCGGCGAAGTCCGCCTCGTCGTATCCGTTGGTTACGACTCGGATTTTGCGGGCGGAGTCGGGATAGAAGCGGCGGTAGAGCTCCCCCATCCGCGGCGTGGCGCAGACCAGGGCGTCCGCCGTCTCCACGACGAGGCGCTCCAGACGGCGCTGCAGGGTCCGGTGAAAGGGCGTGGCGGGGTCGAAGAAGGGGCCGAGGGTCCAGGAATCGCGCAGGTCCGCGATCCATTTCAGTCCCAGTTCCCGCTTGAGCGCCAGGCCCACCAGATGGCCGCTCACCGGGGGAGAGGTGGTCCAGACGGTGGAGTAGCGCCCCTGTCGGGCCAACTTGAGCGCCAGGGACCGGGCGGCGCGCGAC
>MFAF01000088.1:3741-3997 GCA_001774505.1 Candidatus Coatesbacteria bacterium RBG_13_66_14 | reverse complement strand
AGCCTGAACCGACGGCCCCCCTCGAAGCGGACGAGGAACCGGCCACGCCGCCTACGCCCAGAAGCCGGGCCGCACTGGGGTAGCGCCGGGCGGGCGCCCGGTGGACCGGGCAGTCAACCTCCCCCAGGGCCGCCTTGTCCCGCAGGTGGTACCGGGGGTCGTCCGCGGTGAGCACCTCGGGCTCCCATCCCGCGGCGGGTAGGTATTTCGCCAGTTTCAGGGCGCGCAGCATCCCCCCGCCTCCCAGCGGCGGGAA
>MFAF01000088.1:227-3636 GCA_001774505.1 Candidatus Coatesbacteria bacterium RBG_13_66_14 | reverse complement strand
GCCGAGCCGCCTCGGGAACGGGCCGGCTCAACGGACCCCTTCCCTCAAGGGCATCCTTCAACGAACGGTACACGCCCTCCTCGTCGTCGTCGTCGTGGGCCACGCCCAAGCCGAAGCGTTTCAACGTCATCCGCGCGGCCCGGTTGGCCGAGACCAGGAGAATGGGCCGTCCGGCCCCGATGTAATCCGAGGTGCGACCCGGCAGCCCGTGGGGGTTGTCCCGGGCGGCGGTGAGGAGGAGGACGTCCGCCGAACGCTGCTGGCGCAGGCTTTCCCGGTAGGGGACCTGGCCGAAAACCTCGGCGAAGGCTCCGGCGCCGTTCTCCCGCGCCACGTCCAGGAACGGCCGCCCGACGCTGGTCCCCACGTGGCGCAGGGCGATTCCGCGCGCCGGGTTCTGCCCGGCCAGACGGGCCAGGGCGCGGCAGACAGCCGGAAGCCCCTCGTCGTCCCGGTGGGTGCCGACCATGGAGACCAGGAACCGGGACGGGTCGCGCTCGACGGGGCCGATATCCGTGTCCGGCTCCGGGTCGTAGGAGAGCGGTGCCCAGACGATTTTCCGGGCCGCGGCGGGGTAGCGCTTGCGAAGGTCTTCCGTCTCCACGGGTGAGGCGCAGAGAACCGCCCGCGCGCGCTCCACCGCCCGCGCTTCCCCCCGCAGGGCGACGGGACGGGCCAGCGGACCCGTGGTCTTCGCCACCCAGCCGTCCACCCACCGATCGGCCAGGTAGGCCGCCCAGGGGACGTTCAAGCTGCGGGCCAGGCGGTCGGCCAGACGCAGGTGGCTGAAGGGGGGCGCGATGACGAGGAGCGCGTCGTACCGTCCGCCGCGCCCCAGCCGCCGGCCATGTGCGTAGAAGAAGGGGACCGAGAGGACCTTGGGGTCGGGCTTCAACAGGACGTGCTGGAGGCGGGAAAGGACCCCCCCGTGGCGGAATCCGCCGGAGCCGAATCCCGCCCGGCGAACGCCGGCCAGCCACAGCAGCCGCGCCGGGTCCAGGGAGCCCGCCCGGCGCACCTCGGCGAATTTTGCGAAATCGCGCTCCAGCTCGCTGTCGTAGGCGTAGTAGAGGATCGGCTTGACGGTGAGCACCTCGGGGCGCCAGCCGTAATCCGCCATGTATTTTACGTAGGGCAGCGGCTCTTTCACGCCGCCCATCCCCAGCGGCGGGTAGTAGTAGGCGATGATTAAAAGCCGCTTCATACCGGTCCCGGCGCCCAGGTTTCGCCGACGAAGGCCTCGCCCCCGACCAGGGCCACGAGCCGCCGCTCCACCAGGGCCAGGTTGTCCTCCAGCCGCCCCACGCGGCGGAAGGTGTCGAGGTTGACCCGCCTGCCCTCGACAAGACCCTCCGGATTGTCCAGGCGGGAGACGAGGCACCTGGCGAGGGCGTCGGCGTCCTCCACGGGGAAGAGGTCCGCCCGCGCCCCGGCCTCGACTATTTCCCTGTCGGCGGGGATGTCGGTGACAACGGGGTATGCGCCGCAGGCCAGCGCCTCCAGGAGGGAGATGGACATCCCGTCCACCTCGGAGCAGGAGACGTAGACCGCGGCGTTGCGGAGGTAATCCGCCGTCTGCCTGGAGGCGAGCCTCCCGACGAACGCGCACCGCTCGAGGACGCCGAGCTTTTCGGCCAACCTCTCCAGGGACCGCCGAAGCGGACCATCGTTGGCGACGACGACGCGCGCGTCGGGGACGTGAGCGACGACCTCGGGCAGGGCCCGGATCAGGGTCTCCACGTGGAGGATGTCCTTGTGCTCGCGGTTGGTGAACACGAGGCGCGCTTCACGAATCCCGTCGTCGCCCGGATGGAACATATCCGGGTCCACCCCCACGTAGGTCGCCGCCGTCCGGCGCTCGTCGGCCCCCAACCGGCGGACGTGGTCGAGGAGGTGCCGACCGCAGACCAGTGTCAGATCGGCCCGCCTCAATATCAGGCCCACGCGCCACCGGTCGTAGGGGTGACGGTCCACGGCGTAGGGGATGTCCGGGCTCCAGGCCGCCACGGCCAGCGGATGGCGGCCCACCAGGGCGGCCAGGAAACCGTGGCTCGGGAGGTACTGGCCGAGGACGACGTCGGGGTCTATCTCCCGGACGAGGCGTCGGGCCCGTCCCACCGAGCGGAGGACCTTCCACTGGCTGACGCCGTCCGTCCCGGTGAGGGTGTGCTGGTCGGCGCAGAGCGTCCGGCCGCGCTCGAGGCTGACCAGGTGCACCTCGTGGCCGCGCCCGGTGAAGAAATCCACCCAGCGGGGGGTGTGGACGTTGGCGGCGCTGGAGAAGATGGCGATGCGCATGGGCCTCATCCGTTTCAGGCGCCCATTTTAGCACGGATTGCGCCCGGCGTGAGCTTACGAAAGCCGTCACCGCCGGACGGCTCCGTTTCGGACCTGTTTGTACGGCACCGCGGCCCCGATTAAACCCGCACCTCGCCGCGCACGCCGACCACGACCTCGGACACGGGGACGGGGACGCCGGAGTCGGCGACGGCATGCCGGGCCATCGCTGTCAGGCCGCCGCAGCACGGGACCTCCATGCGGTACACGACGAGGCTCCGCGGCCGGGCAACCTTGAGAATCTCGGTCAGCTTCGCCCGGTGGGCCTCGAAGTCGTCCAGCTTGGGGCAGGCCACCAGCACCGCCCGGTTCCGGATGATGTCCCGGTGGGCCTCGGGGTAGGCGAAGGGAACGCAGTCGGCCACCAGGGCCACGTCGGCCCCGCGCAGGTACGGGGCGTGTGCCGGCACCAGCGTGAGCTGCACCGGCCAATGTCTTAGCTCCGGTCGGCGGTCGGCGCCAAGGTCATCCGGGGCAGCGGTCTCATCCCCGACCAGTGACCGGCTGGCGCTGCCCGGACAGCCGCAGGGCAGGGCGGGTTCTTCCGCGTGAGCCGACCCGTGCGCCGGGGCCGGCTCCCGGCCGATTTTTTTCAGGTGCTCCACCGTCGCCACGGGGTCGAACTCCGGCACATCCCGCTCGATGTGGGCTATCGCCCCCCTCGGACACTCGCCGATGCAGTCCCCGAGCCCGTCGCAGTAGGTTTCGCTCACCAGGCGGGCCTTGCCCCCGATGAGCTGGATGGCCCCCTCGTGGCAGGCTTCCACGCACAGCCCGCACCCGTCGCACTTTTCCTCATCGATTTCGATTATCCGGCGTTTCATCTCCACCCCTTTCGTTCGACCCATCAGCTTTCGGGGGTCATTCTAGCCGGGCGGTCGGACACCCGCCTTGACCCAGGTCAAGGGGAAGCGTAAAAAAAAGGCCGGGATAACCGGCCTTCATGGGAAAGATCGCGTCACGAGCCCGCCAGGGAAGCCAGCTCGCCGGGTCGCCGGAGGGTTATCCGGCGGCCGTCCACCGCGATCAGCCCCTCGTCGGTCATCCGCCTCAGCGCCCGGGAGAGGGTCTC
>MFAF01000088.1:0-214 GCA_001774505.1 Candidatus Coatesbacteria bacterium RBG_13_66_14 | reverse complement strand
AGCCGCGCCGCCAGCTCGGTCTTGCTCGTCGGCAGCGCCACGGTGGAACCTGGCGCGGGATCGCCCCCGGCCAGTGTTAAAAGATACTCGGCCAGCCGGGCGTCGGCCGACTTGAGCGCCAGCCCCTCCACGGTGCCGGCCAGCCGGCGCAGCCAGCGCGAGAGGGAGGCGATGATGGAGAGCGCCGCCTGGGGATACTCCGCGATGACGGCGA
>MFAF01000087.1:336-10048 GCA_001774505.1 Candidatus Coatesbacteria bacterium RBG_13_66_14 | reverse complement strand
ACTCGAGGGTGAACGTCCGGTCGCCGCCGCCCGCGACCCAGGGCGTGAAGGTCTCGGCTTCGTACCGCCATCCGGGATGCGCGGCGGAGTCGCACTGCCAGTTGTCGCCGGACATATCGCCGGTGTTGTGGTCGGTGCCCGTTTCCCACTCGCCGGAGAGGCCGTGCCGGTCCTGATACCAGCCGCCGTTCTCGAAGGTCTCCACGCCGTAGCCGCCGTTCTGCAGAGGCAGGATGCTGACTCCGCCGGCCGTGA
Source organism: Candidatus Coatesbacteria bacterium RBG_13_66_14 (assembly GCA_001774505.1). GTDB lineage: Bacteria > RBG-13-66-14 > RBG-13-66-14 > RBG-13-66-14 > RBG-13-66-14 > RBG-13-66-14. The sequence continues at coordinate 9,793 of MFAF01000087.1, read as the reverse complement.
GCTCCACGTTGTCAATCGCCCACCAGCCCTGGGCGTCCAGGTCGGTGCCGTACTCGAAGGCCAGGCAACCCATGATGCTGTAACTCATGTCGGTCACGTCCAGGGTCTGGTGGCCGGTCACGTCGGAGGAGTCCCAGGTGAAGACCTCTGTGTACTCGCCCTCGCCCCACACGCAGCCGTACATCTCGATGTAATACAGGCGGAAACCCTCGTCCACGCCGGTTTCGTCGGAGACCCACTTGAATCCGAACTCCAGGTCCCGTATCCCGTACAGGCCGTCGAGCATGAGGTGAATTTGTCTATCTCCGTCCTCGAATTTGTATTCAAGGACGCGCTCGAAGTCCGGGTCGTAGGCGTAGAACGTGCAGTAGTCGCCCTCGTCGGCGGTTTCCTGCATGTAATTGATCCAAATCACGACGCCGTCGTAGCCGTGGATGTTGATGGGTGTGCCAATGTAGCCCATATAGGCGTAGTCGTTGGAGCCGTAGACGTCCAGGCCGTCCCGGACGCAGGCGACGAGGCCGTCATGAATCCACTGCCAATGGGCATTGTACTCCGTGGGCGGCTCGACCGTATCAACGGATACAGCGTTGCCTGCTAAAGTCGCCGTAACGGCTATGACGGCGAGCAATCCCAGCGTTTTCATCCCTTTTCCTCCTTAAAAAACTAAGCAACCCGCGCCGGGTTACTCATCTTCTTCTTCCATGTAAACGTCACGATACAGGCGACGAGCCCGCCGAAGAGGAGGATTATCCCCCCCCCCCCCAAGAATCAAGGACTTTCGCATTTTTTACCTCCGTGAGTGTAACCTTTACAAGGCCACCAAATAAGCTAGTCCAAAAAAAGGGGGCTGTCAACCCCCGGGGGTGTTTCTTTGCAGACTTTAAGCGGCGGGCATTAAAATCCCCGCCCTACATTTCGAGCCGCCAGATTTCCTCCGTAGGGGCGACCCGTAGGACGAGTCCTCTGCGGTCGCCCGTGGGCGGGTCTAAAGACCCGCCCCTACGTCATCGCAAACCGCAAAACGCGGACGCTCCCACGCGGGCGGGCCGTCAATCCTTGAAGAACCACCACTTCAGCTTTTCGGGATCGGTGTCCGGCTTCTCGGCGTAGCGCCGCGCGGCGCGGAGGATGTAGAGCGCGCACCGGTCAACCGGCCTCCCCCGCAGCTTGCACAGCTTTTCAAAAAGCTCCTCGGGGGCGCGGCGCGTGAGGTCGAACACGGAGCGGATTCCCAAATCGTAAAGATCCGAGGCCGTCCGGGGGCCCACGCCGGGAATTTTTACCAGCTCCCGCAAAACCTCCACCTTCATCGGTCTGAGCACGATCCCCTCCATGAGATAGTACGTAATGGTCAGTCTGCGGCCGGCCGACGGGCCGAGAGCATCAGCTCGTAGTCTTCGCAGGTGACGGGGAGGCGGTTCCACGCCCCCGCGGTGCCGCCCCAGACGCCGAGCACCTCCAGCCCCGCCCGGCGGGCGAGGAGGTGGAGCTCCGGCGCCGTGTAGCTGCGCTCCAGGAGCCGCACGGACCCGCCGCCCTCCACCTCGAGGTCGAACGTCTGCACCAGGGCGGCCGGGTCGTAGCGCCCGGCGGCGACCTCGTCCGTGCCGACCCCGCGGATGTAGCGCAGGGCGCTGAGGGCGTTCGCCAGGAGCCTCCCGCCGGGGACGAGCGCCGCGGCCATCCGCCCCAGGAGCGCCGCCCCGTGCTCTAGGGGATCGTCGGCGGAGGAGAGAAGCCCGAAGGCGCCCTCGCAGATGGAGATGACGGCGTCGAAGGGCCCCGGGGGCAGCCCGCGGGCGACGTCCATCCGGACCAAGTCGAGCTCCACGCCGGCCTCCGCGGCCGCGCGCCGGGCCTCGGCCAGCATCCCGGCGGAGATGTCCACCCCCGTCACCCGCAACCCCCGCCGGGCCAGCTCCACCGCGTGACGCCCGGTGCCGCAGCCCACGTCCAGGACGCGCATCGGCGGCGCGAGGCCCAGCTCGGCGACGATGAACTCCACCTCGGCAAGGGTGTTTGCGGTGAACGGCTCGCGGTGGTAGGCGGCGGCGTTGGCGTCGAAGTATTTCTGCCACTCGTTCCCGTCCATACTTACCGGTTCCTTTCTCCGTTCCGGGCGGTCAACCAGGCCAACAGCTCCGGCAGCTCCAGCGTGTTCAAAACATCGGACTTCGTGAGCCAGCCCTTGCGGGCGATGCCCACCCCGAGGGCCACGGTGTCGAACATCCCGGCCCGGTGGGCGTCGGGGTTGAGCGCCACCGGGACGCCCTGCTCCCGCGCCCGCAAAAGGATGCGCCAGTCGGCGTCGAAGCGGTGGGGGCTGGTGTTCAGCTCCAGGGCGACGCCGCGCTCCGCCAGCGCCGCCAGCACCCGGTTCCAGTCCAGCTCGTAGCCCTCCCGGGCCAGGAGCAGCCGCCCGGTGGCGTGGCCCAGCATCGTGGTGTACGGGTTCTCAATCGCCGCCAGGACGCGCGCGGTGGCCTTCTCCCGGGGCATGCGCAGCCCCGAGTGGACGCTGGCGATGACGAAGTCCAGCCGCCCCAGAATCTCTGCGGGATAGTCCAGGGAGCCGTCGGCCAGGACGTCGGACTCCACCCCGGCCAGGAGGCGGCACGTCCGGCCCCGCTCGTTGAAGCGGACGATGTCCTCGACCTGCGCGGCGAGCGCCTCGGCGGAGAGCCCCCCGGCGTAGAAGGCCGAGCGCGAATGATCGCTGACGCCGATGTAGGCGTAGCCCAGCTCCTCGCCGAGTTTTGCCAGATCCTCCAGGCTCTGCGTGCCGTCGGAAGCGGTGGTATGGACGTGGAACACGCCGCGGATGTCCGCGGTTTCGAGGAGTTTCGGCAGATCCCCGCGCCGGGCCGCCCCGATCTCGCCAAGGCCCTCGCGCAGCTCCGGCGGAATTTCATCCAGCCCCAGCGCCCGGTAAACCTCTTCCTCGTCTTCGATTTCCAGGGCGTCCAGGTCCAGGCCCCTCTCCCGGGCCGTCCCCCGGAGGCCTTCCACGTGGGCCGCGGAGCCGGTGGCGAGGACCAGCGCGGTCCCCCAGCGCCCCGCCCCGGCGAGTCGCAGGTCCGCCTCGGTGCCGAGGTAATCGAAGCGGAGCCCGCCGCCGTCGCCGGCCCGCAGGCCTCCGGCCCAATCGCAGCCGCGCAGCGCCTCGGCAAACGCGCCCTCCCCGCCGGCGGCGATTTGGACCACGAGGTCCAGGTCCCCCGCGGTCTCGGCCAGGCGCCGGACGCTCCCCGCGACCGCGCAGCGCCCCACTCCCGGTAGGGCGGCGATTTTTTCGCGGAGCCCGTCGGCCAGGGCCCGCGCCTCGGGGTACAGCCGCCGCGCCCGGTAGCGGTTCAGCCGCCCGATCCCGGCCAGCACGTTGGCCTGCGTCTTCGGGCCGAAGCCGGGCAGCTCCAACAGCCGGTTCTCCAGGCAGGCGTACTCCAGCTCGCCGGGGTTGGTCACCCCCAGCGTCTCCCACAGAAGCTTCACCCGTTTCGCGCCGAGCCCCTCTATCTCGAGCATCTCGAACAGGCCGGGCGGCAGTTTCGCCAGCCGCTCCTCGAGCTGGGGCAGGCGGCCGGTGGCGACGAGCACAGCGATTTTCTCCACCAGCGCCTTTCCGAATCCGGGGAGTTCGGCGAGACGCCCCTCGGCGAGGAGCTTCTCCGCCGGCTCGGCCAGGCCGTAAAGCGTCCGGGCGGCCCCGTGGTAGGCGCGGGCCTTGAACGGGTTCTCGCCCAGGAGCTCCGAGGCCGTCCCGAGCCGCTCGATCACGGAGGCGATTTCGCGGTTGTCCATGGTCAGGAGCGGAAGAGGCTGATGACGCCGCCGACGCGCTCCCAGATTTTGCCCAGGTGCTCCCCGGCGCGCAGGAGGTCCGCCCAGAGCCGAGGCGGGTTCTCGAGAAGCTGGTCCACCGCCCGGACCCGTTCCCAGGGCAGCCGGACCTCGGCGGGCGTGAGCGCCTTACCCCCGGCGTCGCGGAACTCCACCCCCGCCTCGAGCATGGCCCGGACGAAGAGTTCCGCGATGAGGGCGAAACCGGTGACGGTGCCGTGGAAGCAGTCCAGGGAGACCAGGCCGCCGCCGGTGCGCCGCCCTTGGGCGTCGGAGCGGAAGAGCTCCATCCTCGGCGGGGGGACGAGCTTCAGCAGCGGATGGTCGTCGCCGAGAAAGCGCCGCAGGTGGGCGTCGGGGGTGTACTCGCCGCGGCCGACCAGCCCGTTCAGCAGGCCCGCCAGCTCCACCACCCGCCAGCCGCGCTCCCGGGCCACGGCGCGGATGGTCTCGTTGTAGGCGTCCTGGCACTCCTCGACGCGCAGGACCTCCTCGGCGGAGAGGAATGGAAAGCGTTCGCGGGAGGGGTTCTCGTCGCGGAGGTAGAAGTGGACGTAGTACTCGTGGTGCCCGCCGCGGGGCCCGCAATTCCGGGGTCCGGCGCCCCGGAGAAGCGGGGCGTCGGTGACGTAGGGCAGCGTGGCCGCGAAAACCCGAGCCCGCGTTTTTTCACTCACACGCTCCGCCAGCCGGCGGTAGGACACCTCGAAGGCCCTGGGGTGCCACAGGCTGAACTCCTCGACCAGGTCGGGGCCGGGCGGCTCGGGGCCGGTCTCCACCACCTCCAGCCGGGTGACGACCCCCGCGGCGTTGTTCAGCCCCGCGACGAGGATGACGTTCTCGATGGGGCCACCAAGCTCCTCGATCCGGCCGAGCCAGTCCACCTGGGTCAGGCCGTTGAGCTCGCCGCGCGCGGAGGGGTTCAGGACCCGCCGGGCGGCGCGGTAGGCCGCCGACGAGGGGAACTTCTCCATGAACTCGGACCGGTCGTCCCACCGGCGCTCGCGGATGAGCCGGTCGCAACGCTTCCCGTTGACGGTGAACAGGTCCTCCACGGTGAAGCCGAAGCAGGCCAGCAGATGGTAGGGGCCGCCGTAGCTGCGCGCCAGGGCGCCGAAGCCGTGCTCGTAGTACTCGTCGCGCTCCTCGAGCCACTCCTCCACCGCCGGTCTGGCCGCCAGGAGCCAGTCAACCAGGTCCAGCCCCGGCCCGCCGAGGGTGAAGTCCATGTCCAGGAGCAGCCGCTCCAGGTTCAGCGGCATCCCGCCCAGGCCGAAGTGGGGGACGCAGAAGTCGAAGCCCTCGCCCGCGCCCACCGTCAGGCCCAGGGCGCGCGCCACCATGGCCGGGAAGCTCCAGCTCGTCTTCCACACCGCCCCGGAGGTCACCCCCTGGGCCATGGAATCGCCGAGGGCCACCAATCGCGGCATGGGGGGACCTCCTCGGAGGGACGCGGACCCATTCTAACAAAAAGTGCCGTTCGCCGGTGGCCAGCCGAAAAAAGGCGGTCGGGTGTGGACACCCGCCCCTACAACCGATAGATAATTTATTACGTAGGGCGGCAGCTCTGTATGCCGCCCGTATTCACATAAAAGGGCGGGGTACGGAGCCCCCGCCCTACAATATTTGGTTGAATCGCACACCGACCTCGTAGGGACCGACCGTGGACGGTCGGCCCTACGTCATCGCAGCGAGGCCGACGTTTCCCCTCAAAAAAGGGTCGCCCTCCGGCGGCCCCCATGACCGTAGAAAGATGAAGGAAGGCCCCCCGGCACGTTCACCATGCAGTTACAAAAAGGGCCGCCCTCCGGCGGCCCCGTCGGATTAACCCGATTATTCGAGGATGTCCAGCGTGTCGGCGTCGAGGTAGATGCGCCCCATCTCGCCGCCCCCGTCGTCGCGGAAGATGACCCGGGCGATAACCGCGGCGCCGGGCCAGACGTCCTCCTCGTCGGAGTAAACGAAGAGGGACAGGTGGTCGTGCGCGTCCCACTCCCGGGCCTCGGCCTCGGCCACGGCCGCCCCCAGCCAGGGCTCGGCGTCGTCGTACACGGGAAGCTCGCCCGAGTTCGACTGCATCCAGTCGGCCTCCACGGAGCCGTCGCGGTGGACGGTGACCAGGTAGCGGTCCTGGCTGGGATGGCCGTCCTCCATCATGTAGAAGAACCAGGAGCCCTCGGGGTCGGACATTATCTTGCCGATGTCGGTCAGGCAATCGGCGGCCAGGGCGGTCGGCGCGGGATCGGAGAAGAGGTCGGCGACGCCGTCGGCGGCCTTCTCCAGAGCCCAGGCCAGGGTGTAGTCCTCGTTCTCCCCGTCGCCGTCGCCGTCACCGTCACCGTCCCCGTCGCCGCCGGTGCCCGAGTCGCAGGCCGTGAAAAACAGGAACGCCAGGGGAAGAATCGAAAGGACAAGCCAAACTTTTCGCATGTTACCCCCAATCGGGAAGCCTTACATCGTCCTCAACGACCCTATTCTATCCCAACCGGGGCCCGGACGCAAACCCGGCCTCAAGCGTCGGAGTCGAGGGCGTCGGCGATCATGGCCTGGCGGTGGTCGGCGCCGGAGAGGTGGAGGTGCCGGCACATCTCGTACAGCCGCGAGCGCAGGCGCGGGCCGATACGGTCCGACAGCGTCTCCGCGTTCGTCGCGGTGGCCCGGTCCGGGTAGTTGGTGGTGATGAGGACGGGCAGGCAGGCGTTGAAGCGCCGGGTGAGGATGTCGGCGAAGGTGTCCTGGACCCAACTGGTGAGGTGGTAGGCGCCCAGGTCGTCCAGGAGCAGCAGCTCCACCGAGAGGACTCGCTCCACCAGGCGCCGGGCGGAGACGGGCGAGTCATCGGCGTAGGCGGCGCGGATCTCGCCGATGAGCTCCCGGGAGTCGGCGAAGAGGCCCGGATATCCCCGGGCGGCAACCGCCCGCAGCACACCCACCGCCAGATGGGTCTTGCCCACCCCCCAGCCCCCGGAGAAGATGAGACCGCCCTTCACCTCGGGGAACTCCTCGGCGAACCGATGGCCGACCTCGAGGGCCTTCTTCTGGCTGCGGGTGAGGGAGCCGGCGAAGTTGTCCAGGGTGCAGTGCGCGTAGCGTTCGGGGACCTGGGTGGCGCCCAGCACGTCCCGGCGATGGACGGCCGCGGCGCACTCGCAGGGGCGCACGGCCTCGCCGCCGGTCCCGTCGGGGACGACGACCCAGCCTTCCCCGCCGCAGATGGGGCAGTCGCGCTCGGGCAAACCGACCTCCAGGGGGGAGGAGTATATCACGAGGGTTCGGGGCAAGGGGCTTAAGCCCCTTGTCTTAATCCCCCGCGCGTCAGGGGCCCTCCTGGCGCTCGACGAGGTTCCTGTAGAGGCCGCCGGCGGCCATCAGCTCCGAGTGGTCGCCCCGCTCGACGATCCTCCCCCCGTCTAGGACCAGGATGCGGTCGGCGCCGCGCACCGTGGACAGGCGGTGGGCGATGACCAGCGTCGTCCGCCCCGCCATGAGCCGGGCCAGCGCCCGCTGCACGGCAAGCTCGCTCTCGGCGTCCAGGGAGCTGGTGGCCTCGTCGAGAATCAGCACGCGGGGATCGGCTAAAAGGGCCCGGGCGATGGCCAGCCGCTGGAGCTCCCCGCCGGAGAGGGCCACGCCGTCGCGCCCCACCCCGCCCTCGAGCCCGCCCTGGAGCCGCTCCACCCGGTCCGCGAGACCCACCGCCTCCAGCGCCGCCCGCAGGTCGTCGTCGGTCGCCTCCGGGGCTCCGTAGCGCAGGTTCTCCGCCACGCTCGCCGAGAAGACCAGCGGCTGCTGCGGGACCGCCGCCATCCGGGAGCGTAACGCCGCCAGAGGCCAGCGTTTTAGGTCCAGGCCGTCAAGGGAGACGCTTCCCGAGTCCGGGTCGTACAGGCGCGGCAGGAGCTTGACCAGGGTGCTCTTCCCCGCCCCGGAGGGCCCGACCAGGGCCACCGTCTCGCCCGGCTCGGCGCGGAAGGACACGTCGGCGAGGACTGGCCGGTCGGCGTAGGCGAAGCCCACCCCCTCGTAGACGACCTCGCCCCGAGGCGGGGGAGGAACCGCCGGCTCCGGGGGGTCGGCCACGGCGGGCACGCGGTCGAGCACCTCGTACAGCCGGTCCGCCGACGCGCCGATCTTCTGCAGGTTGGAGTTGGACTGCCCCAGGGTGCGCAGAGGTTTCAGCACCAGCGCCACCAGCCCCACGAACTCCACCAGCATCCCGATGCTCAGCGTCCCGGCGTCCACCAGCCCGACGCCGTAGGCGATGACGGCGATGACGCCGGATACGCCGAGGGCCTGGATGACGGGGCCGGTGACGGCGGAGGTGAGCTCCCGGCGGAGGGTCTTTTTTCGCGCGTCCTCCACCCGGAGATCCAGGGCCTCCCGCTCGTACCCCTCGGCGCCGAAGGCCCGCACCACCCGCATGGACTCCAGGCTCTGCCGCAGCCGGGCCAGGAGCGAACTTTCCGCCCGGCGCACGGTGTGGGTGTGCCGGCGCACCAGCCGCCCCAGGAGGTTCAGCGCGATGATGACCGGCGGCAGGATGACGAGCGTGACCAGGGCCAGGCGCCAGTGCCGCGCCAGGATCAGCCCCACGAGCACCAGGGAGCCGGCCGCCGCGGTGACGAATTCCTTCACCGCGTAGACCGAGTTCGAGAGGGCGTTGACGTCGTGGACCAGGCGCGTCAGCGGGTCGCTGGAGCCGGCACGGGCGTGGAATCCCGCGTCCAGGGCCAGGAGGTGGTCGTAGAAGCGCCGGCGCAGGTCGAAGGTCAGCCGCTGCCCGGTGTACTGGATCGCGTAGCCCCCGCCGAAAACCAGCAGGGCGTTGAGCGCCAAAGAAACCGCCATGCCCAGCGGGAGGAGCCAGTCCGCCGCCCCGGCGCCGAGCCCCAGGCCGGCGAGGAACCGGTCCAGGCCGGGGTTCGGGGCGGCCAGCCGGTCTATGAACATCCCGGCCAGCCAGGGCAGCCCCCCCTCGGCGGCCGAACCCACCAGATTCAACGTCCCGCCCAGGGCGATGAGAGGCCACTGGGTGAGCATCTCCCGGAAGAAGCGCCGCAGCGACGGGCCGTGTTTTTCAGCCACGGCGCCCCTCCAGGAGAAGAGAAATTTCCCCCGCCGCGCGCCCCGCCGCGCCGCCGCCCCCCAGACGATCCCGCACCTCCAGGCCGGCCTCCCGCTGGCGCTCACAAAGACAACCATCGGTCAGCAGCGCCCACGCCTCCCCGGCCAGGCCCGACGGCGTCAGCCGCGACTGCAAAAGCTCCGGCACGATTTCCCTTCCCGCCACCAGGTTGGACAGGCCGATCCACGGGCGGCGGATCACGGCCCGGCCGAAGAGGTAAGTCGGCAGACCGGTTTTGTAAACCAGCACCTGGGGTATTCCCAGGCAGGCGACCTCGAGGCTGGCGGTCCCGGAGGCAACGAGGGCCAGGCCGCACCGGGCCAGCTCGGCGTGGAAATTTCCCGTGACACGCTCGACGAGGCGTCCCGTGTCGAGCTTATCGAGCCGCGCCGCCGTCAGCTCACGAATCTCGTCCGTGGCGCTGGGGAGGACGAAGCGGAGCGCGGGGTCGCGCCTTTTCAGGATTTCCGCCGCGCCGAGCATCACCGG
>MFAF01000087.1:243-328 GCA_001774505.1 Candidatus Coatesbacteria bacterium RBG_13_66_14 | reverse complement strand
TCTCCAGTTCCCCGGGCCGGCTCCCCGGCAGGAGGGCGACGCGCCCCGCGTCGCCGGGGGGCGCCGGGGCGGGGAGGTAGTCCAG
>MFAF01000087.1:0-196 GCA_001774505.1 Candidatus Coatesbacteria bacterium RBG_13_66_14 | reverse complement strand
GTTTTTCCTCGAAGTCGAAGATGACCAGCATCGCCTCGCAGAGCTTGGCCAGCCCCGCCGCCCGCCAGGGCCACCAGGCCCAGACCTTGGGGCAGATGTAGTAGACGACGGGGACGCCGCGCCGCCGGGCCCGCCGCGCCAGCAGCTTGTTGAACCCGGCGAAGTCCACGCAGACCAGGGCGTCGCAATTATCGAG
>MFAF01000086.1:5193-5512 GCA_001774505.1 Candidatus Coatesbacteria bacterium RBG_13_66_14 | reverse complement strand
TGTCAACTCGGGAATGGCTCCGACTCCCCCGCCTTGACAACCGGGCGGCGAAGGTTTACCGTAAAATCGAGGTTGGCTCTTCCCTTGGCCGGTGGTCGAGCGACGGGTTGCGGCGTTGAAATAAGGTGGAGGTTACGATGAAGCGGGCGGTTTGCGCGGTTTTAATGATGATTTTCGTCGGCGCGGCCTGGGCCGGCGAGTGGCACATCGAAGTTGTGGACGACGATGATGTGGGCCGGGATACCTCCCTGGCGTTGGACTCCTCCGGGTACCCTCATATCTCGTACGTCGACAGTTATCCCGCTTGTAACCTCAAATA
>MFAF01000086.1:4417-5157 GCA_001774505.1 Candidatus Coatesbacteria bacterium RBG_13_66_14 | reverse complement strand
CGTGGATACAGATTTAGGCATATCGTTGGGGTATACCTCCCTGGAGCTTGACGTCTCCGATTATCCCCGCATCTCATACTACGGTAACTGGGATTTAAAATATGCATGTTGGAACGGTAGCGCTTGGCAAATAGAGACTATTGACTCGGAGGGAAGTGTAGGCTTGTACACCTCCCTGGAGCTGGATTCCTCCGATTATCCACACATTTCATATTTCGACGATGATACCGATGACCTCATGTACGCTTACTGGGACGGCGTCGACTGGCAGATTGAGATCGTGGATTCGGAACACGCGGGCGCTTACAACTCATTGGTGTTGGACTTATCCGGCTACCCACATATCTCATATTTAGGCAATAATACGCTTAAATACGCTCATTTGAACGGTGATAATTGGCAATTAGAAACAGTGGGCGCGGGTGATACAGGTCTTTACACCTCCCTGGCGTTGGATTCCTATAATTACCCTCATATATCATATTATGAATATGACAACACAATTCTAAAATACGCCTACTGGGACGGCTCAGACTGGCATGAAGAAACCGTAGACTCAGACTATGACACTGGTATGTATACCTCTCTGGCGCTGGACTCCTCCGACCATCCTCACATCTCTTATTTTAACCAAATGTGCCATTACCTCAAATATGCACATTGGGATGGCTACGAATGGCTAATTGAAATCGTGTACTCAGACAGTACTTACGCAGGTAGTCACACTTCACTCGCGTTAG
>MFAF01000086.1:4204-4410 GCA_001774505.1 Candidatus Coatesbacteria bacterium RBG_13_66_14 | reverse complement strand
GGGATGCTCCCAGGTTCTGCGACCCGCTGGCTGGATGCGGATGTGGAAGCGGGAGGCGAGTACCGCTACTGGCTGGAGGCAATAGAAGAGGACGGGACTGTCTCGCGCTTCGGCCCGTCGGAGGCGGTGACCTTCCCCGGGTCATTACGCGAAATCACGTTATCGGTGTATCCCAGCCCGGCGAGCGGTTCGTTCACGATTGATTA
>MFAF01000086.1:3992-4149 GCA_001774505.1 Candidatus Coatesbacteria bacterium RBG_13_66_14 | reverse complement strand
GGGCCGCCCGACAGCCAGCGAACCCAAATGTAGGGCGGGGACTTTAGTCCCCGCCGCTTTTACACTCACCCCGGCCCCAGCCCCCCCTGTAGAAAAAGGGGACGCCGCGCGGCGCCCCCTTCAACTTCGCGCCTTCAATTTACCTGGCGATGACCAG
>MFAF01000086.1:322-3982 GCA_001774505.1 Candidatus Coatesbacteria bacterium RBG_13_66_14 | reverse complement strand
TGGCGCTCCTCGCCCACACTCATGCGGATGAAGTAGACCCCCGTCCCGGCGTCGGAGACGTCCCAGACGATCAGGTGGCTGCCGCCCTCGGCGACGCCCCGGGCCAGGGTCTCCACCCGGCGGCCGGAGAGGTCGTAAACGGCTATCTCCAGCGCCTTGCCGGCGTCGGCCGGCGAGACGGAGTAGGAGAGGGTGGCCGACTCGCGGGCCGGGTTCGGGTACGGGGCGTCAAGCACCGTCCGCACGTAGCCGCCCGGCAGCTCGTGTATCGTCAGCGGGCCGAAGGTCACCGTCCGGCCGGATGAGTCCACCACCTCGAGGTAGTAGCGGTCGCCCAGGGCCGGGTCGGTTACCAGCCAGCGCGAGGCGTCCGCGGCCAGGAGCCGCTCGTTGAGCCGCGCCCGCTCGCCGTCCCGCTCCCGCAGGAGGTTCGCCCCGGCGAAGCCCTCCCCCGGCGTCCACGATAACAGGATGCCGTCCGAGACGTCGTCGTACTGGAAATCGGCGACCAGGGCGCTCGTCGGCAGAACGTCCACGTCCTCCACGGCGCTCCAGGCCCCCCAACTGAAGTCGTTCCCGCCCCGGACGCGGTAGTAGTAGGTGTCGGGGTCGCGCCCCTCCACGTCGAAGGTGGTCTCGATCAGGTCGTCGCCCAGGGTGGTTATCACGGCGTAGGTGTCCACGGGGTAGATGTCGTCGAAGTAGATGCCGCCCGAGTGGGTGTAGGTATCGGTGACATAGCGGAAGCGGATGTAGCACGAGCCGTCCGCGTAGGCGTCCAGGGAGTGCGTGTATTCTTGCCAGTTGGCGAGGTAGCCGGAGAACATGCGCAGGCGGTTCCAGACGACGCCGTCCTCCGAGGCCTCGACGTAGGCGTAGTCGTAGCCGGTCTCGATGTTGTACCGGGTCCAGTAGGTGAGCTCGTCGTCCGGGGCGACCGAGAGCGGCCCGAGGGACGTCATCCGCGCGCCGTAGCTGTCCCCGTCCCCGGACCAGAAGCAGTAGCTCCCCTCGTGGGGGCTGGAGGCGGACTGCTCGAAGTTGAGGTTGTCCCAGTTGCCCAGGCCGTCCTCGGCGCCGTCGCCGGTCCGCTCGTAGCCGGTCATCTCGTCGAGCCGGTAGTACTCCAGCACGCCGTGCTCGTACTCCGGCATGGTCCAGCTCACCGTGTAATCGCCGTCGTCGTCGGTGTCCATGGCGTCAATCACCGGGGCCGGCAGGGGGCAGATCATCTCCGGGTTTGCAGCCAAAAGGCACATGTCCAGCATCGCCGGCAGGTTCTCGTCGAACTGCTCCTGCACGACGCTGAAGGGCGGCTGGAACTCCGTGCCCATCTCGAAGGTGAAGCCGTAGAGAGGCTCCGCCAACAGGCCGTCGCCGTCGCCCAGGTGGCTCCCGTACGACCAGTCGCAGGCGTCGCCGTTGGTGTTGTACAGCGCGTAGGAGGGCTGGGCGGTGTAGCCGTTGTAGCCGGCGAACAGCTCGGCCATGGGGGCGTAGATGTAGTTGTGCTCGGTCACGTCGTCTATGTAGCCCCAGGGGTAGAGGACGAGTTGGGAGTAGGTGTGGAAGTTGATGGCGGCGACGACGGGGTTGCCGTAATCGGACTGCGCGGCGTAGAACTGCATCATCACTTGGTTCTCCGGCTCGGAGCCCGCCGACGGGCCGCGGTAGGTATCCGAGCTCGGGTTCGGGCTCGAGCCGTAGTTGTCGTAGCCCCACTTGTAGGTGTAGTTGCGGTTGACGTCCACGCCGAAGATGCCGCCGCCGTTGTCGCGCCGGTTCTTGCGCCACATGTCGTAGTAATCCCGCACGTACTGGTAGCCGTCCGGGTTCACTATGGGCACGAGCCACACCTCGCGGCCGTCCACGATTTCCGTCACCGTCTCGTCGAGGCCGTAGTTCTCCAGGAGGTACAGGGCGAAGAGGTACACCACCTCGTGGGTGGTTATCTCCCGGGCGTGGTGCAGGCCGTTGAACATGACGTCGGCCTCGTCGGGCTCGTCGGTGGCGACGTTGTCGGAGATTTTCAGCCCCCAGAGGTACATGCCGTCATAGGTCGGGCCGACACCGGTCTCCGTGGAGAGGTCGTGCAGCTCGCAGATGGCCGGGTAGTCGGCCGCCAGCGTCTGCATCATCGCCAGCATCTGGTCGTAGGAATGGTACTGGTCGGGGTCGGGGATGTTGGCCTGCTCCTCCCAGAAGGCGCGCGTGGCCGCCTCCACGTCGTCTATGAGCACGTCCTGCTCGGTGAGGCCGTAGTAGTAGAGCTGCTCGCGTTCGGCCTCGTCCACGAGGACGTCCGCCGCCACGCCGGGCACCCACCCCGCCACGTCAAACAGGCCCCAGGGCACGCTGGAGTGCAGCTCCCGGGTGAGGTAGCAGCGGACGAGCTGGGTCTTGGCCGCCGCGGGGACGACGAGGGCGACGACGAGAAGGATTGCAAAAAGCTTCCGCATGGTTCCTCCAGGAGGGGGCGCCTTGTGAACGCAATCGCCCCATTGTAGCCTTGAATAACCTCTCACGGGCGAACCTAGCATAAAAAATGGGCCCCCGCAAGCGGGGCCGGGTTTTTTTGCGCCGGGGCCGAAAAAGGTGTATAGTAAGGGTGGGGTTTTTCCGGCTTCAGGTTTAAACCCGTCGGCGGGGTGGGCGCAGGGTGGAGGAGATTGAAATGAAAAGGATTTTGTGCGTGGTTTTCGCGCTGGCGCTGGCCGGCGCGGCCTCCGCCGGCGAGTGGCACATCGAAACGGTGGATTCTGAAAGTCATGTGGACCGGGACACCTCCCTGGCGTTGGACTCCTCCGGCTACCCCCATATATCATATTTCGAGGGTGCCTATATGCCGGGCGGCAACGCCGAAGGTGATCTCAAATACGCCCACTGGGACGGCGACACCTGGCAGATGGAGACAGTGGAATCGAACCTCGCAGGGTATGTGTACTGCTCCCTGGCACTGGATGACTCCGACTACCCCCACATCTCGTTTTACGATCACACTCCCAACAATAATCTCAAATACGCCCGCTGGGACGGCGGCACCTGGCAGATAGAGACCGTGGACTCGGAAGGGTACGTGGGCATGTACACCTCCCTGGCGCTGGACTCTTCAAACTACCCCCACATCTCGTATTTCGATCAAACCGGCACCGGCCTCAAATACGCCCATTGGGATGGTTCGAGCTGGCAGATAGAGGTCGTTGACACGCTGGGTGCTGTGGGCCTCTACACCTCCCTGGCGCTGGATGACTCCGGCTACCCCCACATCTCTTATTTTGATCACCTCTACTCAGATCTCAAATACGCCTATTGGGACGACGCGAGCTGGCGCATAGAGACCGTGGATTTTACGGGTTATGTGGGCTTGTACACCTCCCTGGCGCTGGATTCCTCCGGTCACGCCCATATCTCGTACTTTGATAGCACCTTCGGCAATTGGGACCTCAAGTATGCCCACTGGGATGGCGTCGCCTGGCAGACTGAGACCGTGGATTCGGAGTGGTACGTGGGCTGGTACACTTCCCTGGCGCTGGATGACTCCGATAACCCTCATATCTCGTATCGCGATGGCAGCTTTGGAGCTCTCAAATACGCGTACTGGAACGGTTCCGCCTGGTGGATAGAGACCGTTGACTCGGACGGCGACGTGGGTGGATGCAG
>MFAF01000086.1:0-306 GCA_001774505.1 Candidatus Coatesbacteria bacterium RBG_13_66_14 | reverse complement strand
GTGAGCCCGTGGCAGTTTCCGGGGCGCTGCCGGGTGTGGCTATCCGCTGGCTGGATACGAAAGTGGACGCGGGAGTCGAGTATTGCTATTGGTTGGAGGCGGTAGAGGAGGACGGGACGGTGAGCCGCTTCGGCCCGTCGGAGGCGGTGACCTTCCCCGGAGCTGCACGGGAGCTTGCACTATCCGTGTATCCCAGCCCGTCGAGCGGCTCGTTCACCGTTGACTACACGCTGCCCAAGGACGGCCGTATAAGTATATCGCTATACGACCTCTCCGGGCGGCGGGTGGCGACGGTTTTCGAGGGGG
>MFAF01000085.1:6203-6297 GCA_001774505.1 Candidatus Coatesbacteria bacterium RBG_13_66_14 | reverse complement strand
CTCGGGCACGCCGTTCACCGCGAAGGGTCCCTTCCGCATCACCGGCTTCCACGACGTCGTGGCCGACGCCTACCTCTTCTACGTCATTGACGGC
>MFAF01000085.1:2499-6111 GCA_001774505.1 Candidatus Coatesbacteria bacterium RBG_13_66_14 | reverse complement strand
GGGGTCTCCGTCCCCCGCCGCTTCACCCCTCACCACGACCCGCGACTGACGGATTGCGATGCCGAACGGCCGAACCGGGCGGCGTTTATCGAAATTTCAGGGGCGGGGGTCAAGCGCCCGGACGGGGCGATCGGGGCATCCGACGCCCTTTTAATAAATTATTTGTTTACAAAACGATTAGTCTGTGCTATTGTGCACCCGCTCCGGTCGCATCTTGGCCGGGGTTGTAACGGGAACGGCCTTCCGCCGTTCTGTGGATGGAGGGGTATCCCTCCAATATGGAGCGCCCACGAGGCGCCATAAGAAACGAGGTTCGAGAGTGAAGCTGTTCGTAGGGAGCTTGAGCTGGGACACTACTGATCAGACGCTTCGCGATGCGTTCAAGCGCTTCGGTGAGGTAGTCGAGGCCAAGGTAATCACCGAGCGTGATTCCGGTCGGTCCCGGGGCTTTGGGTTTGTGACTTTTGCCGACGACGAGGCGGGGAGAAACGCCATATCCGAGATGAATGGTACCGAGCTCGACGGCCGGACCATCCGCGTGGATGAGGCGAGCGAGAGAAAACCGCGCGAGTCCAGATACGACCGCTAAGAAGCGCAAAACCAAACGCACGGGGGAGGGGCTTGGCCTCTCCCCTTTTTCATGAAAAAGCGCAAAACCAAACGCACGGGCGGGAGGTTAAGCCTCCCCCCTTTTATATGTGGGATCGCCGCGAAGTTCGCGGACACTCGGCGGGAGGTTAAGCCTCCCCCCTTTTATTTGCAATCAGACGGAAGGACCGCGGGAAACGCGGACGCACGGGGGAGGGGCTTGGCCCCTCCCCTTTTTCATGAAAAAGCGTAAAACCGAACGGCGGGTGAGGGGTATTGACCCTCCCCTGTTTCAGGGGCGACCTACGTGAAGGACCGCGGGACGCGCGGTTTCGCGGGTGGGCCGAGTCTTTACCCTTTATTTACGCCCCGAGCCGCGCGGAGAGGACCGGCTTCCCGTTCGACGGAATTGACTCGGGCGGGGGGTCTCGGTTATAGTGAAAAAAATAGAAACCCAAGCCGGAGCGCCCCATGAAACACCTGAAAAAGCTCTTCATTATCGCGGGTCTCGCCGTCCTGGTCTTCACCGTCGGCTGCAAGCCCGAGCTCTCCTTCGCCGCCTTCTTCGACTCGGTGTACGACGACTACTACCTCTTCGCCATAGACTCCGACGGCCAGCTCTGGACCGCGTCGGGGGAAGGCTGGGCGAAGGACGGGCTGGTCTGCCCCGGCAAGGCCCCCTACAGCCTGGGCGCCTGCTACGACGCCGGCGCGGACGACTGGATCGTGGCCACCCTGGACTCCGACGGCCAGCTCTGGCTCTCGGGGCGCGAGGAGTGGTCCATCGTGGGCGGAAGGCTCTACGGCGTGCCGCCGTTCACCCTCACCTGCTTCTACGACTCCGAGCTCTACACGGCGATTTTCTACGCCATGTCGGCCGACGGCGGGCTCTTCTACTTCGACGGCGAGAACTGGAGCGTGGACGGCGCGCCCTGCCTGGGCAAGGGGCCCTACGCCGTCACCGGCTTCCACGACACCACCGACGACCTGTGGATTTTAAAGTGCATAGACTCCGCCGGCCGCGTGTTCAACGCCCGGGTCGAGGACTGGGAGGACGGGGGCGTCAACATCCCCGGCAAGGCGCCCTTCGACATCTCCGGCTTCTTCGACCCCACTTACGACGCCTACCTCTTCTACGCGCTGAACTCCGAGGGGCAGCTCTACGTCCAGGGCGACACCTGGGAGGCGGCGGGGGAGAAGTGCGGCGGCGAGGGACCCTACCGTTTGAGCTGCTTCTACGACTCCAACGACGGCTACTGGATCGTGTACGCCCTGGACGGCTCCGGGGCGGTTTACACGCACAACGGCGACGCCTGGGCCAAGTGGATTGACGGGATGCAGTAGGGCGCGTCCGGCCGGTTTTTACGGGCGTGGCCTGTGTACTGATGTGCGATGACGTAGGGGCGGACCGACGGCGCGCCGTTTAGGTTCGCCCGTTTTTTAAATGCAGGGCGGTCCCTTCGCGGGCCCCGCAGGCGAACCTCCCCCCCAAAGGGGGGGAGGGGCCGCTGCAACCCTCACCCGCGATGCCATTAGCCCGCAACGGCGGCCAGGGCCTCGGCGGCGGTGAACAGGCGCTCCTCGCTGAACGCCGGCCCCATGAGCTGCATCCCGATGGGCAGCCCGGAAAAATCCTCGCCCCAGGGGACCGAAAGCGCCGGCAGGCCGGCCAGGTTCGCCGGGTTGGTGAACATGTCGCCCAGGAAGGTCGCCAGCGGCTTGCCGGAAATCTCGCCCAATTTAAAAGCGGTGGTGGGGAAGGTGGGGGAGACTACTAGGCCGACCTTGGAAAAGGCCTCGTCCAGCTCCCGGCGGATCTTCGTCCGCACGCGCTGGGCCCGCAGATAGTACGCGTCGTAGTACCCCTCGGCCAAGGCGAAGGTGCCGAGCATGATCCGCCGCTTGACCTCGTCGCCGAAGCCCAGCCCCCTGGTGGCGGCGTACATGCGCAACAGGCGGTCGGCGCGGGGGCCGAAGACCGCGTCGTCCGGCATATCCTCCACGCGGACGCCGTAGTTCACCCCGTCGAAGCGGGCCAGGTTGGCCGAGGCCTCGGCCAGGGCGGTTAGGACGTAGACGGCGATGGAGTGGACGCCGGAGGGGAGGGAGACCTCGACGACGCGGCAGCCCATGAGGGCGAATTTTTCCAGGAGGCGGTCGAAGCTTTTGGCCACCTCGGGCTGGACACCCTCCGCCACCCGGTGCTCGCGGACGTACCCCACGGCAAACCCGGCGCAGGGGTCGAAGTTTTCGGGAAAAATTTCGGGCGGGACGGCGCTGGTCGCGTCCGCGGAGTCGGGACCAGCGCAAGCTTCGAAGGCCAGGCGCAAGTCGTCGGGATTTTTCGCGAAGAGGCCTATCTGGTCCATGGAGCTGGCGAAGGCCACCAGGCCGTGGCGGGAAAGTCGGCCGTAGGTGGGCTTGAGGCCGTAGACGCCGCAGAAGGCCGCGGGCTGGCGCGTGCTCCCGCCGGTGTCGGAGCCCAGGGCCAGCGGCACGGAGCCGGCGGCCACCGCCACGGCGCTCCCCCCCGAGGAGCCGCCGGGGATGCGCGACGGGTCGCGGGGGTGGGTGACCGGCCCGAAGGCGCTGGTCTCGTTGGAGCTGCCGAAGGCGAACTCGTCGAGGTTGGTCTTGCCGAGGACGACGGCCCCGGCGGCCTCCAGCCGCTCGACGACGGTGGCGGTGTAGGTCGGGCGGTAATTTGCGAGGATTTTGCTGGCGCAGGTTGTCGGGGCGCCCTTCCAGCAGATGTTGTCCTTGACGGCCAGGGGGACGCCGTAGAGCGGGAGCTTCGCCTTTTTTTTGTCGGGGAGGGAGGTCAGCTCGCGGAGCCGGTCGTCCAACCGATCGGCGTCAACGAGGCTGATGTAGGCGTTGTGCTTTATTTTAGCCTCTACCGCCCCTTTTACTGCCTCGTTGATGTAATCGTGGAGACGGCCCTCGTCGGCCCGCAACGTCGGGACCAGCTCGCGCAGTTTTTTACCGGATACGGCCAACGGACCTCCGAGGCGGGAGCGCCGG
>MFAF01000085.1:0-2196 GCA_001774505.1 Candidatus Coatesbacteria bacterium RBG_13_66_14 | reverse complement strand
TTAATTTCCTCGTAGCCCGGCAGCGGCCGGGGGAAGCGGCGGACGAGCGCCGCCCGCATCCCGGAAAAAAGCGCCGGCGCCAGGTCCGTGTCCGTCCGATCGCCGACCATGAGCATCTCACCCGGCCCGGTTCCGCAGGCCGCGATCAATTTTCCAAAGAACTCCGGCTGCGGCTTGCGGCAACCCGCCTCGTTGGAGAGGAACAGGAGGCTGAAATATTTTGTCAGCCCGTGCCGGGCCAGCCAGGGCCGCGCGGTCCCCACGGTGTTGCTGGCCAGGGCGAGGCGGTATTTTCGTTTCATCCGTTCCAGCGCGGGCGGGACGTCCGGGTAGGGCGGCGCCCCCATGGCCCCGGGTGTTTCCCGCACCCTCTCCTCGAAGCGCCCCCGCAGCTCGGCGAAGCCTTCAGCGTCGGGGGCGTAGAACTCCAGCGTCTCGAGGATGGACTTCCGCTTCCGCCTGGCCTCCCAGGCTTCCTCCACCGTCACGCCGACGATTTGGGCCAGGACGGCGACCATGGCGCCCCGCGCCGCGCGGTCGTCGTTCAGCACGCCGCCGAAATCCAGGCAGACCCAGGCGATTTCCACGTCACTCGACGAACTTCGCCGGACGGCGCTCGACAAAGGCCGTCATACCCTCGGTGGCCTCGCGCTCCTCGAAGAGCGCGCCGAAGGCGGACGCCTCGTCCCCGAACGCGCGCGACAGGTCGCCCCAGAGGCCGGAGTGCATCGTCCGCTTGGCGGCGGCCACGCTCACCGGCCCCCGCGCCGCCGCGGCTTCCGCCCACGCCCGGGCCTTCGGCAGAAGCTCCTCCGCCGGCACCACGGCGTTGACCAGCCCCATTTTCAGGCACTCCTCGGCGGTGCAGTTCTCGCCGAGCAGGATCATCTCCAGGGCCTTTCCCATGCCGACGATGCGCGCCAGCCGCTGGGTGCCGCCGAAGCCGGGGATGAGCCCCAGCTTCACCTCGGGCTGCCCCATCTGCGCCTCCGCGGAGGCGATGCGCAGGTCGCAGGCCAGCGCCAGCTCGCAGCCGCCGCCCAGGGCGTAGCCGTTCACCGCGGCGATGGTCACGCAGGGCAGCGCCTCGAGTTTTACGAAAACCCCCTGGCCCAGGAGGCTGAATTCCTCGGCCTGCTTCTTGGTCATGGCACTCATGGCGGCGATGTCGGCCCCCGCCACGAAGGCCCGTCCGGCGCCGGTCACTATCAGGGCGGAGAGCCTTTCGCCGGCCAGGCCGTCCAGGCAGGCCGAGAGCTCGGCCAGGAGCTCCCGGTTCAGGGCGTTCATCTTCGGGCGGTCAATGACCAGTTCGAAGTAGGGAAGCCCGCCCTGGACGCCCTTCTTCTCCAGGCGGAGAAACTCGTATCCCATCCGGTTCCCTCCCGTTAACAAATGTTGGGGGCTTTTTTCCGCTTCCGCAACGGAAACTCCAACTTATGGATTCAACCCGACATGCAACTTGTAAAAAGTACGTGAGTTAACAAAACCACATACTCTATAGGGGAATTGTTGAGGAGGCCGGGATTGAATGTTAATTACGATACACCCTTTGTTTATACCTCGGTCACTCTTTCAATCTGACCCACCCATCAACATTTGTCAACAAGTTTTCAACACCGGCGCACACCGGCGCAACCCCCGAAAAATTAACGCACTCGTACAGAAATTCCCCTGTTTCTCGTCCACCCCGCTTTGCACGTCCCCCAAACGCACGGAAGACTGTTACCGCTTCATCCCCGCGTGTCCCCACACGGTTGTCCACCGTTTCCACACCCCTACTCCTACTGATATGTTCCCTCATTTTTTGTTTGTTCAATAGCAGCCGTGAGTAGTGGATACCTAGTAAAAGGGTCGTGCCGTCTCGGCGGTGGGTAATCACTCGTTCACTTTTGGCTTGGGGCCGGTGTGTGGGACAACGTGTGTAGGCGGTACACGGGGAGCCTGATTTGTGAGAGAGGTGCGAATGTGGGCGACGGGTTATACGGGCCGCCGGTTCTTTGTGTTGTGGGGGAACGGATGGGTTTGTGAAAATCCAGTTCTCGTAGTACCGTCCGATGGTGGCGTGATGAAAAACAGCGTTAGCCGCTTTGCCGGAGTAGCCGCCGGGAGAGAGGTCACCTCTTGGAGACCAGCTCCTTTATCATGCTGGTGGCGATGACCAGGCGCTGTATCTGGTTCGTGCCCTCGTAGATC
>MFAF01000084.1:6816-6916 GCA_001774505.1 Candidatus Coatesbacteria bacterium RBG_13_66_14 | reverse complement strand
TCTCTGACGAGCTCGAGCGGGCTTTGAGCCGGAAAAGAGGCCCCGGCGGCAAGGGTGCCAAGTCCCGCGGCAACCCCCTCTTCGCTGTCGAATCGCTCCC
>MFAF01000084.1:181-6809 GCA_001774505.1 Candidatus Coatesbacteria bacterium RBG_13_66_14 | reverse complement strand
ATGGACGACGTTGTGGAGCGGATGAAGACGACGGGGCATTCCCTGCGTCTGGGTCACGAGAACCTTAAAGGATCTCGTGACAGGGAGGCCGGGGAGAACGGGGGTGGTACACGGATTTTCGGCGAGCTCAAACCCTTGTGGGACGAAGCCCTCAAGTCGGCCCTGGAGGTCGGGATAGCGGAGCTCGTCGTATCCCCCCTTAAAGTCGCGGACCACTTCGAGGGTGTGGCGGTGTTCCTGCCGTCCAGGGGAGGGATCCCCCTGGAGCTCTACGAGACCTTCGCCGCGAACCTGGCCCAGGCGATACAGGGCGCGCGCAACATCGAACACCAGAAGAAAACGCTCGAGGAGCTGGACCAGGCGTACGGGCGGCTGAGGGCCTTCTCGCGCATCGGCGCCGAGATCGTCGTCCAGAAGAATTTTTACGCGATCGGGCAGACCATCGTGGACGCAATCACCACTCACTCGACGTTCTCGCGAGCGGTCCTTTCCCTCGTCGAGGGGGAGGGAATGAGGAGGGTGGCGTTCTCCAAGCTGACGCAGGAGGAGATAGACGAGCTCAGGTCGAGGCGGCCGTTCAGCCTGGAGGATGTGGAGAGGATAAAGGCGAACGCCAATAAAATCAGCCGCTCGTACTACCTTCCCGCGGCGCTGGTCCAAGGGACCATCGGAGAGCAGGGACTGACCTCGACCCGCACCCGGGAAGAATTTATAGACTGGGACCCCAACGATTTCTTCTTCGTGCCTCTCGAGGGGCCCACGGGGATGCTGGGAATCATATCGTTGGACGACCCCCGGGACGGGCTCGCGCCCACCGAGGCGACGATACAGCCGCTGGAATCCTTCGCCTATCTGGCGGCCCAGGCGATCACCACGTCCAAGCTGCGTTGGGAGCTGGAGCGCTCGCAGAACGATTACCGCAACCTCTTCCGGGACGCCACCGACGCGCTCTTCGTCCTCGACGAGGAGCTGGAGGTCAAGGCCTTCAATCGCCAGTTCTCCACGCTGGTCGGTGAGCCGGGGGGGGACTTCGCCGGGACGAGCTTTCTGGACCTCGTGATGCCCGACTGGCGGGCCGCGGTGGAGCGTGCCTTCGAGAGGGTGCGCTCGGGCCTGGGGCGCCAGGAGCTGGAGTTCCACCTGCAATCGCGCTCCAGACCCTCGCGCATCGTCGCCATGAGCGTCGAGGCCAAGGCCTTCCCCCGGCACATGACCGGCGAGGAACTGGGGTTTTCATCCATCCACGATGGGGGCACCGGCGAGCTGCGGGAGGTGATGGACCCCAAGACGGATCTCGACCTGGCCGTGGACGGGGGGTACATCCGTTACCAGGGGTCCCTGCGCGACATCACCGCCGCGAAGGAGGCCGAGCGTGAGCTCCTGCGGAGACAGGAGCAGCTCAAAATCATCAACACCCTCGGGCGGCTGGCGCTGTCATCCTTCGACCTGGACCCCCTGTTCCGTGAAACGGTGAACGCCATCCATCAGTCCCTGGGTTACGACAATGTCGCCCTCTTCATGCTGGACGCCGAGGCGGGCGAACTCGTCCTGGAGGCCCAATCGGGCATCTTCGACGTACTGGTCGGTAGGGGTTACCGGGTCCCCGTCACCGAAGGCGTCGTGGGGTGGACGGCCCGGTCCGGCGTCACCCGCTACGTCCCCGACACCTCGAAAGATCCCCACTACATCATGCCCGCCGGCATCTTTGAAATAGGTGCGGAGCTCGCGATCCCCCTCCTCGTCGAGGGGGAGGTCAAGGGGGTGCTCGACCTAGAAACGACGCAGATCGAAGCCTTCGATCCGGCGGATATCTCCGCCCTGGAGACGGTAGCCGATCAGCTTTCCCAGGCGATTCACAACATCAACCTCTACCAGGAGCTGCGCGAGCGCGCCCTGGCCTTGGCCCTGGCCAACGAGGAGCTTATGAAGGTAGACAAGATGAAGTCCGACTTCGTCTCCATGGTCTCCCACGAGCTCAACACCCCGGTCACCGTCATCAAGGGCTACGCCCAGCTCATGGCCGGCAGCGTCATCGGCGAAATCAACGAAAAGCAGCAGGATATCCTGGAAACCATCATCGCTAAATCCGACCACCTCGGCCGCCTGATCATCGAGCTGTTGGACCTGTTGAAAATCGAAACCGGCCAGTACACCCCGGAGCTCACCACCGCCGACCTGACCAAAATACTGGAGGAGTTCTTCGTCGAGCAGTCGAAATACATAAACACCCCGCGGATGAGCCTGGTCCTCGATCTCCCCAAACATCCCATCATCCTCGACGTGGACGTGGCGAAAATATCCGCCGTCTTCACCCACCTGCTGTCGAACGCGAACAAGTTCACCATCGGCGAGGGTACGGTGAGCGTCTCCTGCTCCGAAACCGAGGATCACTACCGCTTCACGGTCGCCGATACCGGCATAGGCATTCCCGAGGTCGAGTTCGAGCGCATCTTTGAGCGTCTTTACCAGGTGGACTCGACGCTCACCCGCCACTACGGTGGCACCGGCCTGGGTCTCGCGGTGACCCGGGCCATCATCGAACGCCACCACGGCCGCATCTGGGTGGAGTCGGAGCTCGGCGAGGGCAGCCGCTTTATCTTCACTCTGCCCAAACGGGGCGACCGCGGGGAGCGCACCGGCGATCAACCCGGCGATCTTTCACAGGGTAGCGTCTGATGCCCCCCCGCCCCGCCGCCTCGCGCGGTTCGTCCCCTCTGCTGGTGCCGATCCTCTTTCACCTGCACCAACCGGTCGGTAATTTTCCCGGGACCTTCGAGTATGCCTATCGCCGGAGCTACTCACCGCTGGTCGAGGCCCTTTCCTCGAGCGGGCTGAAGTTCAACCTCCACATCTCCGGTGCGCTCCTGGACTGGCTCCTTGTAAACCGGCGCCCGTTCATCGAGCTTCTGCGCTCGCTCGTCATCGTCGGTCGGCTGGAGATCCTGGGGGGAGGCTACTACGAGCCGATTCTGCCCATGATCCCCGCCGGGGACCGTCACCGGCAGCTCACCCGACTATTTTGTCGCGTGGAGGAGCTCTTCGGCCGCCGGCCTTGGGGCGCCTGGCTGGCCGAGCGGGTCTGGGAGCCGGAGCTGGCCGCCGACCTGGCGCGGGCCGGGTACAGGTACACGCTGCTGGACCACCGGCATTTCCTCGATCTGGGTTGGCGACCCGTTCAGATGCACTCCATCTTCTCCACGGAGCACGACGGGGAGGTCCTGGCGGTCTTCCCCATTGACGAGCCGATCCGCTACCTCATCCCCTGGGAGGAGCCGGAGCGGACCGTGGAGTACCTTGCGGGTTGCCGCCCAATCGCTCCCGCCGGACGCGCCGTCGTGGTCGTGATGAGCGACGCGGAGACGATGGGCCTCTGGCCCGCCCGACGGGGGACGACCTACGACCTGTGCTACCGCGACGGGTGGATGGCCCGTTTCTTGAGCGGGCTTTCCGACCCGCCCTGGATCGAGACGGTGCTCCTCTCCGAGGCCCTGGAGCAGGAGCCGCCGCGGAGACTTGTCTACCTTCCCACGGCCTCCTACGACCGGATGGGTGTCTGGGCGCTTCCCACGGAGGCCCGGAGCCGCCTGGAGTCGCTTCCGGGGCGACTCGAAAAGGCGGGCCTGGCCCCCGAGCTCCGGCTCGAGGTCAAGCGGTTCGCCCGTGGAACCCACTGGCGCAATTTTCTGGTGAAGTACCCCGCGGCCGGCCGTCTGCACCTGGCCTATCTCCACACCCGAGACCGCCTCGCCGGCGCGGAAGACGCCCTGGAGCCCGCCGAGGCGGATCGCCTGTTGGACCTCCTCGACGCCGCCGCGGTGAACGACGGCTACTGGCACGGCCTCTTCGGGGGGGTGTACTACCACTTTCTCCGCCACCACTGCTACCGCTGTCTGGCCGAGGTGCTGGCCCGGCTGGACCGCGGTTCCCGCCGCCGGGTAGTGGAGTGCGATTACGAGAGGCTCGGCCGCCCCGGGGTCGTCGTGAGCGATCCGGAGCAGACCCTGGTGCTGGATCACGGGGGGGCGGTGCTCGACTGGCTGTCCAAGGCCCCGCCCGCCGGCCTGGCCGGGGGCTTCACCCGCATCCCCGAGCCGTACCATCGGGGCAACGAGCGCGGCTTCACCGTGGACCGGGCCCGACGCGGGTTCTGCCGGCTGGTCGTCATGCCCGGGAACGCAGCGAAGGAGCGCCTGCTGGCCGGGACCGGGGTGGCCCTCTTCCCCGAGCTCACCGGACCCGTGGTGCGCGGGTCCCGGGTCGGTTACACCGGGTCGGTATCCCCCGGCGGGGGGAAGGTCGGGGTCGAGCTCGCGTACTCCCCGGTCCGTGGCGGTTGGGGTTGTACGGTGACGCTCGTCAACACCGGCTCGAAAGCGGTCGCGATGACCCTGGCGCTCGATTCCTCACCCTCGCCGCCCAGCGGTCCCCGCGACCTCGAGTTGACCTTCCACAGCACGGGAAGCTCGGGACCGGTCCCGCAAAAAATCACCGGGCGCCACGGGCGCGGGTCCGTCGCCTCCTGGTCGCTGGCCGACCGCCGGGCGGGACTCGTCGTCACGAGCGAGGCGGAGCCGGCCGCGTCCCTCTGGTCATCCCCCGTGATCACCGTCGAGGGCACCGAGGCGGGGATAAAGAGGAGCTGGCAGGGGCTTCAGCTCGTCTGGGCCTGGTCTCTGAGTCTGGCGCCCGGCGAGGAGAGGCGGATGGAGGCGCGTTTCACCCTGTCCACCGGCGGAGCGCCGTGACGGCCCCGGATTGGTTTGTCCTCTCCTTCGGAGCGGGACTTCTCGCGCTCGTCGTTTTTCTGCGTTTTTACCACCGGCGGCGCTACGGGACGGTGCGCCCCGAGCCGGTCGTCATCCTGACCTACCACAAGGTGCAGAACCGTCCCGAGCTAGGCGGGACCTGGCTCACCGTGGGGGCTTTCCGGCGTCAGATGGAGTTCATCCGCTCCTCGGGGCTTCCGGTACTCCACCTCACGGATTACCTGGACACCCTCGGGCGCAAGGGAGACGCGGGACGCGGTGTGGTGCTCACCTTCGACGACGGTTACGAATCGGTGTACACGGGGGCGTGCCCCGTGTTGAGGGAATTGGGGCTGCCGGCCACCGTTTTTCTGGTGACAGGTTACATGGGGCGGTCGAACGACTGGGATCAGCCCCTGGCCCGCGGCGCCTTCCGCCACCTGAGCTGGACCCAGGCGCGGGAGATGGCCGTCGGCGGTCTCGTCCGGTTCGAGAGCCACGGCGTCACCCACCGGGACCTCACCGCCCTGGACGACGCAGAGCTGGAACGGGAGCTCCGCGAGTCCCGCGCGGCGATAACCGCGGAGCTGGGCCGGGCCCCGGAGGCCTTCAGCTACCCCTTCGGCCGCTTCGACGCTCGGCTCATGGCCGCCCTGCGGGAGACCGGCTACACCTATGGAATCGCCGTGACGTCGAGGCCGGGGTGGAGTCGTCGAACCCCCATGGCCGTGGCCCGGACGGGCATGTACCTCACCGACGGCGTGGGCGCCCTGGCGGTCAGGTTGGGCTTGCGCTCGCCGGGACGCTATTGGGCCGAGGATTTGAACAACCGGATGATCAACCGCTTCACCCTTCTGAGCGCCTCCGTGCAGAAAGGACGGCGTTCCCGACACGGTTGAATAAATGCGCCGGCGAAGCCGGAAAACCCCTTGACACCCCCCGGGGTCCATGGTAAGGTTTCCAAGGTATAATAGCTCTTTAGCACACCCTTACGGTGCAAAGGGCAACGCTCTTGCGCACTCATAAGGATTAACTTTCAGCCATACACGGAGGAGACTCATGCGGAAACTCCTGCTGGTTCTCTCTTTGATGGTCTTGGTGTGCACGGTGCACGCCGAAACCCCCTTCGTCATCAGCGCCGATAAGGCCGTGAGCGTTTCGTCCCGGATTCCCGATTTCATCGGTCTGAATCTGGACCGCTTCCTGGCCCGGCACGATGATATACAGGGCGGGGACGACCTCGGCTCCGAGTACGACGGCGGCTTGGATTCCGACAATCTCGAGACGATGAGGAATCCTGAGTACTACGCGTACATAGACAACGCCCCCGATCAGAGCGGCGGTCCGTCAACCAACTGGTACGTCATCACCGACGGCACCGAGATCAACTTCGGCGGTCCCGACGACCACGTGGTCGCGCTGACCCTGCCCGGCGACTTCATGTTCTACGACAACACGAAGTTCGGCAGCGGCGGAACCTACTCGACCGCGTACGTCAGCACGAACTTCCTCGTCGGCTTCGAGAGCAAGTACTACAACGACGGCTCGTACGCCGATTACGCGAACCGCCCCCTGCCCTCTGAGGGTACCCTCTACAACCCCCACACGTTCTTCACCCCCTTCTGGGACGACGGGGTGATGCTCGAGAACAGCCACTGCTACTACGACACCGTGGGCAACCTCTTCATCATCTCCTGGGAAGACTGGGGTATCCGGGGATACGAGGACCTGGTAGACGGCACGGTCAGCCTCCAGGTCATCCTCAACATGACCTCCTACGAGATGAGGGTCAACTACCGGGACACCACGGTGCCGGGAACGGCGCATGACAACGGCGGCAGCGCGACCGTCGGCGCCGAGGACAAGCGGGGGGTTCTCGGATT
>MFAF01000084.1:0-109 GCA_001774505.1 Candidatus Coatesbacteria bacterium RBG_13_66_14 | reverse complement strand
TGACAACTTCGACTTCGGCGATCCGGGGGGAAGCGACCCCGACTCGGACGGCGCCTACGAGGTCGAGCAGGGTGATCTCTACGGGCCCTTCTCCTGGTCCGCCAGCTCA
>MFAF01000083.1:4446-9475 GCA_001774505.1 Candidatus Coatesbacteria bacterium RBG_13_66_14 | reverse complement strand
CGAACTTGACGAAACAGAGCAGGTGTGGCTTGATGAGGTCGAGTAGCCGCCGCGCCGCCGCCGGCGAATCCAGCGGCAGGAGAAAGGCGTGGTCGGCCAGACCCCCGTGGCGGCCGTGCCGCAGACCGGTCTCGGAGAAGAAGCTCAAATAGAAGATCAACCGATCGCCGTGACGCCGACGCAGCTCGGCGAGGAGCGGTCTGGCCTGCTCGAACTCCCCCAGCGAGGCGCAGTGGAACCACAGTCGCGGCTTGCCCCGCCCGAGGCGTCCGACGGTCTCCGTCAGCCCGGAGCGCCACCCCCGACGGGCGGCGAGGCCGGAACGGGCGGCGGCGCTCGCGAGAGTGGCGACCGGGGCGGCGAGGTGGACGACCGGAACGAAAACGAGGTCGTAGAGGAGGCGCCAGAATTCCAGCATGGGCGGATTATACGACGCTTCACGGGGTGAGTAAAGGCGGCGCGGCGTCCGGCTCACATGAAAAACCCGTCCACGGGGTATCCCTTGGTGATTAAATTCACGATAAATTTTTTCCTCGTTGTAATCCAAGCCCTTACACCCCCGCTGGGGTAAAAAACCCCACTCACCCCCTTGAGCCGATTTTACGGCTGTGCTAACATAAATCGCTGTTACGTCTGGTGTTAACAACTTGTGGATAAAGAGTGCCTCTTGGTTGACAACTCCCCACGCCTCCGCACCCGGCCCGTCTAAACCCACGAGTTACCTAAAAATAAAGTCCACGGTTTTTGTGGACAAATTCCGTGACGCGCCTTAAAAAATCCCCTCTCAATCAAACCGTTTCCCAATCGGCGTCAACCGGCAAACGACGAACGGAAAAATGAACATGGACCGGCTTAAGGATCTCTGGGCCCAGGTCTCCGGAAACCTGAAACCCCGAATAGACCCGTACCATTACAAATCCTACATCTCCCTCATCAAGCCCCGGTCCTTGAATGAGGATATCGTCACCCTTGAGGTGCCCAACCAGCGCTACGTGGACTGGTTGGGTTCGACCTACCTCGAACAGATAGCGGGTGAGTTCGCGAGCGTCAGCGGCCAGGCCCTCGAGGTCGTCCTGGTGGCCCGGAACAACGGAGGGGGAAAGACGCAGATCTCGCCCCGCAACCCGTACAATCCCAAGTACACCTTCGAGAGCTTCGTCGTCGGGCGCGGTAACTCCACCGCCTACGCTGCCGCCCAGGCCATCGTCGAGCGGCCCGGCCAAATTTACAATCCGCTCTTCATCTATGCCGGCGTGGGGCTGGGCAAGACCCACCTCCTCCACGCCATCGGCCACGAATCCTTCCAGTCGCGCAGGGAGCTGCGGACCGCCTACGTCACCAGCGAGGAGTTCACCAACGAATTCATCGAGGCCATCCGCTATGACCGCTCCTCGGACCTGCGGGCCAAGTACCGCAACCTGGACATCCTTTTAATAGACGACCTCCAGTTTCTGGCCGGGAAAGAGGCGACGCTGGAGGAACTCTTCCATACCTTCAACACCCTGTACAACAACTCGAAGCAGATCGTCTTCACCTCGGACCGCCCGCCGGCGGAGATCAAGCTCGACGAGCGGCTGGTCACCCGTTTCGAATGGGGCCTGGTGATAGACATCCAGCCGCCGGACATCGAAACCCGCATCGCCATCATCCAGGCCAAGGCCGAGAACGAGGGCATTCGCCTCCCCGACGAGGTGGTTGACCTCATCGCCCAGCGGGTGCGGTCGAACATCCGCACCATCGAGGGGGCGATCCTGCGCCTCTCGGCCTTCAGCGCCATCAGCGAGCAGCCGATCTCCGCCAAGATGGCCCGCGACGTTCTGTCCAACATCCTCGGCCGCGAAACTCCCCGGGTCTCCATCGGGACGATCCAGCGGGTTGTCTGCGACCATTTCGAGGTCGCGCTGGGCGAGCTTTTATCCAAAACGCGCAACGCGTCCGTCGTATTCCCGCGCCAGGTGGCCATGTACCTGGCGCGAAACCTGACCGACGCGAAGCTCCATGAAATCGGGCTCCAGTTCGGCGGACGCGACCACTCCACCGTCATCCACAGCTACAATAAAATCCGCGATGTGGTGGAAAACGACCCCGACACGGCCGCCCTGGTGAGCAAGCTGGAACGCATCGCCAGCGCCGGCGGCGACTAGGCCCTCCGTGGAATGTTTACAAAAAGGGGGCCGCACCCCCTTTTTCGCACGCTTCTTGCAGGGTAGAACTATGCCTGCACGACGACCTCGGGATGGTTTATTGGTAAGAAACTAACTATCAGCCCTTTCGCGCGCGAAGATAAATTTGACAATTTGGATTTTTTCCGCTAGGTTAGCCTGTGAAGGTTGTAACTTCACGCAGGCCAACCTTTACAAAAAAAGAACCCACGCCAATGGAGGCTCTATGCGGAAGATATTGGTATTGTTAGTCTTAGCCCTTGCCATCGGCTCCTACGCCGTGGAGCCCGAGGCCAAGCTCACCGATTACATCCAGGGCTATATGGCCACAAGCGCCGACAGCGAGCTGCTTCCCTGCTATATCACCCTGCGGACCCAGCTCGACCGGGCGACGACGGCCCAGCTCTGGCTCGGCCGTACGAAGGACGAGGCCCGGGCGGCCGTCGTCAGTTGGCTCAAGAGCGTGGCCGCAACCGAGCAGGAGGACCTGCTTCGGTGGCTGGCCGCCAACCAGGCGGACGGTTCGGTGGGCGCCTACAGGCCTTTCTGGATCTCCAACTTCGTCTACGCCGAGCTGACCCCGGAAGCGGTCCTCGAAGTGGCCCAACGACCCGAGGTGGCCCGCATCACCCGCGGCGCCGACGGCGAGGGGCAGTGGATCGGGCTCGGATTCGAGGCCGGGGAAAGCGTGGAACCTATCACCGTTTACGACAACGGCCGCGAGATCGCCTGGGGCGTGGATAAGGTCAACGCCCCCGCGGTCTGGGACCTGAGTTACACCGGCGCAGACGCCTCCGTCGTCATCGGTGACACGGGGCAGCGCTACACGCACCAAGACCTCTACAGCCATTACGACTCCTCGATCAGCTACGATTACGCGGACAATGACTCCGACCCCTACTTTCAGGGAGGCGAGGAGCACGGCACGCACTGCGCGGGCAGCGTCGGCTCCGACGGCACCGCCGGCACCCAGGCCGGTGTGGCGCCAGACTTCACCTACGGCGCCCACCGCCTTTACATGTACGGCAACCACCAGGGTGAGCTGTCCGTCTGGGCCTCCTGGCAAGGCGCGGTAAATTGGGGCGTGGACGTGGTCTCCAATTCCCTGGGCTGGATAGACTCCTGGAACCCCGATAAGCCCACCTGGCGCACCAACGCCCAGAACGCCATCGCCGCGGGAACGGCCCTGGTCATCGCGGCCGGCAACGAAGGCCCCAACCCGCAAACCCTGCGCACACCCGGCAACGTGCCCGAGGTCATCTGCGTCGGCGCCACCGACATCAACGACGTCATCGCCGGCTTCTCCAGCCGCGGCCCGACCGACGAGTGGGGCGACGACGACTGCATCAAGCCCGACGTATCCGCCCCCGGCGTAAACATCAAGAGCTGCTACATCTCCTCAGACACCGCCTATGAGAGCGGGTGGAACGGCACCTCCATGGCGACCCCTCACGTCGCCGGCGCCTGCGCCCTCCTTCTGGACGCCGATCCCACGCTGACCCCCGAGGAGCTGAAGCAGATCCTGGAGGACACCGCAGTTGACCTCGGTGATGTGGGCAAGGACAACAGCTACGGTTCGGGTCGTATAGACGTCCTGGCCGCGGTGGAATCCCTGGGTGAACCACCTCCCCAGGAGCCCGACTTCGAGCTCGACAGCGTGACCGTCACCGCGGACACCGACTCCGACGGCCTGATCGAGCCCGGTGAGTCCGTGGAAATCGAGGTCACCATCGAGAACATCGGAGAGGGCCCCGGACCGAGCACCACGGGCGCCCTCACCTGCTCCAGCCCCGACGTCACGATCACCGACGGCGACGGCGACTTCGGCACCGTTCCCGCCGGCGGCACCGCTTCGTCCACCTTCGGCTTCGACGTGAGCGTCGGGGCCGAGACCCCCAACTCATACGAGTTCACCCTGACGGTGCAATCCCAGGGTTTCGACTCCCAGGACCTCTTCTTCACCCTCTTCTCGCCGGCCGACATGATAGACGACGACGTCGAGGGCGGGGAGTGGTACTGGAGCCATTCCGGCGACAACGATCAGTGGCACATTGATGATTACCGCTCGCATTCGCCCACGCATGCGTGGAAGTGCGGGGGGCTGGGCGCCGAGGACTACGGTAACGGCATCAACGCCTCCCTCTACTCGCCCCCGGTGTACGTGGACCCGGACGCCGCGGAGCTGCGCTACTGGACATGGCACGAGCTCCAATACGCCCACGATATCGGCTACGTTGAAATCAACAACGGCGCCGACTGGATCCTCATCAAGAAACACGACGGCATCCAATACTCATGGAAGGAATGGTCGCTCAACCTGACCGCCTACGCCGACACCGTGGTGCAACTGCGCTTCCGGTTCGTCTCCGACGCCGACGACACCACCTACGAGGGTTGGTACGTGGACGACATCCAGGTGAGCGTACCCGAGGCGAGCGCCTCCTGGGTCGCCATCGAGACCAAAATCACATCGGACGGCGTCATGCTGACATGGACCGCGGACTCCGGCTTCGCCGGGTTCAACGTCTACCGCGCCGCGGAGGGTGACGGCCTCTCCAGGTTCCGCCTCAACACCGAACCGCTCCGGGGCGGCATAATCGGGGCCTGGCTCGACCGGCCCGAAGAGGGCGACTACGACTACTACATCGAGGGCATCACGTCCGACGGGACGACCGTTTCCTACGGTCCCGCCGAGGTGTCCTACCATCCCTCCGCCGAGCTGGCCCTGTCGCTCGACAAGCCCTTCCCGAACCCGGCCTCCGGCAGGGTCAACTTCACCTTCTCCCTGCCCGAGGAGCAGGACGTGACCCTGGCCGTCTTCGATCTGGCCGGGCGCCGCGTCTCGACCCTCCAGACCGGCGAGCTGG
>MFAF01000083.1:1733-4073 GCA_001774505.1 Candidatus Coatesbacteria bacterium RBG_13_66_14 | reverse complement strand
GTAGCCGAAGCTGGTCCACATGTTTATGACCGCGTCGAAGGCGCCCGCCCCCAAGCCCGTATCGCGCATGTCGGCGCGGACGAAGACCGCCGGCAGGCCGGCGGCGCCCGTTTCGGCCCGTTCGAGGTAATCGGCGCAGAAATCCACCCCGGTGACCTCCACCCCCCGGCGCGCCAGGGGGATCGAGTGCCGGCCGATGCCGCAACAGATGTCGGCCAGCCTGGACCCGGGACGCAGGCCGAGCTGCCGCCAGAGGTAGTCTATCTCGTCCCCCGGAGCCTCGGCGCCCGCGGAACCGAAGCCCCCCTCGAGCCAGACTTCGTCGAAGAATGTCTCCCACCATTCCATGTCCAACGTACCCCCTCGACCGCTCAACCCGCCGCTGATTCGTCCAGAGCCCGCCCGCGGATTCCCCGCCCCATGGCGGTGTAGTAAACGGCGCCCCCCAGGGCGACGGCGGCCGCGATCATGACCGCCGGCCAATACCCGCCGGTCAGGTCGTAAACCAGCCCCCCGACGAAGGGGCCCGTCGTGCCGGAGAGGCCGTAGGACAGCGATACGAAGGCGTATATACGCCCGAAATTCTCGGGCCGGTATACATCGGAAGTCTGCGTGGCGTAGAGAACCATGGCCGCCCCGAAGTTCATGCCGATCAGGGCTGCCACGACGAGGAAGAGCCAACCGGCTTGGGCGGCGGGCAGCAGCAGGAGGATGGAAACGGCCAGGAGCGACAGCGAAAGCACGCTGGCCGGTCCCCGGCCGAAACGGTCGGCGATGAACCCCCATCCGATGCGACCCAGCGCGTTGCCCACCGCCAGGGCGGCGACTGACGAGGCCGCGATGAGCTCCCCAGCTCCGCCGGAGAGCCCCATGCGCTTGATATTCCCGATTACCAGCAGGCCCGCGAAGGTCCCGGCGAACATGGTCCCGAAGAGACGCCAGAACCGCGGGTCGCGGCGGACGCGGGGGATCTCGTGACGCGCCGGCGGCGGCGGGCTGTTCGGCGGGTTGACCAGAACGAATCCGCCTATAAATATGAGGGCGCCGTAGATGATCCCGATCCAGAGGAATATCTCCAAGGGGTTGAGGCCGGCGCCCAGGAGGACCTCGATGAGGCCCGACAGGATGGCGGCCCCCCCTCCGAAACCGGCGACGGCCACGCCGGTCACCAGGCCCTTGCGCTCGGGGAACCAGCGCGCCGCCGTCGAAATCGGGCACAGGTAAACGAACCCTATGCCGGCGCCGGCGACCACGCCGTACCCGACCAGGAGCACGATGAAGCAACCCTGGGAGAAAGACGCCACCAAGAGGCCGGCCGTGAACAGAGCGCCGCCGATAAGGACGGGCGTCCTCGGACCCCGCCGATCCAGAAGCGGTCCCGCCAGGAGCATGGTCAGGGCGAAAACCGCGATGTTGACCCCGAAGATGAGCTGGGCCTGCCACTCGAAGAGGCCGTACTCGTCCGTCAGTGCGCGCGCCAGGTTGCTCCAGGCGTAAATCCCGCCTATACAGAGCTGAACCAGAACCACGGCAACCAGGATGTACCAGCGGCGCATCGGTCATCCCGCCCTTCAGTCCCCGTGTGGCCGATAAAAAAGCAACCGCCGCAACCCGCCGCGGCATGGGATACGCGTCCGTGGACCCGGAATCACGGCCCCGCTTCGGGAACGCCGCGCAGCAGCAGAGCGGGCTCCCCGATCCCGTACTCGATCCTGTCCGAGACGTAGAGGTGGAAGTAGCGGCCGATGTTGGTCAGTAGCGGATCGAGGTTCACCGGCGGACGCCACTCGGCGACGAGCACCTCCCGGAAGCCGTCGAACCACTCCTCGGCGAAGAGATACTGATTGACGCCGTGGTAGATGAAGCCCGTATCCGGTTCTGGCCCGGGTGTGATGAGGACCACAAAGTCCACCGGCTTTTGCCGGATGTAGTCCAGGTCGCCGGGGTTCGACGCCCGGTAGCGGTTGCACTTCGGGCGGTCGTGGGAATCTATGGTGGGCAGGTCCCCGAAGTAGGGCACCACGCCCATGTCCATGGTCACGAGCCAGGAGTCTTCGAGCTTTATCTCGGCGATGAACTCCCCAAGCCGCTCCGCGGGCGAACCGGGGTGGTTGTAGTGATAAACCACGTAGGGCCACCAGCCCAGAAACCCGGCCCAGAGGGTGAAACCGAAGAGGAGTGTGCCGACGGCCAGCCCCCGGCGCCGGGGGAAGAAGGCGGGAAGCATGGACAGGGCGCAGACGAGGGCCGTGGCGGCCGAGGGGAGCCACAGGCGGCCCACCCCGATGGGGTCGCCCGCGAAGAAGAGAACCCCCAGGTGAACCAGGGCCAGCCCGACGA
>MFAF01000083.1:0-1718 GCA_001774505.1 Candidatus Coatesbacteria bacterium RBG_13_66_14 | reverse complement strand
GGGGGGTCAGCCGGGGAGCCTGGTCGGCACCGCTCCCGTCCTCCCCCTCCTTGGCGCGCCGGACCAGGAAGTAGATGAAGCCGGCGTAAACCAGGGCGAGGCCGGGACTACGGACGAAGTCCCAGAGAACCCGGAATAATCCCTCCTTGAGGCCCCAGAGGCTGAACATCACCTCCGGCGGCGGAACCTTCACCCCGGCGCTGGTGGGCAATAGCTGCCAGTAGACGAGCGCCACGGCGGCGAAAAAGGCCAGACCGGGGAGGGCTCCCAGCTTGACCCGCAGCACGTCGCGCCATCCGATGCGCGACCGCTTCGACGCCCAGCACCAGCCGATGGCGATCCCCAGCACGGCGAGGTCGAGGAAGGCGTCGGGCCGGGTGACCAGGTGCAACCCGGCGGCCAGGCCCAGGGCCGTGCTGAGCCTGTCATTCAGAAAATCCCGGAGCGCGAAGCGGAGCAGAAGAAGGAGGGAGAAGAGGTTCAGCGCCGTCTCGAGGCCGTTCACCGACCCCAGGAGCGAGGTGGTGAATACGAGGAAGGTCCCGGCCAGGGCGAGGGATGACCCAATGGAAAGGGTTGGACGCAGGCGGCGCAGAATCGCCGCGGCCTGGAACACCGACAGGAGGAGGAAAAGGAAGCCCAGCGCCTTGGCCCAGACCAGCGGTTGTATTTTGAGCCAGAAGGCGGGCGTCAGCAGGAGGAGCCAGAGGTGGCTGGAAAAGGCGTTGGTGGGGAGCTTTCCGTCGCCGGCGCTCGGGTTCGGCAGCTCGCCCCTGGAAAGCTGCCGCGCCCCCGAGAGGTAGATGTAGGCGTCGTCGAAGGAATAAGCCCCCAGCTCGTAGAGCGCGACGAAGGCCAGGCCGATCTCCACGGCGATGACCAGCCACCAGACGCCTCGAATCTCGCGCAACATTGACAGCAGTTTCATGACCCATGCCTCAAGTGAACGCTTCATTTTACCACGCGGGAGCCTCTTCTGGTCGAAACTAAGCCGGACGACCGGGCACTAAAAAAGGGCGGCCCGAAGCCGCCCTCGTGCTGAAACCTCGATCAGCGGAAAGTCGCCTTTATCGCTCCGAAGGTCGTCTCCTGAACGTCCGACGAACCGCCGTCGGAGACCGTAATCGTGTCGAGCCACGCGTCGGCGGCCTTATCGGCAACGATGCGCCAGGCGAACTGCACGTCGTGACCCCACCAGTATTCGCCTATCCCGATCTCGCTCTCGTTCCAAACCCAGTTATCGAAGAGACCGAACCCCTCCTCGTTCCAGATTTCCACCCACTCGCCCGGTCCGCCGGCCTCACGAATCTCCAGGCTGTAATCCCCGTTGTCGTGGGGGGAGACGAACCAGGTGTAGCTGGTTGTCCAGTGGAAATTGATGACGATGTCCGAGGTGAGGCAGACGGCCGGCGAAATCAACCGCTCATCCTGATCCTGGCCCTTCTCGCAGATGACACCGAAGGGACCGGTAAAAAAGTGCTGGGAGCTGATAATCCAGCGCTGGCCTATCTCGCCGGGCTCCAGGGTCCAGCCGTCGAGGTTCCCCGAGGTGAAATCCTCAAAGAAGAGGACATCGGCCGAGGTGAAAGTGGCTAAGACTACTAATATGAGCAGAATATATCGGTACATTCTCCTCCTTCGTTGTTGAACACTCGCGGGTAATATAGCCCAAGAAATGCGTTTTGACAAGGTGGGATTGAATAAAAGCCCGACTTGTA
>MFAF01000082.1 GCA_001774505.1 Candidatus Coatesbacteria bacterium RBG_13_66_14 | reverse complement strand
CCGTCCCAGGATAAGGAGCTAGAAATGACCGTCGAAGAACGGCTGGAGAAGCTGGAGCGGGAGCTGGCCGCCGCGAAGCGCCGCAACCGGCATCTGATAATAGCGGCGGGCCTGACGCTGGGGCTGTTGACCCTGGCCTGGTTTACCACGGGTAGCGCGGGCCCTGTCCTGGCCCAGGAAACCGATAATATCATTCGGGCCAAGGGATTCGTACTAGTTGACGATGAGGGTCGAACCCGCATTGAACTGCGTGTGACCGAATCCGGACCGGGGATATTTGTATGGGATGAAAAAGGTACTTCCCGCGCAGGGCTGGGCCTGGTAGGTGACGAGCCCGTGCTGAGCCTGCGCGACGAGAATGGCAACACACGAGTCGGACTGGCCGCACTCAAGGGTGGACCAGCACTTTCCCTGAGCGACGAAAAAGGCAATCTGCGCACCACATTCAATGTGACCGCGGATGGGGCGGGATTGGTCCTGTTCGACAAGCACGGTGTCAATATCGCCGGGCTGGTCGAGGACAAAGACGGACCTGCGATGGTCCTGTTCGACAAGAACGGCAAGGTCCGCACCTATTTATTCGTGGACAAGGAAGGGCCACAACTGAAAATGTTCGATGAGAACTTCATTTTCCGCACCGCACTAGTCGTGACTAAAAACGGGCCGGTGCTTGGTATGTACGGCAAGAACGGTGACAAACTCATTAGGCTGTTCGAGGCCGAAGACGGACCTGCGCTGGTCCTGTACGACAAGAACGGTGCACCGATCTGGGAAGCACCGTAGAAGGCCCCGCACCGGTGAGGCCCCCCGCCCGGATATGTTAAAATAACAACCAGCGCCGGTTTACGGACCGCGAATAACAAAAAACGGAGCGGCGTTGAAGGGCACCCTCAAGGAAATCACCCTGGCCGACGTCGTCCAGCTTCTGGTGATGAACCGGAAGACGGGCCGCCTTTACCTGGAATCTGACCAACGCCGGGCGTTCTTCGATTTCCTCGCGGGCGCCATCGTCAACGCCGTTTCGGGCGAGCTCGAGGGTGAGCCGGCCTTCTACGACCCCTTCTGCTGGGACTCGGGCGGCTTCGAGTTCAACCCCGACTTCAAGATAGACACCGAGCAGAAACTCGGCCGCAACTGGCAGCAGATGCTCTTCGAGGCCGTCCGCCGCGCCGGGGAATGGGAGGAGCTCCGCCGCAAGGTGGGCAACGGCCTCTCCATCCCCCGCCTCGTGGGCAAGATAGAGCCCACCCTCTACGACCGCGAATCCCCCGAGCGGAAGGTTTTCCTGCTGATTGACGGCCGCCGCAACATCCACACCCTGGCCAACCTCGTCGGCCTGGCCATGCGCCAGGTGCT
Source organism: Candidatus Coatesbacteria bacterium RBG_13_66_14 (assembly GCA_001774505.1). Taxonomy (GTDB): domain Bacteria; phylum RBG-13-66-14; class RBG-13-66-14; order RBG-13-66-14; family RBG-13-66-14; genus RBG-13-66-14. The sequence goes on along the minus strand of MFAF01000082.1, from coordinate 8,899 downwards.
CCTGGTGCTGGCGAAGTTCCTGGCCGCGGGCGTCATCGCCGTGGACCGCAACCCCGTCTCGGACCGCCTCGAGCGGCTGCTTTCCGGCTACATCGGCCCCTCGGCCCGGAATTTCATCGAGCGGGAGGTGCGGCGCCTGGACGGCGAGATAGAGCTGGCCAACCGCCGCGAGCTCCTGGAGGTCTGCCGGAACGCCGAGGGGTTCGCCCGGGATTACATCTCCCGCGCCGAGTCCAAGGCGCTCCACGACGAGCTGGTGGGGTACGTCAACTCCATCTTCCAGTAGGGGCCGACCGGCCGGTCGGCGCTAAGAACGGGCGGGGTAAAGAGCCCCGCCCTGCTTATATAAAACGCAAATCCGAAATGCTGGGGGCGGGTGTGGACACCCCCTACGTCATCGCAATTGCGGGTGAGGGCTGCAGCGGTCCCCTCTCCCTTCCAGGGAGCGGCGCGCCGACGGGCCGGGGTGAGGGTCGGGGTAGGGTACGGAGAAAACACGGCGGCCCGCAGGGGATTCATCCCACGGGGCCGCCCTACGTCATCGCAACCTGCCTGTCCCCTCTCCTTTTAAGGGAAAGGGTCGCCTATGTACCCGTGAGGGGGGCGAAGCGTCCCCCCTCCCCCCTTTGGGGGCGGTTCGCCGACGGGCTAGGGTGAGGGGCAGAACGCGGCGGCCCACGGTCTCCCTCTCCCCGTGGGAGAGGGACAAAGGGTGAGGGCTACCTTATAAAAAGAGGGCGGACCTAAAGGTCCGCCCCTACGTCATCGCAACCCGAGGGTGAGGGCCACCGTAAACCCCCTCCCCCCTTTGGGGGGAGGGTTGGGGTGAGGGGCAGACGGACCGACTGGTCGGTCGGCCCCTACGTCTTTTCGCCCTCCGGGGGCGATTTGTACTCCTGATTCAGCGCCAAAAGCGACTCGTCCAGCTCCCCCGCCGGGAACCGCGCCCCGGACACGCCCTCCACCAGCTCCGCCCCGCGCCTCTCGAAGGGCAGGCTAACCAACTGGGGCGACCCGCGCCCGCAGAGCCCGGTCAGCGCCAGGCCCGGCGAATGGTCCCCCAGGTGCTCCGAGGCGAAGCACAGACCCCGCTCGGCCGCGTCGGAGGCGTGGACCGCCCCCGCCGAATACGCCCCCGCGGAGAGCTCGTAGGCGGGCTGGGTGTCGGTGAGCGTCGCCGACAGATTGAAGGCCGTCTGCGCGTGCGCGGTGCGGAAGGCCGGGTAGTACGCGAAGACGCGGTGCCGGGAGAGGTCGAACCGCTCCTCGTCGCGCATGCTCTTGCGGACCTTCGGCGGGACCTTGCCGGTGTCCTGGAGGGTGAAGGCCTGGGCGGGCGAGGTCAGCTCGAAGCGCCAGAAGGGCAGCAGCACGACCTTGCCGGCGCCCTCGCCCGCGGGGCCTCCGGGCCGGGCGCGCAGCCACCACCCGCGGTAGACCTGGTTCGCCGAGAGACGGCCGACCCGGCCGTCCGCCAGCTCGAAACCCAGCTCGCACCGCGAGCAGGCGAAGGCCCGGTCGCCGGGCAGCGCCGTAATGTCCCCCCCGCACGCGGGGCAGGTGAGCTTCTTCGTCTTCCACTTTCCGGTGAACATGGCTCTCGCGGCTTTTTTAATGTGTGCTGATAATATAGCCCCGATTCGCGCCCGAGGCAAGTCCCCCGGGGCGGCGGGGCGTTTTTTTTTAACGGCGGCCGCCGAAGGCCGGCGAAATACGAAGCGCCGCGGTTTTAAAAAACCGTCAGGCCGGGGGCTTACCCTGCTTGGAACGCGGGAACAGGCGCGCGACGAAGTACGAAATGCTGCGGTCCCAGGTCCGCTCGGACGCGGCGTCGAAGTAGCACGCCGGCAGCTCCATCCGCTCCCGGTGGTAGTGCAGGCACTCGCAGCAGCGGCCGTGCTTGTCGCAGGAGTAGGTGCAGTTGCAGTGCCCGAGGTTGATCTCGCGGCGGTCGCAGTCCATGGCGTCTCCCCGGCTCGCGCGGTTCCACGGCCCATCTTAGCCGCGCCCGCCGGCCCCGTCAAGGCGGCGATTTGAAATATCCCCCCAAACTTGCTAGAATATAAAAACCGTTACGAGGGGGTCGTCGTGAAGACAATCCTTGCGTCAATGACCGTCATACTCCTCCCCGCCCTGGCCGCCACCGGCACCGAGTGGCGCATCCAGGACGCCGGCTACCAGACCCTCGGCTTCATTGACGAGGACAACCGGATCCTGGACACCGACTACGAGGTCATCGGCTACATCGAGAGCGACCGGGTCAAGGACGAGGATTACAAAATCCTGGCCCGGCTGGAGCAGGGCGAGGAGATTTTGGTGAAGAACATCTCCTACGTCACCCAGTACTACATCGAGCTGGGCGAGGAAGACACCGGCCGCCTCAAGGACAAGCGATTCGGCATCATCGCCTACTTCGACGGCGGGCGCATCACCAACGACGACGACGAGATTCTGGCCTACTACGACCACGACGACCTGGACACCCCCGAGGAGATGGAGGGCATGCCCGGCGAGAACGCGATCCTGTTCCTGCTCTACTTCTCGGACATCTTCGACTAGGCGCCCCTAGCTCTCCCATATAAAAAGGCGGCCCCGGAGCCGCCTTTCGTTATAATGGAAAAATCCTCACCCCCGGTTGCGATGATGTAGGGCGGCCCCGTAGGACGAGTCCTTCGCGGGCCGACCTAAAGGTCGGCCTCTACATCGGCCCTCGTTGACCGCCAACAATTGCAACTCGTAGGGGTGTGTTTACGCATCCGCCCGTCACCCTCTCCACTCCGGCGGTGGATTATCGAGGCCTCGAACAATCACTTCAGGTACATCCCCCGGCCGCGGGTGACCTCGCCGATGCGCCAGAGGGTCTCGCCGGCGGCGGCGAAGGCCCGTTCGTAGTCCGGCCACTTGGGCGCGGCGTCGAAAAAGAGCAGCCCGCCCGAGGTCTGCGGGTCGTGGGCCAGGTGCGCCAGCCGCTCGGGCACCCCCTCCCGGACCGTCACCTCGTCGGCGTAGGCCGCGATGTTCTTGAAGAGCCCGCCGGGCTTGAGCCGCTCGTCCATGGCGGCCAGAACCTCGGGGGAGATGAGGGGCAGGGCGTCCGTGGCGATTTCCAGCCGGACTTGGGAGTTGCGGGCCACCTCGAGGGCGTGCCCCACAAGGCCGAACCCGGTGACGTCGGTTACGGCGCGGGGCTCCAAGGATCGCATGATTTTCGCCGAGTAGCGGTTCAGCCGGGAGGCGACGGCCACCAGTTTTTTCAGGCCTTCGGGGGAGAGGTCGTCCGCCTTCTGCGCCGTGGCCAGAATCCCGGAGCCCAAGGGCTTCGTGAGCGCGATGAAGTCGCCCGGCTGTGCGCCCTTGTTCTGCCAGAGATCCTCCTCGCGGCAGATGGCGAACACCGCCAGGCCGTACTTGAACTCCACGTCGGTGACCGTGTGGCCGCCCAGGAGCAGGGCCCCGGCCTCGTCCATCTTCTCCTGCCCGCCCCGGAGGACCTCGATCAGATACTCCAGCGGGAAGTCCCGGTCCGGGTAGCAGGCGATGTTGAGCGCCCCCAGGGGCTCGGCGCCCATGGCGTAGATGTCGGAGAGGGCGTTGGCGGCGGCGATGCGGCCGTAGTCCGCCGGGTCGTCCACCACGGGGGTGAAGAAGTCCGTGGTGGCCAAAAGGACCCGACCGTCGCCCAACCGCACCGCGCCGGCGTCGTCGGCGTGGTGGATGGGCGAGAGCAGCCGCTTGTCGGTGACGGGGGGCAGGGCGTCCAGCACCTGCCGCAGGGCCGCGGGGCCCAGCTTACCCGCTCACCCCGAGCAGCGGACGCTGGCCGTCAGCCGCTTGAGCTCTTTGCGCTGATCACGGTCGTCGGGCATTGACCTCCTCACGGTCCCGCCAAGAATATGAAATCCGGCCCCGGCAGTCAACCGGAGCCGGGAAAAACGGCCGCCCCGCATTCGCAACCCGCATGGCGCGGGCAGCCGCATATCCCCTCTCCCCTCTGGGGAGAGGGCTAGGGTGAGGGGTGCGATGAATCCTCTCCCCCCTCTGGGGGGAGGATTGAGGAGGGGGGCGGGGCCGCCCTACGTCATCACAACCGAGAGTGAGGGGTGAAAACGGCGGGGACTAAAGTCCCCGCCCTACATTTTGGAAGCCGAGGCGAAGGACATTGAGCCTTATTCCCCCGTCGGGTCCAGGCGGTACATGCAGCCGTCGTCCGCGCCGACGAAAATCATGTCCCCGAAATTCGCGGGGGACGCCTGGATGGGCGAGTCGCCGACCTCGAAACGCCAGTCCTGGACCCCGTCGTCCACCTGGAACAGCCGCCCGTCGTGGTTGCCGAAGACGACGGCGTAGACCGCCCCGTAGCCGTCGGGCGCGCCGGTGACCGCCGCCCCGGAATCGAACTCGGACAGGAAAGCCCCGTCCAGGTCCACGCACACCACGAGGCCGTCGTCCGTGCCGACGAAAACCGCGTCCGCCCCGTACCTCGGGCACGCCGCGCCTTGGATGGGCGAGCCCGCGTCGTAGCGCCAGACGAGCGCGCCGTCCTCGGGATTGAGCGAGTAGAGGAAACCGTCCCCGGAGCCGACGATAATCCGGTCCATGAGCTTGAGCATCGGGGCGGTCACCGGCCCGCCGGTGGCGTAGCTCCAGACTTCCGCGCCCGTGGCCGCGTCCAGGGCGTACACGCAGCCGTCGTCGCAGCCGAAGTAAACCCGCTCGGCGTCCACCCAGGGGTCCGACTCCACCCCGGCGGGGACCTGCGCCGTCCACACGTCCGCCCCGTCGCCGGCCTGAACGCAGTGGACGTTACCCGCGGTGTCGGCGAAGTAGACTAGACCGGTGGTCGAATAACAGGGCGTCGTCCGCACCGGGTCGCCCGCGTCGTAGAACCACCTCGCCACGCCGGTCCAGGTGTCCACGCAGAAGACACGCCCGGAATCGGAGCCGAAGTAGACGTAACTGACGATGAAGTTCTCCACGTCGGAGCGGACCGGGCCCCCGGTGGGGAAGGCCCACTCCAGACTCCCGTCCTCCTCGTCCAGGCAGTACACCGTCCCGTCGTCGGAGCCGAAGAAGATGTAGCCGCCGATGCGCATCGGCGTGGTGCGGATCGCCCCCTCGGTCTGGTACGTCCAGACGACCTCCAGCGGGTCCTCGCCGTCCGGCCCCGGTCCGTCGTCGCAGCCCGCCAGGAACAGGAGAAACGCAAGATGGAGGAATACGATTGGATAACGCATGCTAACCACCGCCCGCGTTACTTGCCCGGAACACCCGTACCACAAGGTTAAACACTAGAGGCGCTTCCTCGACGCATATCCATTATACTCCCCCCGCTGTTTATTTCAATAATTAATCGAGCGTCCGCGGAGCGCAACTGACAAGCAGGTTTGGGCCGAGGTGAGGGCTGAAAACGGCTTCCTCCCCCCTCTGGGGGGAAGCGCGCTTACGGGCCAGGGTGAGGGGTGCAGCTAAAAAGCGGCGGGGATTAAAGTCCCCGCCCTACTACATTTGGGTCAATCGGAGGATTACCGCGCGACGACCACCCGCCGGGTGAGCGTCCCGGAATCGGTCGCCAGACGGACGAGGTACACACCCGGCGGGGGCGTCGAGGTCTCCCAAGAAATATCGTGCCGCCCGGCGGTCGTCTCCCCGTCGAAAACCGTCGCCACCCGCCGGCCCGAGAGGTCGTATAGCGATATAGTTATACGGCCGTCCTTAGGCAGCGTGTAATCCACCGTGAATGAGCCGCTCGACGGATTGGGGTAGATGGACAGGGCCAATTCTCCCGAAACTCCGGGGAACGTCACCGCCTCCGACGGCCCGAAGCGGCTCACCGTCCCGTCCGCGTAAACCGTCTCCAGCCAATAGCGATACTCGACTCCCGCGTCCACTCTCGTATCCAGCCAGCGCAGAGCCTCTCCCGGCAACGATCCGGAAACATTAAGCGGCTCTCCATCCCCCGCCGACCGCAGGACGCGCAGGCCCGCAGGTATTTCACCGGTGATGGCCCAATTTACCAGCACGCCCCCGTCGCCGACATTCGCAAAAACCTCCGCCCCCTCCACCCCCGGCCCGCCTTCCCAGTGGGCGTATTTCAGGGAAGTGTTACTCTCGTCGTAATACGAGATGTGAGGGTTGCCGGAGGTATCCACCTTCAGGGAGGTGTACATGCCCACGTCTCCCATCGAATCCACGGTGCATATCTGCCAGGAGCTGCCGTTCCAGTGTGCATATTTAAGGGCGCCATTGGTTTTATCGTAATACGAGATGTGGGTATTGTCGGAGGAGTCTACCACCAGAGAGGTGTACATGCCGACGTCTCCGTTTGAGTCCACGGTCTCTTTACACCAGATGTCGCCGTTCCAGCGGACGTATTTAAGGTCTTTACTGGTGTCGTTGAAGTACGATATATGGGGGTGATCCAAAGAGTCCAACGCCAGTGAGGTGTAAAGGCCCACGTCTCCCGACGTGTCCACAGTCTGGATCTGCCAGGTGCTACCATTCCAGTGGGCGTATTTAAGAGCAGAGTTGGAGAAATCGTAATACGAGATGCAGGGATGACCGGAGGAATCCAGCGCCAGGGAGGTAAACCAGCCTACGCTTCCCGCTGAATCCACGGTCTGGATCTGCCAAGAGCTGCCGTTCCAGCGAGCATATTTAAGAGTAATGTCGCCTTGATACGAGATGTGGGGTCGGCCGGAGGAATCCAGCGCCAGGGAGCTGTACGCGCCACGTCCCGTCGGGTCCACAAACTCGTTATACCAAGAGCTACCGTTCCAGTGGGCATATTTCAGATTATTGCCGGTGTGGTTGTAATACGAGATATGGGGGTGGTCGGAGGAGTCTAATGCTAGGGAAGTGTATTCGCCCACCCAATTAACCGACTCCACGGTTTCTATCTGCCATTCGTCGCCGTCCCATCGGGCGTATTTAAGGTCATAGTTGGTCTTGTCATAATATGAGATATGGGGAAGACCGGCGTCATCCAGCGCCAGGGAGGTGTACTCGCCTACATCCCCCTCCGAGTCCACCGTCTCGATGTGCCACTCGCCGGCCAAGGTTGTGACGACCAACGTCAGCGCGAGAAGGACGCAGTGTATGGTTTTCATCGCTACCTCGCTTTAACGTTAAATGAGGATTACTTACCATTTACTTTCTCTGTTTTCATTATATAGTAAATATCTGTTTGAGTGTTAACCATGTCATAGGCAACAAGTAAGTGAAGCTCATCGTCGTATAAAGATGCGCCTATTTCAATCCTCGAGTTTATTTCACAAGGATAAGTAACAGTAGCAACTTCTTCTTTTTCCCAGTGGTTAGTTACACTAGGTGGCGTACCAGATTTCTTGCACGTTTCCATGCTCTCTAGTATAAACAACATGTGATGTCCTATCATCTCCATAATACGCTTCCTCTGCATCTAAATATCTGCCGAGAAGTGCAGGTGGACTAGGCGGATAAGGCGGAACAGCTGCATTGTCTACGTCAATGACGTCGTAAGCAAAAGAAGCAAGCGACAAAACAGCCAGGCAAAGCAAGAGCGTCTTCATGGTAATCTCCTTTATCTGCTAGTATTTTAACGTTAATGAGTTTAGCAGTTTTTGTCAATTATTTTATCAAGGTTTTATTAAGTAATGACATATTACATGGTTATGCGGGACGGACGCCGCCCCGGCTTGACAAACCGCGACCCGGGGTGGTTTACTCGACTTCTACAGAAAAGCGTGAAAGGCGGTCCCCATGCGCCCGACGGCGGTCATTTACCTGCTCGTTTCGTTATTCCTCTCCTTCGGCCTCCTCTTCTGCACGACCCCCGCCGACGGGGACGGTGATGGCGACGGAGACGGCGACGGGGACGACGATCTCCCGCGCCTGGTCTGGACCTTCGCCACCGGCGGCGCCGTGGTAGCCCGACCGGCGGTTTACGAAGGGAACGTCTTCGTCGGCAGCCGGGACGGCAACCTCTACTGCCTCGCCGCCGATGACGGCGCGGAGGTCTGGCGCTTCGCCGCTGACGGCCCGGTGCTGGAAAGCGCCGCCCTGGACCCAGAGGGCTTCGTTTTCGTCAACAGCCACACCGACGACGGCCAGGAATCCTCGAAAACCCTCTTCGCCCTGGACTCGGCCGACGGGACCGAAGAGTGGCGCAAGGACCTCTCGGGCGTCCTGACCACCGGCCCCACATGTTTTATTGATTATGTGTTCGCCGACGGCCGCTACGCCCCCTCCAACACCAACGACCTCTACTGCCTCGATGAGACCGACGGCTCAACGGTCTGGCGCTACCCGTCCGACCTCTTCATGACCAGCACCGCATCGGCGGGTAACGGCATCTATTTCGCGGAGTACAACGACGGCAACTTCGTCGTCCGCCTGAACCCCGACGACGGCGCGGTCGTCTGGCGTACGCCGGCGACGAACTACATCCACCGCCGCCCGACGGTGGGCGGGGGATTCGTCTTCACCGCCGACGGCTACGGCGTCCTGGCCGCCCGGAACGCCGACGACGGCGCCGTGGCCTGGGAGTACGCCTCGGGCAAGGATTTCCCCACTGACCCCGTGACCGACGGGACCTACGTGGTCTTCGCCGCCGACGACACGGTTTACTGCCTGGACGCGGCCTCGGGGGCCGAGGTGTGGGTCCGGACCTACGACGGGGCGGAGATATCCGGCGTGGCGATCGCCGAGGGGAACGTCTTCTTCGGTCGGGGGAACACCGTGAGCTGCCTCGCCGCCGCCGACGCCACCGTAATTTGGGAATACGACGTTCCGGGCATCGTGGAGGACGGCGTCCCCGCCGTGTTAGAGGGCTTCGTGTACGTGGGCGATTTTTCGGGGAACGTGTACTGCCTGCGCTCCGGCCCCGACGAGGAGTAGGTCGGGGGTTCTATCCCCGCCGCGG
>MFAF01000081.1:15649-16336 GCA_001774505.1 Candidatus Coatesbacteria bacterium RBG_13_66_14 | reverse complement strand
GCGCTGTGTCCGGGTCGTCCCCCGCGGGCGGCTCGATCCTCAAGAGTGTCACCGAGCCCACTTCCAGGTCGTAGCTCTTAAGCCTCTTCCAGTATTCCTCCCACTCGCGCTCCCCGATTTTACTGAAATCCACGTAGGCCCTGGCTTCCGGCTCGTGGAGCATGGTGAGCTCGGCGAAGAAGCCGTCCGCCGCGGCTTCTATATCCCGCTCGACCGCCGGGTCGAATCGGGCGACCTCGTCGGTCCCGTTCTCTTCGACGGCCGGCTCCTCATCGCAGCCGACGAGTAATGCAAGGGTGAGCGCCGCGACCGTCGTCATCTTCCGAAACACCACGTCAGCCCTCCGTTGTAAAGCTCCGCCGGCGGACGATGCAGCATGCGGCGGCCAGGGCCAGGCAGATGACCGTGCTCACGGGGGTGAAGGAGCAGTGGGCCCGGTAGCCAAGCAGGCAATCCTTGCCGGCATCGGCGTTCGGGATGGTCGTCTTGACGGCGGCGATGGCGAAGACGATGGAGAGGATTAAAAGGACCGCGTAGCCCTTCTTTTTCATCCTCACGGTCTACCCCTTTCCGGCGTCGCCGGCGGGAGCCTTTTTCGCGCGGGCCTTCTTAATTACCCTGCGCAGGGGCAGGTAGACGAGGAAGCCGATCAGTCCCACGGGCACCCCGACGATGAGCACGATGATG
>MFAF01000081.1:13959-15386 GCA_001774505.1 Candidatus Coatesbacteria bacterium RBG_13_66_14 | reverse complement strand
AGCTGGGCGATGAATCCGTCCGTGCCCTTGAAGGCGCCCTGTATTTCGGTGAGCGCCTGGCCGAAGTCTTCAACCAGGACGATGAGGCCGACCTCGACCTCGATCATCCGCGGGCGGGTGACCGTCTCGTAGCCGATCTGGTCGCCGGGTAGCGGGAGGGTGAGCGTCACCTCGTCCCCGGTCGGCTCGGGGGAGCGGGCGTACTCGACGTCCGCCCAGTCCATGGTTTCCCCCGGCGCCGTCGCCAGGGCGAGGGCGGGGAGAAGGGTGAGCCCCAGGAATACCGCGCCCGAGACAAGGGGCTTGAGTCCCTTGTTTATGGATTTACGCATCCTTGCCTCTCCCGCGTTTGCCCACCAGCCGGCCCAGGAAAAAGGCCGCGACCAGCAGGGCCAACCCCGGCAGCACGATGGTGAAGAGCGCCTCTTCAATCTCGGTCATTCGGTCCACGTGCCCCTCGACCAGGGTGACCTCGAGGGGGTACATCCGGGTGTCGGTGACGAGCTTGGCCAGGGTGCCCGAGGCGCGCTCGAGCTCGCTTTTCTCCCGCGACAGGTCGCGCTGGACGGCGATTCGGTCGTCCATCGTCATCCCCGGCCGGTCAGCCCGCTCCTCCAGCTCCGCGACCCGAGCCGTGCGGCGGTCCACCTCCTCGCGCAGCTCGCCGACACGTTTCGTGACGTCGGTGAGCCCCGTTTCCTCCACTATGACATCGCCCAGGGCGGTGAGGCTTGCCAGGAGCTCGTCGGCGTAATCCGCCCGGACGACGTACTCCAGAAAGATTTCGTCCAGATCGTCCTTGGTGCGGCTTTCCTCGATGTTCAAGAGCGTGCCGCGATCGGTGGGGAGGGCCGCCTTGGCCTCCGCGGAGGCTTTTTCGAAGTCGTCCACAGCGACCACCAGGCGGCCGGAGAAGGTCTGGTAGATTGTGCCAGGGGCATAGCTCGCTTCGCTCGGTTCGCTCGGTTCACTCTCTTCCGGCGCCCGATCCTGGGCGAGGACGAGCCCCGCGATCAGGACGCCGAGCGTCGCTAACAGCCTGTGCATCGGCTACTCCTTGACGCGGGCCCGCTGCACCGACCGGACGATCCAGCGCACGAGGAGGAAGCTCGGCAGGAAGAGGAGCGCGACCACCAGGCCCACGCCGACGATGATGATGACGAACTTCAGGATGTTGACGATGGCTTTGTAGGCGACGGTGAAGCCCTCCTCGACCACACGCCAGCCCGAGTAGCTGGTGGCCGGGTCCTTTTCCTCCAGGGTGAGGTAGATGGTGGGCAGGGTTATCAGGTCGTCGAAGCCCTTGAGCTGGCCTTTGGTTTCGCCGAGGGCCTCGGCGATGCGTTCCATCTCGGCCTTCAGCGCTTCGAGCTCCGCGGCGCGGGCGCCCCGGGCCTCGGCCTCCGCGAAGGCGGCCTTGGCGATGG
>MFAF01000081.1:7779-13944 GCA_001774505.1 Candidatus Coatesbacteria bacterium RBG_13_66_14 | reverse complement strand
GCAGGTCCCGCTGCTTCTCCAGATCGTAGTAGCGCCGGGTGACGTCCTCCACGGTGGAGTCCTCGGCCCACACCTCGCCCACCTCGCGTAGGGCCGCGACGACCCGCTCGCGGACGTCGGCGTGGCAGCGGATGGTGTAGTGGATGCGACCCACGCGGCCCACCTCACGGTCCACCTGCTGCTGGGTGATGAAGACGGGGGTGGTGCCCTCCTTGTGGTTGGCCTTGATGATTTCCTCCACCTTGTCCCGGCCGTCGTCCAGGTCGTCCACTACCACGGTCATGGAGGTCTCGTAGATGAGCTTGCGTTCCATTTCGATGGTCTCGGTCTCGGTGGTGACGTCGGCCTCGACCTCGTCCCCGGCCGGGCCGGTCGCGTACTCCTCGGCGAGCGTCCCGGTGTCCTCATATTCCGCCTCGGGTAAGCCGGCGCGCGCCATGTCGGCATGGCCGCCCATCCCGCCGCCCGCGAAACCGCCCGTGGGCTCGGCGGCGGCGAGCCCCCCGACCCCTTCGAGCGCCTTCGAGACGGACTCCTGGTACTCCTCGACGGCCCGGTTCCGGTCCGCCTCCGCCGTGGTCGTGCCGCCCTCGTTGGAGTAGAACCTGGCGTAAGGGTCCTCCGTCCCATCGCTGCACCCCGATACGAGCGCCAGGGTTACAACGAAAAGAAGGGCCAAGAAAATGCGGGTCTTCATCGTCACGCTCCCTTGAATCCGTGGGTTGGACGGTGTCGGCTTCCAGTCATTCACCCGGTTCCGGCGATTCCGGTTCCGGGACCTCGGGCGGCGGAGTCGCGGCGCCGGCCCCGCCTTCGGGCTCTTCCTCCGCCGGTGGCTCCTCCATCCCCTCGTCCTCGCGCAGTGTCGTGTCCACGATCGGCTCGGTTTTTCGCGCGGTTTCCTCTTCCTGCGAGAGCTGGGTTTCGAGCCCCCCAGCCAGGCCGCTCGCGGCCACTCCCACCTCGAAATCGAGCATCGGGAGCAGCTCGAGCACCTTGCGGGGTTTACCAACATACGTCCTGAGCGGCTTGAATAGTTCCCCGTCGAAGGGGGTGGCCGCGTCGGGAACCGCCGGAGCGCCCGGGCGGAAGTCGTACAGCGGCTCGTCTATCTGACCGATCCGCGCCAGGTATTCCTCCCGGGAAATCCCGTCCTCGAACCCGCCGCCGACGTACATCAGGCCCAGCCCCAGGACGACGATGCCCGTCACGGCGACGGGGACGATCCAGCCGGGGACCGGTTTCTTGCAAATTTTCAGCGTCAGCGCGCCCGGTGTGGGGCAGGCGTCCAGGCATCGCAGGCAGAGGTGGCATTCGTCGTGCAGGATGGCCCCGGGTTTCCTCAGGTTGACCCAGGCCGGGCAGACGCCGGCGCAATCCATGCAGCCGATGACGCAGCGGGACTCGTCGCGGTGAATTTTCAAAAAAGACGCGGTGGAGGCGAGACCCAGGAGCGCGCCGTAGGGGCAGAGGTATCGGCAGGCGAAACGGGGGATGAAGAGGGAGAAAAGGACGAGACCGCCGACGACGAACCACATCCACCCCGGGAACTCGGCGAAAAAGTGGAGGATGCGCAGGTCCGACAGCTTGACCGCCGGGGAGAAGGCCAGTTGCTGGAGGGTCTCCAGGGTCAGGGTGGCCACCTTTATGAGGAAGTATCCGAGGAGGAGGTATTTGGCCAGCCTGAGGGGCAGGTCAATGAAGGCCGGCAGGCGAGGCTCGCGCCCCCGGGTGATTTTCTTCCCCAGCCACCAGAGGCCCTCGCTCAGCGTCCCGACGGGGCAGAGGTGGCTGCAGAAGCCTTTTTTCACGAGGATGGACAGGGCGAAAAACAGGAGGAAAAATCCGAGGGCCGCGGAGTGGATGCCGGCGTCTTGGCCCGTGCGGACGGCGTAGACGAGCTCGATGTAGCCCAGATGCGGGGTGAGCGCCTCGATGCCCGCCGGGCGCTCGATCCCCTCCGGTCCCCCCGTTTGCAACGATCGGACGGAGAAGACGAAGAGTGTCGCGAGACCGGTAAACACAACCAGGGACACCAGTTGGACGGCCAGCCGGTATCGGCTGAGCTTGGGCCTCTTCCAGATAGTCGTGTGCAGATCGCTCAAGGGGTCCGTCACTCTCCCGAGTAGTGTTAATGGTAAAACATCGCCCGCCGTCTAGCAAGGCCGCGTCTTGACAGGGACGGTGGGCACGGCTACCATCGGCCGCGGGTTGGTGATTCATGGATGACAGGCTGGACGAGATTTGCCAGGGGCAGAGCTCGCTTTGCTCGGTTCGCGCGCAACTGAGGGAACGGGGGTACCTGCACAACCCGGTGGCGCGTTTCGTGGCGGGCGGAGGCACGCGGCCCGGACCGGCCCAGCTCTGGACGGCCGCCTGGCGGGCCTGGCTGGTGATGGGCGGTCTGTGGAGCGCCTGGCTTTCGGTGGCCCTGGTCGAGGCGAACTCGGCCTACCTGGGACATATCGGCGAAGGGCTGCTCCTGGCCCTCTACGTTTTTTTCCCCGCCCTCATTTCCTCGGCTGCTCTGATGGCCCTCGTGGGTCTGGTCATACAGCTCGCCGGACGGCGTCCCCTGCCCGAGGATGCGGCGGCGCGGTTCCGCATGGTCCTGGCGACGGTCGGCGGGCTGGCTGTCGGCGGTTTTCTGGCGGCGGTGTGGCTTCTGGGCAGGGTCTTTACCCCCTCGCCGGCGGCGGATTGGCTGAGCGTCCTGTTCCTGGCGGCGGGAGCGGCCATCGGGTTCCTGGCGTACCGGCTGGTCGCCCTGGTCGCCGGGCTCTACCTCGGCGGGAGCTGGAAGGCCAGGCGACGCTTGCGTTCCCTGCTCCTTTTGGGAGGTTCGATCGCCGCCCTGGCCCTCGTGGCCATCCTGGTCAACCTCGGCGCCGGGGGCACGGCGCCGGAGCTGAAGCTGGCCGAAACACCCCCAGTCGTGGCGGTGGCCGTGGACTGCCTCGACCCCGCAGCCCTGGATCCGTCCCAAGTGCCGCATCTGTTTGAGCAACGCGGTCGGTCGAAGGTCTGTACCCTTAATTTCCCGACCGCTTCTTCACCTGCCGAGGTCTGGGCCACCCTGGCGACGGGCCAGCCGCCGGACCGTCACGGGGTGCGCGAACTGGCCTCCCTGAGGCTCGCCGGCATCCGGTCGCCGCTCCAGTTGCGCGGCGGGGGGCTGGGGGTCGCGGGTTGCCTCGAGGCCGTCTGGACCGTCCTGGGGCTGGCCGAGCGGGTGCCGGTCACCAGCCGGGATTGGCGCGAGCCGCCGGTGTGGGACCTGATTTCGCGCTCCGCCGGACCGGACAACCGCGTGGCCGTCTTCAACTGGTGGGCCACCTACCCCGCCGTGGGACGCGAGGGGCTCTTCATCTTCACCGACGTGGCGCAGCAGGCGACGGCCCGCGGTGAAACGCCGCCGCCCGATTCCATCTACGCCTCCGATTCCGGTTCGGATTCGCCGATCGGGGCGCCCCGGCTCACGCTCCAGCTTTTCAACGGCCGGGAGCGGGCGAGGCGTCTGGGTGCGCAGGAGCCGCCCCTCGAGGCGGTGGATCGGGCCTTCGCCGGCCTTTTGGAAAATTGGGTGAATCTGGCCTCGACGCCGGACGCCCCAGTGGAGCCGACCGTCTTCGTCGTTTTAAGGCCGGAATCGGGCGCGAGGGGCGAAGTGTGGGTGTCGAGCCCCGACCCGTCGCTCGAATCGGGGTTCGGGTCGGATTCTCTCACCCTCTACGAGGCGGCGGCCCTCCTCTTCCATCTCTGCGGCCTCCCTCTGGCTCAGGACCTGCCCGGCGCGGACACTTCACCAGCGGATTGGCCCCGCGTAGCTACTTACGGGGACTACAGCCTCGAGGCGGTGACCCTGGAGGAGCTCGATCCGGCCCTGGAAAACCTGCGCTCCCTCGGATACCTCCAGTAGGACCAAGGTTGCGAAGAGGGATTTATTGCGCTATATTGGCCATGGGAACATACGAACTTATTCCGAGGATATAGGAACCGGGAGGGAGAAAATGAAACGGGCCATACCGCTCCTCTTCTTGCTGATCGTGCCGGTCCTGGCGAACCCGGACGGCATACCCATAACCCGTCTTGCCGAGGGAGCGCCGCCGCTGGAGACACGCGACGAATACATGGCCGGCCGCGCGCCTTACGGCGACCCCGTCTTCGTAACCGTTTACCAGAGCCCCGCCGGCCCCGGCGACGACCTCTACGTCCTGGTCAACGATGTCCTGCTCCCCCAAATCACCGCGGGCCTGAACACCTGGGTGGACGACATGGAGGAGGAGGGCTACAACGTGACCGTGGTCGCCTCGGGCGTCATCTCGCCGGAGGACCTGCGGACCGAGCTCCAGGCCCAGTGGGCCCTGGGGATGGACGGGACCGTGCTCATCGGCGACTTCGATTCGGCCTGGTTTGAGGGCGTTTTCTGGGTTGACATCGGCTACGAGAACTTCCCCTGCGACCTCTTCCTGACGGACCTCGACGGCTACTGGGAGGATTCCGACGTAAACGGGAGCTATGACGTTCACACCGACGGCTCGGGCGACATGGAGCCCGACATCTATTTCGGGCGGCTCCCGGCCCACAACCTCTACGTTTGCGGCGACGAGGACGAGCTGGTGAACGCCTGGATGGAACGGGTCCACGATTACCGCACCGAGGACTGGCCGCTCGACGTCAACTCGCTGACCTACGTGGACCACGACTGGGCCGGCTGGGGGGCGCTCTGGGGTTCGCAGGTGAGCTACGTATATTCGGACAACGAGATACACTCGTGGCCCGACGTCACCGCCCAGGGCTACATGGACCGGCTGAACGACGTCACCTACGAGCACATCCTCATGTGCTGCCACTCCTCGCCGGCGTACCACGCCTTCCACACCGGCGGGAGCGTGTCCGGCGCCTACGTCAACTACACCGACCACGAGTGGGCGGTGCACAACCTCTTCGCCTGTTCCAACGCCCGCTACACCACGGACAACAACATGGGCGGCATCTACGCCCTGGATCAGGGGAGCAAGGGCCTCATCTCCATCGGCTCGACCAAGACCGGCTCCATGCTCGAATTCCAGGTGTTCTACACCGCCGTGAGCGACGGCATGACCTGGGGGGAGGCCCTTGCCTATTGGATGAGTGTCGTAGCCGAGGGCGAGTACGGCGGCTGGACGCAGCAGGAAGCCCGCGGCTGGTTCTACGGCATGACCCTCATCGGCGATCCCACGCTGGCGCCCGAGATCGAATCGCCCGTCGAGGTCGTCAGCTTCCGCGCAGACGCGATTGACGGCGGAGCCCTGGTGAGCTGGGCGGTGTCCAGACCCGAGGAGGCCGCCGGCTACAACCTCTACCGACTCTCCGGGGACGGGGAGAGCCGGGAGAGGCTCAACGAGAACCTCTTCTCCGGCGACGGCCCCTGGCGTTACCTCGACACCGGGGCCGACACCGGACGCGTGGCCTATCTCCTCGAGGTGGTCGAGCCAGGCGGGGACAGCCGGTTCTACGGCCCGGCCGAGTGCGAGCTCTACGGCCGCGATATCGCCCGCACCCGTCTGTTGGGCACCTACCCCAACCCGGCTGGGGGGCTGGCCACGGTGAGCTTCGAGCTGGCCACCGGCGACGCCGGTGACGTGGGCGTCGCCCTATACGACACCGCCGGGCGCCGGGTGCTGACCGTCCACTCGGGCGCCCTGCCCGCCGGACGCCACGTCCTGGGCTTCGACGCCTCGGGGCTGGCCGGCGGCGTATACCTTCTCAAGCTCGAGACCGCCTCCGCGGTCCGGACGACCCGTCTGGTCGTGGCGCGGTAATTTCCCGATGCGGGAAGGGACCGTCGGCGACGGTCCCTTTTTTACGGAGTCAACCGGCACCGACCCTCGAACAGGTGTTTTTCGCCCCTTATAGAGTAAAAGACAAGGGGTTTCGCCAGAGGCGTAGCTCGCTTCGCTCGGTTTGCTTCGCATAGCTCGCTACGCTCGGTTCAACACATTACAGATGGAAGCAAGGGGCTGAAGCCCCTTGCCTTTAAGTGGCGCCCGTTGTTTCTGGCTGCGGCGGAGCGTCGCGTATCCGCGCCAAGAATTGAGCTGTCGGCTATCCCGCCGGGGAAGAAGGCAAGGGGTTTTACTCCGCATAGCTCGCTACGCTCGGTTCGCTCGGTTAAACCCCTTG
>MFAF01000081.1:0-7728 GCA_001774505.1 Candidatus Coatesbacteria bacterium RBG_13_66_14 | reverse complement strand
AGAAAACCTCGCCGTCGGCGGTGTAGCTCCCTCCGGTCCGCAGATCGCAGAGCATGTCCCAGTGAAGGCTGCTCTGGTTGACCCCCCCCGAGCCGGGCAGCGAGTGGCCGAGGGCGAAGTGGCAGGTGCCTCCTATCTTCTCGTCGAAGAGCATGTTCTTCGTGAACTGGGTGATGCCGTAGTTGGTGCCGATGGCCGCCTCGCCGACCTTCCGCGATCCCTCGTCGGTGTCCAGGAGTGTCTGCAGCAGTTCCTCGCCCCTCTCCGCTGCGGCGTCCACCACCCGGCCGTCCTTGAATTCCAGCCGGATGCCTTCGATCTCCTTCCCCATGAAGATGCCCGGGAAGCTGAAGGTGATGTGTCCCGAGACCGAGTCCTCGACGGGCCCGGTGAAGACCTCGCCGTCGGGCATGTTGTTCTTCCCACAGCAGTTGATCCAGACGCGGCCCTCGGCGCAGTATGAAAGGTCGGTGCCCGCCGCCGTCACGTGGAAATCATTCTTCGTCGCGAGGTAGGCGCAGATTTTTTCCTGCTTCTGTTCCACTCCGCGCCAGGCCTTGACCGGGTCCGGCTCGGTAAGGAGGCAGGCGCCCAGGACGAAGTCGTGGTACTCGTCCAGGCTCATGTTGGCCTCCTGGGCCGAGGCGTGGGTGGGGAACTGGCACATGCTCCACCGGAGCTCCCCCTTGGCCTCGCGCTCGAAGTACCTCTGGATGATCTTGCTGTGGGCCTGCTGGTTCAGCCTCATCCGATCCGCCGGGACCCCCGAGAGGGCCTTAGTGTTCTCCGGGCTGCGGATCTGGAGCAGACGGTCCACATTCTCCACGTCGCTCTTGGTGGAGCTCGCGACGTATGTGAGCTGGTCGTCCGAGCCCTCCTTGTAGAGGATTTCCCCCAGGCCGTCGAGGCCGATCTGGGTCCTGGGGTGGCCGCCGCTGGCCAGAACCTGGCGGTACATCTCGCGCACGAGGGGCGCGGCCAGGTGGGAGCCCGCAATCAGGACCTCGTTCCCCTTCTCCACCCCGAGGGCGTAGTTGACCATGAGCTTGGCGTAGCTCGTGAGTCGCGGGTCGTGCATGGATCTCCTTTGCTTCCGGTCGAGATGGCTGGTGGTTTTTTTAGTTCAATCGGTTTTCGACAACGGCAGATTCACTTCGAAGAGCGCGCCCTTCCCGTCCCGGGGGACGTACCGTATGCCGCCCGAGCAGGTCTGGACCGCCTGGCGGGCCAGAAAGAGGCCGAGGCCCGTCCCGTTGGGTTTTGTGGTGAAGAAGGGCTCGAACAGCCGTTTTTGGTCTTTGTCCCCCACGCCCGGTCCGTCGTCGGCGATGCGGATGATGGCCTCGTCGCCCTCGACGGCGAGAGTGACCTCGATCCGCCCCGCCGCGGCCTCGGAGGCGTTGGCGAGGAGGTTGAGCAGGACCTGGCGGAGGGCGTCCGCGTCGCCTTCGACGCAGCAGCCCTCGGGCGCCGCGTCCACCGTCAGCGACAGGTTTCCCAGCCGGGGCCGGATGAGCTCCACGGCCTCGGCGATGATCTCACCGAGCCTGACCCTCCCGCCCTCGGGACTCCGCCTGCTCCGGCCTAGGAGCCTCTTCACCGCCGTGTCGGCGCGCCCGACCTCCTCGCAGATGACGCGGAACGCCTCGCGCGCCTCCCGGGACAGCCCCTCCTGCGGTGTGACCTGCACTGTGGCCTTGATCGCGGCCAGCGGGTTCCGGATTTCGTGGGCCACTCCGCCGGCCAGGCGGCTCACCGATTCCAGCTTCTCGATGCGCGACACCCTGTCCCGCAGGCCGACGAGCTCCGCCAGCTCGGCGTTGGCCGAGCCCAGGTCGCGGGTCAACCTCGCGGCCTCCGAGCTGCGGCGTCTCTGATACTCCGCCACGAGACCGAAGCACCACCCAACCAGGTTCAGGGCGAGAAGCTCGCTCAGATCCGCCCACCCGGTCGCGTCCAGCTCCCCCACGTAGTATATGAGCTGGGGCGCCAGGGCCGCGGAGCCCACGAGGGCGGAAACCGCCCCGCCGATAAGCCCGAAGCGCCACCCCGCCAGGAGGACCGGCAGGAAGAGCAGTTTGGGCCAGATCGCGCCCAGGTCCGTTTCCCCGCCGGCGGTGATGTAGTAGAGCGCCGCCGTGCCCGCGATCAAGAGGAACGCCAGGGCGCCGAGGAGCCAGTCGAGGGTGGAGTAGGTTTTTTTTCGTTCCACGGGGCTCATCCGCTGCGTGTCCGGTCGGGGTAGAGGAACTGTTACCTCGCGTGGACGCCCCGGGGTTCATCCGCCGCGCTCACGGACGGGGTCATTCCCCGTCGCCCTGCACCTCGGGCCACAGGAACTGAAAGTCCAGCGCGTCCTCGGTCAGGAGGGGTCTCCCCAGCTCGACGGACCAGCAGCCGGCGCTGTACACGCCGCACCCCCGCACGTCGGCCCGGGACCCGTCCGAAATCTGTAGAACATACCCGGGCACCGTGTTCCCCCCGAGCCAGCCCTCGGGTCGGAAGGGGACCGCCTCCTCCTCGAAGAGATAGTGGGCGTTGGCGTTGGGATCGTCGGTGTGCTGGTAGAGCGGTGTCCAGGGGACGGTGCCGTCGCCGGGGCGGTTGGCGAGGAAGGGCGCCTTTCCTACGTCAAAGCCCCAGCCGACGAAGACCAGCCAGCCGTCGCTCACCTGTTCCCGGGGATTGGTGCGGCCGGCTCCCCAGACCCAGCCGTCAATGTAAGTCCCGCTCGGAGTTCCGTGGCCGTAACCGTCCCCTTCCGCGTGGCAGGTGGCGGCGCAACCCTGTTGGTCGAAGCCGGGGTAGGCGTCGGGATTGGGCCAGAGGAAGGCCAGCATGTCCTCGGCGATGAGCTCACCGTCAGCATCGGGCTGGCCGTCTTCGTCGAACCGGTTGTACCACTCGCCCCCGGCGTACTTCCAGCGGCACGGGATGTCGCTGCCGGTGCCGGAGGGGTCCTGCCAGCCGAGGAAGAAAAATATCTCCGCCTCTGTGTAGACGCACTTCACGCTCACGGCGGCTATGCCGGTGCCCCCGTTGGCGGGCTCGAGGAGGAGGGTCGTCGCGTCGGCGTGGTCCCAGGCCCGTTCGTTGTCCCGCCCATCCAGCACCGGCGGGGTGTCCACCTGCTTGGGCGCCACCACGTTTTCCCTGACCGTGCCCCCGAAGTCCAACCTCACCAGCGCGGCCGTGTCGTGGCTCTCCCAGGAATCGTCGGTCAGGGCGAGGGCGAACCAGGCGTCCTGTGGGAAAGTCGGTTCGGGGACGTTCGCCGGCTCCTCGCAGGCCGCCAGGAGCGCCAGTGTCGCCGCGCATGCAGCGGTTAAAAAGCGTCTGATCCGCATCTCACCCCTCCGGGTTGTCCCACCGGGCGCAGTCATCCCTTTCCGATCCCATTATATCCCATCGGAGCGGAGGGTTGTAACGGTCGGGCGTTAAAAAAAGGGGAACCGGATGGCCGGTTCCCGCGAATACCCGTCCCTGGATAGGGCAAGGAGTTTTGCTTCGCATAGCTCGGTTCGCCGGGGGCGTAGCTCGCTTCGCTCGGTTCGCTCGGTTCGCTCGGTTAAACCCCTTGTTTCAACCGAAAGGAAGGTTCGCTACTCCTTCTCCCGCTTGTGCTCCTCGACGATTCTCTGCTGGATTTCGCCCGGGGCCTGCTCGTATCCGTTGAACTCCAGGGAGTAAGTGCCCTGGCCGCCGGTCATGCTGCGCAGCTCGGTGGAGTAGTTGGAAAGCTCGCCCTCGGGGACCAGGGCCCTGACCACCTGCAGCTTGCCGCGCGGCTCCATGCCCAGAATCTTCCCCCGCTTGGAGCTGATATCCCCGGCGATGTCGCCCATGAACTCGTCGGGGACGAAGACCTCCACGCGCATTATCGGTTCGAGGACCACGGGAGCGGCCTTGGTCATGGCGTCCTTGAAGGCCAGGCTCGCGGCGACCTTGAAGGCCATCTCCGAGGAGTCCACACTGTGGTAGCTGCCGTAGTAGAGCTTGGCGTGTACGTCCACGATGGGGCAGCCGCAGAGGTAGCCGTTGGCGTAGGCCTCGTTGAGCCCCTTTTCCACGGCGGGGATGAATTTGTTGGGGATGACGCCGCCCACGATGGCGTCCTCGAACACCACACCCTTCCCCCGTTCCAGCGGCCAAAATTCGATCTGGCAGTCGCCGAACTGGCCGCGTCCGCCGGTCTGCTTCTTGTGGCGGCCGTGGCCCTCGGCCTTCCGGGTTATCGTTTCCAGGTAGGCGATGCGGGGGATCTTGAGCTCGACGTTCACGCCGTACTTCTTCTGCAGCCTGGCGACTGCGACCTGCAGGTGCTGGTCGCCCAGGCCGGCCAGGATCATCTCCTTGGTCTGGTCGTTGCGGGTCGAGTGCAGGGTGGGGTCCTCCTCCTGCAGGCGCGAGAGGCCGGTGGACATCTTGTCCTCGTCGCCCTTGGAGGCGGGGAAGACGGAGCGCTTCATCAAGGGGTGCGGCAGGGGGAGCGGCGCGAAACGGGGCGCCCCCGACTTCGCCAGGGTGTCGCCGGTGAGGGCGAGCTCGAGCTTGGCGATGGCGCCGATATCTCCCTCGGTGAGCTCCGTGATGCTTTCCTGGCTCGAGCCGTGGACGTTGAAGAGGTTCGAGCAGCGCTCGTTTTTGCCCCGGTTGACGTTGAAGGCCTCGCCGGAGAGGGTGCCCCGGAACACGCGCGCCAGGGATAACTTGCCGGCGAAGGGATCAACGGTCGTTTTGAAGATTAAGGCGGCGAGCGTACCCTCGGGCAGCGCCTTCTCCTCGTCGCCCGCGAGCGCCCTGGGCGGCGGAACCTGGCCGGGCGCGGGGAAGTAGTCCGCGATGGCGTCCAGAAGGGGCCGGCTGCCGATACCCAACTCGGCGGCCCCCACGAAGATGGGGTGGATGGCTCCCCCGAGGAAGGCCTTGGCCAGCCCCCCGTGCAGCTCGGCGGCGGAGAGGGTGCCCTGGTCGAGGTACTTCTCGATGAGGGCGTCGTCGGCGGCGGCCACCGCGTCAATGAGCTTCTCCCGCGCCTGGGCCGCGCCGTCCGCGAGCTCCGCGGGAATCTCGGTGACCTCGCACTTATCCGAGCCGTCGGCGGCGTAAACGTAAGCCTTGTTGGCAATCAGGTCCACCAGGCCCTTGAAGGACGTGTGGGCGCCGATGGGCAATTGTACCGGGACGCAAGTCTTGCCGAAGGCGGTCTGGCAGGTCTCCACCGCCTTGTTGAAGTTGGCGTTCTCGCGGTCCATCCGGTTGATGAAGAGCGCGCGGGGCAGGCCCCTGGTCGAGGCGATGTCCCAGCAGCGGACGGTGCCGGTCTCCACGCCCGCCACGGCGGATACGAGGGCTATTGCTGCATCCGCGGCATAAACGCCGCCCACGACCTCACCGGAAAAATCCAGCGTGCCCGGGGTGTCTATGAGATTAAGTACCTTCCCCGAAGTTTTGAGCCGCAGGAGGGAGGCGCTGATGCTGAAGTGGCGCGCAATTTCCTCGTCGTCGAAGTCGCTCGTGGTGTTGCCCTCGCCCACGCTTCCCCGGCGCTTCGAGGCGCCGGCGTCGAAGCTCATGCTTTCGGCCAGCGTGGTCTTGCCCACGCCCGAGTGTGATATGAGGACTACGTTACGCAGGTCGGCCATTTATCAATCCTTTAAAGACAAGGGGTTTAAACCCCTTGTTTCTACTGAAGGGTCTAATATGCTAAGCCCCCCAGAATCAAGGGGTCGCTGAGTTTACCCCCCTCCCGCCGGCAAGTCAAGGGCAACGCAGGCTACGCCGTAGGCCGAGCCATAGGTTGGGCTGTAGGCTGAGCCGTAGGTTAAACCTACCAGGCGGGGAGGCTGTCGTAGGCGCTGTTGTTGGTTAGCTGCTTGTCCTCGGAGCCGTCGGCTTTCATCGCAAAAATTTCCCAGTCGCCGGACTCCAGGCCCGCATAGACGAGCCATTCACCGTCCGCGCTCCAGCAGGGGTAACGCTCCTGGCCGCGGCCTTCGCCGTCGGTCAGGCGGATCGGTTTCGAGCCGTCCAGGGCGATGGTGTAGATGTCGTAGGTGCCCCGCTCGTCGCTCGAAAAGGCTACGAGCTTGCCGTCCGGGGACCAGGCCGGGTCGTTGCAGCTGAATGATACGCCGCCATAGAGCTGTCGCGCGTCGGAACCATCGGGGCCGGCCAGGTAGATGCCGAAGCGGCCGCCGCGCTCGCTGGCGAAGGCGACGAGCTTCCCGTCCGGGCTCCAGGAGGAGCCCTCGTCTATGCCCGGCGAGTCGGTGAGCCGGGCGGGATTCCCGCCGTCGGCGTCCATCACCCACAGCTCCCAGTCGCCGGTGCGCTCGGAGTCGAACGAGATGCGGCCGTCCGGGGTGAAGACGGGGCGGTCCTCGTCCTCGGGGGTGAAGGTCAGACGCGCCGGTTCGCCGCCGGTCGAGTCCATCACGTACACCTCGAGGTTGGCGTCCTGGTGGCGCGAGACGAAGACCAGCCTCTTCCCGTCCGGGGAGAGGGCCGGGTACGGGTCCCAGTCTGGTTTGAGGTCCCGGGTAAGCTGTTTGAGCTCGCCCCCCGCGGTGTTGACGGCGAAAAGGTTGTTCCCCACGCCGTCCCGGTCGGAGGCGAAGTAGATGTGATCGCTCTGCCGAGACAGGCAACCACAGATTAAAAGGACGGTCAGGGCGACGAGTGTGATGGGAGCGTTTTGCTGGGGCATAACTCGCTTCGCTTCGTTTTGCACGGGTTTCCCCCGGCGGGCGTTGGGCTTCGTTTCACGGGGTGGAGGATAACATATTTGAGCCCGGAGTTGAACCGTCCCCCTTGCATTGAATTCGCGCTGGTGCTACACTATGGCGAGTTTCTGAGAAGATACCCGGGAGAGACGGATGGCTAAAAAGAAGGGTTGTCTATACCTCGTCGGCACCCCCATCGGCAACCTCGACGACATAACCGCGCGGGCCGTTGAGACCCTCAAGGTCGTGGACGTCATCGCCTGCGAGGACACCCGCCAGACCCGCAAGCTCCTCGCGCACTACAAGATCAACAAGAAGCGCCTTCTGCGCTGCGATCAGCACATCACCTACGCCGTGGGCCGGGAACTGGTCGAGCTCTTCAACCAGGGGCTTTCCATCGCCTACGTCTCCGATTCCGGGATGCCGGCCATCTCCGATCCCGGTTCCGCGCTGGTACGGCTCTGCGTGGACAACCACATAGACGTCGTCCCAATACCGGGGCCGAACGCCGCCATCACCGCCCTGGCGACCAGCGGCTTCTCGAGCTCGAGCTTCATCTTCGAGGGTTACCTGCCGCGCAAGCCCCAGGAGCGCCTGGCGCGCATCCAGCGCCTGAAATGCCTGGAAATGCCCGTCGTGGTTTACGCCAGCCCGCACCGCATCAAGCGCATCCTCAAGGACATCGCCTCGGAGATGCCGGACCGTGAGGTCGTCATCTGCCGGGAGATGACGAAGATCAACGAAGAGGTGCTGCGGGGGACGGCGGAGGAGGTCAACCTCGAGCTGGACGAGGACCGCACCCGGGGCGAGTTCGTCCTGGTCGTGGACCGGGCGGCCGACTCCGAGGACAACCGCTTCGTGATGGACAACGTGCCCTCGGACCGGGTCGAGCGGGCGCTGCGCATCTGCATCCAGAACTTCGAGTTGAGTCCCAACAACGCCTCGAAGGTCATCTCGGCCATCCTGGGGATTCCCAAGCAGGAGATATACCACCTGGCGGTCA
>MFAF01000080.1:4884-5026 GCA_001774505.1 Candidatus Coatesbacteria bacterium RBG_13_66_14 | reverse complement strand
CACCGGCCCGCTCAACAGGCGGATCAAACGTAAAAGGTCGGAGGAGTCCCCCGCCAGCTCATCGTCCGACAGGGGGCCAATGTCCGGGACGAAAGATGCGTCGCCCAGGGCGCGGACCCTCTCCACCCAGGGCTCCAGCTCC
>MFAF01000080.1:3741-4753 GCA_001774505.1 Candidatus Coatesbacteria bacterium RBG_13_66_14 | reverse complement strand
CGCGGGCATGTCAACGGAGACGTAGGTCAATCCCAGCTCCCCGAGCATCCCCAAGGTCTCCCCGGTCAGCCAGGAGCGGTGTCGGAACTCCACGGCGGGCTGGAGGCCGGAAAAGGCTTCGGCCGCGGCCCGCAGGTAATCCACGTTGATCCCGTCGGCCTTGAACCGGTAGGGGAACTGCAAGAGGGTGGGGCCGAGCTTCCCCGCCTCGGCCAGGGGCGCGACGGACGCGCAGTACCCGTCCACGAGCCCGTCGTCGAGGGTCCCGTAGTCCGACGGATGGGTGATCCCCCCCGGGGCCTTGACGCTGAAGAGGAACCCGTCCGGTGTGACGGCGGCCATCCGGGAGAAGGCCCGCGCCGGCGGGAGCCGGTAGTAGGTGGCGTTCACCTCGACGGTGTCGAAGACCGGCCCGCGCTCCCCGGCGAGGAGGTCGGCCTGGGACGCCGCCCCGGAGTACCACGCAAGCATCTCGCCGCGCGGCAGCCCCGGCGGGTAGTACACACCCCGCCAGTCGTCGTAGGAATAACCGCACGTCCCGACGCGTATTTCCATGTCAAAGGCGGTGGATGACGTTGGTCACCACGCCCCAGACCTCGAAATCGCTCTCCTCCCCGATCTCGATGGGCGGGTAGCCGTCATTCTCGGCGGCCAGGAGCCAGCCCCCCTCGGTGCGCCGGAGCCTCTTGACCACCAGCTCCCCGGAGACCACGGCGATGACCACCCGGCCGTCGGCGGGCTCCAGGGAGCGGTCCACGATGAGGATGTCGCCATCGGCGATGCCGGCTCCGACCATGGAGTCCCCGGCCACCCGGACGAAGAAGGTGGCCGCCGGGTGCAGGACGAGGTGCTCGTTCAGGTCCAGCCGGTTCTGGATGAAGTCGTCGGCGGGCGAGGGGAAGCCGGCCTGGATGTTCGACTCGGCGAGCGGCAGCCCGCCCCCCTCGCCCTGTTCCGGGCGGAAAACCTCGAGCCTGTCGTCCTTCTCCATGGTGCGCTCCTTTTCAGCCGC
>MFAF01000080.1:3455-3608 GCA_001774505.1 Candidatus Coatesbacteria bacterium RBG_13_66_14 | reverse complement strand
GATGGGCGTGTACACGGCGCTGCGGAAGGGGAGCCAATCGGCGACGGGCCGAAGCCAGCCCGGGAAGAAGTTCAGGGGGATGAGGGCGCCGGAAAAGAACCGCTCGGTGAAACCCTTGGCCATGCCGATTCCCCAGCCGGCCATCGTCCAGAA
>MFAF01000080.1:0-3382 GCA_001774505.1 Candidatus Coatesbacteria bacterium RBG_13_66_14 | reverse complement strand
AGCCCCGCCCCCGTCGAGACCGGGGGCTGCATGCCGAAAACGAGGCGCCCGAGCACCAGGATGGGCACGCCGATGACGAGGAGGTAAAAGAGCCCGCCGCCCAGGGCTTGAGCGTAGTTCATCCCCACGAAGCTCGCCGGGCGGTAGAGGTCCACGGCGATGTCGCCCGAGCGTATACGCCGCAGTATCTGCCGGTCCAGGCGGGTGGCGGTCAGGCTGCGCACGACCCGCGTGAGGAAGATGTAGGTGATCATCTGGTCGAGGCTCATCCCGGCCAGGACCTCGCGCCCCCCGTACACCGCCCGCCAGAAGTAGGTGAAGGTCACCAGGACCACCACGGAGTTCACCGCCTGGGTGATCACGTCGAAGCGGTAGGCCATTATCCGCTTGATCTCGATCCGGGCGAAAGCGATGTACTTCCCGAGACCCATCCCCACCCCGCCTGAACGCCGGCACGGTGAAAGGATAGCATAAGCCGTCCCCGCCGGGGGGCGGGGGGTGCAAAAGAAGAGGGACCCCGTGGGGTCCCTCCAGGGTTGGCTCCGGGGATTAGAATTTTTCCTTGATGACGCCCCACGAGGTGTCCTCGGTGGCGGAGTCGTCGGAGAATTCGTCAACGGTGAAGTACCAGGTGTCATCGTCCCCATTGCCAAGCTCGTCCTCGGCGTACCAAAAGACGTAGACGTCGCCGGGGATGAATTCCTTTTCCGGCTTGAAGGTGACCAGGAAGCTGCCGTCCATGCTGGCCTGCGAGATGGTGCACTTGTCGGTCACGATCTGACCGGCCACCATCACGATGATGGAGTCGCGCGTGACGGAGTGATTCTCGTCATGGATCTCGAAGCTCAGTGTCACGTCGCCGTGCACGCCCGAATCGCCGGGGGCGGGGTTCGGGTTCTCGGTGTAGGGTCCGGCGACGTCGTCGTCCACGACGACCCGGAGCATCAGGTTGGACGTCTCGTCGAAGACCCACTCCATCTGGGAGGGTTCGTTGTAGAAGTTGCCGTGGATAGGCTCGGTGGTGTCGGCGCAGAGGTAAGGAAACTCGCCGCCATTCTTGATGACCGCGCCGTAGAACACGTCCCCCTCGGTCAGGGCTATCCCGACGGAGATGAGGTTTATCTCGTCCCACCCGTTATGGGCGTCGCCGACGGCCATCACACCGCCGAGCTCTTCGCCCGGAACCCCATCCGCATCGCCGTAAACGGCGAAGTAGTAGGGAGTGTACAGGATGCCGTCATCCTCTTGATAGACCAGGCCAGTGATCAGGTGGCAGTCCACCGGGGCGATGAACTGAACGGCACGGTTGTAGCCGTCCTCCCAGTATTCATCCATCACACCGTCGTCCCAGAGGAGCTCCCCCTCGCCGTCTTCCCCTGTATTGTGCTCGCCCAACGGCGGAACGGGGATGGCGCCGGAATCACCGTCGGTGACCACTATGCGCCCTTCAGAATCCGCGGAGAGGGTGATTCTATTAGCCCACGCGACGGAGAAGATGAGCGCCAGCATGAGGGCCGTCAGGATTATCTTTTTCATCTCGACTCCTTTTCGTTCGTTAAACCGGTCATTGTTATTATTTTTCCAGAGGGTGCGTCAACCGGTCGCAACCTTATCATGGCAACAAGTGTGCCAAGGGATCGTTAAGCGGCGGAATCGCGCGCCATGGGCCGCTTCGGACCCTTCACCCCGGCGCGGGTCACCGCCGCCGACCGAATCTGCCCTACCATTTTGGAGGAGCCGGTTGAAACTGAACCAGTGCGATAAAGCTCCTTTAAAAAATGTAGGGCGGGGACTTCAGTCCCCGCCGTTTGTTTCAAAGGAAGCCCTCACCCCTACCCCGTCGGCGCGCCGCTCCCACAGGGAGAGGGGGAGCGTTACACTCCCCTTCCCCACCCTCCCCCAGAGGGGGGAGGGGGTCTAATGCAACCCTCGCCCCGGCCCGCAAAAAGGCCCTCCCGGAGGAGGGCCTTAGCCTTGTAACCGAACTCGTGCTAGAAATCGGCCTTGATGACGCCCCAGGTGGTGTTGACGACGTTCGGCGGCTCTTCCTCGGTGCCGAAGGTCCAGACGAAATCGTCGCCCATCTCGTTGGCCTCGAGGTCGGCCAGAGCGCCGTCCACGGTGCAGGTGATGGTGTCCTCGTAGGGCAGCAGGTCGTCGGGGGTGAAGGTGCAGATGACGTCGAGGAGGTCGCCGTCGTCAATGACCAGGGTTCCGGGGATGTCGCCGGCGGGGGCGCACCCGACGGACGCCGAGTGGGAGTCGGGGCTCACGGTGTTATCGCCGGACGCGAGGCTGGTGTCCTGGACGGTGAAGTCAATGGTGGCGACGTCCACGCCCGATTCGTCGTCCTCGCAGTGGAAGACGATGTCGGTGTCTATCGGCATGTCGGACGCGCCGTCGGTGGGTTCCATATTGGACACGAAGGGCGGGGTGGTGTCGGGGATGACCACGGTGTAGTCAATGTCGAGGTAGGGCGCGTTGCTGCCGTATTCCTTCGAGCACCAGCGCTGGTAGTACCCGGAGCCGGCGCCCTTGCAGAGGAGGCCGTAGTTGTCGTAGTCGCCGTCGGTCCAGGCCTGGACCAGGTCGGTCACGTCGTAGGTCTTCCAGCCGTTGGGGTCGCCGGCGTCGCCGGTGGCCCAGACCGTGTCGCCGTCGTGGGCGAGCGGGGCCACGAGGGTCGCCTCAACCCAGGACTCGGTGACCCGGTAGACGCTGCCCGTGAGGGTGCTGCTGCCCTGGTAGCGGTACACGTAGAAGGTGGCCGAGTTGATGATGTAGCCGTCCAGGCTGGAGACGTCCCACTGGAGGACCGGCCGCTGATCGTAAGAGGAATCCTGGTTGATGCGCAGCTCGCCCGAGCTGCCGTAGGGGCCGTACCCGGTCCAGATCCAGGTGTCCTGGGTCGTGTAGAGCTGCACGGTGTCCGTGGGATGGTAGTCCACGTTGACTGCGGCGCCGAGGCACACGACTGCGAGAGCGCACAGAATGACAGAAACGTACTTCATCTTCTTCTCCTTTAATGTTGACTTAGCTCACTCCCCTTTTGAATGTACCACTTTACCGGCGAGAACGCAAGTGTTTTTATGTCCCGACGCGGGCCCGTGCTAGACTGGCGTCATCAAAAAGGCCCTCCCGGAGGAGGGCCCATCTAATCCAACCCGATACTCAAATCCGCCCTCGTAAAAAGGCCCTCCCGGAGGAGGGCCCGATGCCGTTATCCGATGCGGGCTAGAAATCGGCCTTGATGACGCCCCAGGTGGTGTTGACGACGTTCGGCGGCTCTTCCTCGGTGCCGAAGCTCCAGACGAAATCGTCGCCCATCTCGTTGGCCTCGAGGTCGGCCAGCGCGCCGTCAACGGTGCAGGTGATGGTGTCC
>MFAF01000079.1:4292-8706 GCA_001774505.1 Candidatus Coatesbacteria bacterium RBG_13_66_14 | reverse complement strand
GGCCGATCTAAAGGTCGTCTCGCCGTCCCCTCTCCCCTTTGGGGAGAGGGTTAGGGGTAAAAATGGGCGGGTGTGGACACCCGCCCCTACGGCGGACAATCACGAACCCAACCCGTAGGGGCGATGAGTCCACGGCCGCCCGTCCTTGTGGTCGCCGAACGTAGGGGCTGACCGACCGGTCGGCCCGAAAAACGGGCGGGGTACGGAGCCCCCGCCCTACGTCCGATGTGAAATTGTGTAGGGCGGCCCCGTAGGATGAATCCTCTGCGGGCCGCCGTGTTATAAAAAAAGAGAACCTGTGGTTCTCCATTTTCCACCGGCTACGCCACCCCCTCAGCGCTTCTCGAAGTCGTCGGGGGTCAGGCCGTCCAGGAAGCGGGAGAGGTCCTCCGTATTCAATACGGCCGACTGCTGCTTGGACTCCTCGAAGGCGAGCACCGACTCGGCCACGAAGATGGGGGCGTTGAAGCGCAGCGCCAGGGCGATGCCGTCGGAGGGGCGGCAGTCCACTAAAATTTCGTCCTCGCCGTACACCAGGTGCAGCTCGGCGTAGAAGGTGTTGTCCCGAATCTCGGTGATGACCACGCGGTTCACGGCGGCGCCCAGGGTGAGCACAACCCGCTTCAACAGGTCGTGGGTCATGGGCCGCGGCGACTTGACGTGCTCCTTCTCGGCGATGATGGCGTTGGCTTCGAAGGAGCCGACCCAGATGGGCAGAACCCGCTCGGCGGCTGCGTCGCGCAGGATGACCACCGGCGACTTCTTCTTGGGGTCGAAGGCTATGCCGGCCACGTCAACGGGGATTTCTTGCTCGGCGCTCATGGGCCGCTCCGGTGTGTTCCGCAGGTAGTATAGCCCAGTTTCGGCCATAAATCCAATGCGGACGGGCGACCGGTCGTGTTTTTCAAAAACCGCCCATCTTCCGCTCGGCGATGGCCGGGGGTATCCCCGCTTCCCGCGCTGCCCGGGCCATCTCCCCCCGCGCCATCTCGTCGGCCTTGATCCGGGCGTCGGCGACGGCTTCCACGACGAGGTCCTCGAGGAGCTCCACGTCCCCGGAGCCCACGGTCCCCGACTCTGTGACCACGCTGGCGACGTCGTGGCGCCCGTTCATCTTGACCTTCACCGGCCACACGCCGGCCTGACCCTCGACGAAGGTCTCGGCCGGGCCGGTCCGGACATCGGTTATCTCCGCCTGAAGCCGCTGAGCTTGGGCCATTATGCCGTCCAAACCGCCGGCCGTCGTCTGCGTCACCTCCCGCGCGTCCGCTACGTCTCCCCCCGTCGCTCCCCGTCAATCCTGACCACCCGGGCGTCGAAGACCTCCGTCGTCCTCTGGATCGCCTGCCGGTCCCTGGACGAAAGGCCGTCCAGGTCCACGCCGGCCGCCGGGTGCTCCTTGACGGTTTCCTCGGCCTTTCCCTCGCTGCTCTCGGGCGGGCTTTCCAGGAGCGCCTCGAAGGTGACCGGCCTCGAGTAGAATTCCGTCGCGGCCTGCTCGACGACCCGCACGTTCTCCATCTTACGCAACTGCTGGTGGTGGAAGCTGAACTCGGGCGGGAAGACCAGGATGAGCCGGTCGTCCTCCAGGCGGACCTCCCGGGCCTCCGCGGCGAAGGCTCCGACGCTCGTGTTCGACTTCCGCAGATGGGGGAGGAACTCCTCCCAGGTCCCGTCCTCCCGCTCCCCGGGTTTTCCGTTTATTCCGTCATCGGTCTGGGTGCGTGTTTTTTTTTGCGCGGCGGGCGGATTTTCCCCTTCCACGCCCCGCAGCCTCTCGGCCAGCTCGGTGAGGGAGATGAGCCTGGGCAGCCGGGAAAGCTCCACCAAGGCCAGTTCCAGGGTCAGCCGGGGTTGGCGGGAGAGCTTCAGCTCCACCATGGCACGGCGCAGGGGGGCCAGGAGCGAGAGCCAGGTTTCCGGCGGGACGTCGTGTTCCGACGCGGC
This sequence comes from Candidatus Coatesbacteria bacterium RBG_13_66_14, assembly GCA_001774505.1. Taxonomy (GTDB): domain Bacteria; phylum RBG-13-66-14; class RBG-13-66-14; order RBG-13-66-14; family RBG-13-66-14; genus RBG-13-66-14. Next base: position 6,759 of record MFAF01000079.1, on the reverse strand, counting down.
GGGGGCCCGTTCGGCGAGCCGCTCGACCAGCCCCTCGGCCTCGCCGCCTAAAGAATGGATGAACCGGTCGCGCCACAGGTCCAGGAGCTCCTCGGCGAGGACCCGCGGGTCTATCCCCGAATCCACCGTTTCGGTGACGCGGCGGACGACGTTCGCGGCGTCGCCTTCCAGAACGGCCCCCGTCAGCTCCACCAGGGTGTCCACGCCGACCTTGCCCAGGACGGCCCGCGCTTCCTGGAGGGTGATACGCTTCTCACCGTACGCGAAGAGTTGTTCCAGGGTGCTCTCGGCGTCTCGAATCGCCCCGCTCGCGGAGCGAGCCGCAAGAAGCGCCGCCTCGTGGTCCAGCTCGTAGCCCTCCTCGAGGGCGATGCGCTCCAGGAGCGCGGCGATTTCGCCCGTGGGGATGCGGCGGAAGGTGAGCCGCTGGCAGCGGCTGGTTATCGTAGGGGGCAGCTTGTCCGGGTCGGTGGTGGCCAGGATGAAAACGGCGTGCTCGGGGGGCTCCTCCAGCGTCTTCAACAGGGCGTTGAAGGCTTCCCGGGTGAGCATGTGGACTTCGTCTATGATGTAGATTTTGTAGCGGCCGCCCGCCGGGGCGAACTTCACGTTCTCCCGCAGCGCCCGGATTTCGTCTATGCCGCGGTTCGAGGCGGCGTCTATCTCGATGACGTCCACGTTGGCGCCGGACGCGATGGAGCGGCACTGGTCGCAAGAGTTGCAGGGCTCCGGCGTGGGGCCGGTCACGCAGTTCAGCGCCTTCGCCAACAGGCGGGCCGTGGTGGTTTTCCCCACACCGCGCGGCCCGGCGAAGAGGTAGGCGTGTCCGACGCGGCCCTGGCTCACGGCGTTCTGGAGCATCCGGCAGATGTGCTGCTGGCCGATGACCTCGCTGAAAACCTGGGGCCGCCACTTGCGCGCGATGACCTGGTAGCTCATTGATTCCCCCTGGGTGGCGCGGGTGATTATAACGCAGCGCCCGACCTCCCGCCACCCAGGCCGCGGCCTCCGGGATCGGAGAGAGGCACGTCACGGGGCTTGACAGGCGGCTCGCGGGCGTGTTAGGCTACCGCCGCTCATCCGGTAAAAAAGGACAGCGCCATGAGTCAACGGTGCGACATCTGCGGCAAGGAAAACGGGTCGGGGTCCAACGTCAGCCATTCCATGCGGCACACCAAGCGCGTCTTCAAGCCCAACATCCAACGTGTCCGCGCCATGGTGGACGGGAAGGTGAAGCGGATTCGCGCCTGCACGAGCTGCCTGCGTTCCGGGAAGGTCGCCAAACCGTAAACGGTCCACGAGTACTAAAAGAACAAGGGGTTTAACCGAGCGAAGCGAGCTACGCCCCCGGCTAAACCCCTTGTCTATTAATCGGGAGGCTCACGGCCTCCCGCTGTTCGTCGTCCGACGTCCGCCCGTTACGCTTCCCGTCCCGAGGTCAGGTGGTAGAGCCGCCAGGACATGCCGACCTCGAATGTTTCCGGTCCGCGCCAGTCGGGGTGGGGCTTTTTGCCCTTGAAATCATACACCCCGGGGAGGTTACTCATGGCCGCCGCGTAGGGGATATTGATAAGCTCGGGCGGCGCCTCTCCCCGGTCCAGCTCATCCAGCCCTCCGCCTATCTCCAGGTCGCCCTTCTCCCATCCCGCGTCGAAACCCCGCGCGTAAAGCTCCCTTTCCACCTTGCTCTTCCCATCTCCGAACCACCATGACGGGAAGGCGATGAGCGCCATCCCCATCGGTGCGACGTACCGGCTCAACAGGGAAAAGTTCAAAAGATTTTCACGGCGGAGGCCGTCGTAGGAGACGGCCAGGACGAAGGAGCGCTCGCGGGGCGCGATCTCCTTGTCCTTTTTTCCCGCCAGCCCCGGCAGGCTCCCGTGGAAGACGGTGACGTTCTGGAAGCCCAGGGAGTAAAGAATCGAGACGGCGACGATGCAGTGGGTCAGCGATCGGTCCAGGGCGACCACGTGCCCGACGCGAGGCGCCAGGGCGGCGGTCAGGTAGCCCACACCGCAGCCGACCTCCAGGGCCGTGCCGCCCAGGGGACGGGTTCCCAGCACGTCCGCGCAGAACGCCTCCCGTTTTTTCAGCGTCTTCGGGTCCGAGAGGCGGCTCGGGGAATAGAGGCCGGTGATGCTCGAATCCGCGGCGAGGCCGACATCGGCCAGGGGGTTAACGGGTCCGGCGGGGCCTGGAAGTTCGGGCATGGCGCGCTCTCCGGGGTGACGGGTTTGATTTGAATGCCATAATTCTAGCAGCATTCCCCGCGCCTTGCCAAATTACTGACCAGAGTTGTCATAGGGCTGTGGTAAGCTTGTAATGAATCCAGAGGAGGCAGTATGGAGTACGTGGATTACGTCATTTTAGGTTTGGCTGTCCTGGCGGTTGTACTGCTGCTCGTAATTCTCCTCCGCCGTGGTCGCGGCGGGGACGCTCAGAAGGAGCTCATCGAGCTCCGCACGCT
>MFAF01000079.1:0-4224 GCA_001774505.1 Candidatus Coatesbacteria bacterium RBG_13_66_14 | reverse complement strand
TGACGCAGCTGGCGGAAAGTAAGCAATCCCTGACGAGTAACCTTGGGGACCAAGGCACCAAGTTAGCGACCTTCTTCGGTGAGGTACAAAACCAGCTCACGCACGTCTCCCGCAGTGCCGAGGAGCTCAACCGTCAGTCCCAGGTAATCGGCCGCTTGAGCGAGCTTCTCCAGGCGCCCTCACAGAGAGGGTTGGTGGGGCAAATAGAGCTGGAGTTGGTGCTAAAAGACACTCTTCCGGCGGAATATTACCGGCTACAGTACGAGCTGGGACCGGGATTGGGAAAGGTGGACGCGGTAATCATCCTGGGCGACCGGCTGGTGCCCGTGGATTCCAAGTTTCCAATGCCGGCATTTGACCAGCTTCGGGAAGCGGATAAATCGGATACCGACACGAAGAGGAAAGCTCGGGGCAAATTCGTAAAAGCGGTTAAAGAGCGGATTGATGAAGCGTCCAAGTATGTACGGCCGGACGCGCGGACGATAGACTTCGGTCTGGTATTTCTGCCTGCTGAGGGGATTTACCAGGAAGCCGCCACACATCGCTACCCTGATGACCCTACCGACGACCTAATCCGCTACGCCCATAGCCACAAGATGGCTTTGGTGAGCCCCAGTCTCTTCTTTGCCTATCTGAGGACGATCTATCTGGGGCTGAACAGCCTGCGGGTAGCCGAACATGTGGAGGAAATCGTCAAGGGCCTTGCAGGTCTGCGAACCTTGCTACAGAAAGTGTTGGAACCGCTCCGTCTGTTAGGAAAACATATCAATAACGCCCGTGCCCAGTATGACAACACTATGCAGGAGGTCAACAGCCTGGATGTCCGCATGTCCGTTCTGACTACAGGGGTGTTGTCAGGAGAAGCGCCGCCGGAACTGACGGGTGTGCCGGAGGACGGGGAGGAAAAATCTTGAAATAACTGCATTCCACGGTCCGCCATGCCTTGTATTCCAGCCGGCGTTCTGTTAGTATCCGGCTGGTTTTCTCTTGCCCCTACCGCGTAAAAACGCGCATCCCTTTTTTTGCCCTTCAAGGAGGAATTGATGCCCAAGATGCTTGAGCTGCGCTGGCACGCTCGGGGCGGACAGGGCGCGGTGACGGCCTCCAAGGTGCTCGCCGATGCGGCCCTGGAGTCGGGCAAACACGTCCAGTCGTTCCCCGAATACGGCTCCGAGCGCATGGGCGCCCCGATCAAGGCCTTCAACCGCATCTCCGACTCGCCGATAACCATCTACTCCTCCGTCACCGACCCCGACATCGTCATCGTCCTGGACGAGACGCTGTTGAATGTGGTGGACGTGAGCGAGGGGCTGAAGGACGATGGGATTCTGTTGATCAACACCGAGCTCACGCCGGCCGAGGTCCGCGAGAATATCGTCGAGGGCCACCGGTTCCGCATCTTCACCGTGGACGCCACGGGGATCAGCCGGAAGCACCTGGGTCGCCGGATGCCGAACACGCCAATGATCGGCGCGCTGACCGGCCTCGTGGACGTGCTCTCCACCGACGACATAAGTGAAAGTTTTAAGACGAACTACACGGACGTGTTCTCCAAGGACGTGCTCGAGGGGAACCTGAAGGCCATCCGGGAGGCGGCGGTTTCGCTGTCTGCGCCCGGTGTGGCGAAGGGCCCCGGCGGGCGCGGCCGGTTGGCCAAGCCCAAGTACGGGAACGAGAGCTACAAGGAGCTCCCTCGTGCCGGTTACATCGTGGCCTCGGAGCTGCACGCCTACCTGCGGGCCGGCAACGCCGAGGATTACAACACCGGGGCCTGGCGCGCCGATCGGCCGGTCTGGGACTCCGAGAAATGCACCCACTGCTTCCGCTGCTTCATCTTCTGCCCCGATTCGGCCATCACCTTCGATCCCGAAACCGAGAAGATGACCGGGCACGACCTGGTGCACTGCAAGGGCTGCGGCCTCTGCGCCGAGGTGTGCCCCCCCAAGGTCAAGGCCATTACGATGGTCGCCGAAACCAGCAAGTAACCGGGGTCATCGCCCCGAGGAGGTTTATCGTGGCACCCAAAACGCTTGCCTTGACGGGGAACCAGGCGGCCGCCTACGCGATGATGCAGATAGATCCCGACGTCGTGGCCGCCTACCCCATCACACCCCAAACGAACCTGATGCAGAAGTTCGCCGACTTCCACGCCGATGGCGACGTCTCCACCGAGCTCATCCTGGTGGAGAGCGAGCACTCGGCGATGAGCGCGTGCGTGGGCAGCGCGGCGGCCGGGGCCCGGACCATGACCGCCACCAGCGCCAACGGCCTGGCGCTCATGGTCGAAATCGTTTACATCGCCGCCTCCCTGCGGCTGCCCATCGTGATGCCCGTCGTCAACCGCGCCCTCTCCGGGCCGATCAACATCCACTGCGACCACTCCGACGCCATGATGTGCCGTGACACGGGCTGGGTCCAGCTCTACTGCGTGAACGCCCAGGAAGCCTACGAGAACACCATCCAGGCGATGCGCATTGCCGAGCACCCCGACGTGCTGCTGCCGGTGATGGTCAACTTCGACGGCTTCATCACCAGCCACGGCATGGAGAACGTGCTCATCCACGACGCGAAGAAGGTCAAGAAGTTCGTCGGCGAGTACCACCCGCAGTACCATCTGCTCAACCCCGACCTGCCTATGACGATCGGCCCCCTGGACCTGCACGACTACTACTTCGAGCACAAGCGGGGCCAGATAGACGCCATGGAGGCCGCCCGCAAGGTCGTCCTCGACGTGTCCCGGGAGTTTGCCAAGGAGTTCGGCACGCGGGACGACGGCTACTTCCGCGCCTACAAGCTCGAGGACGCCGAGGTTGCCGTCGTGGTCCTCAACTCCACCGGCGGGACGGTCAACATCGTGGTGGACCGGCTCCGCGAGCAGGGCAAGAAGGTCGGGGCGATCAACCTGCGGGTCTTCCGCCCCTTCCCCGGCGAGGAGCTCGCCGAGGCCCTGGCCCACGTGAAGTGTGTGGCGATGATGGACCGCGCGGTGAGCTTCGGCGCCATGGGCGGGCCGATCTACAACGAGCTGCGCTCGGCCATGTACGAGATGGATTCCCGTCCCGAGGTCATCAGCCGGATGTACGGCTTGGGCGGTCGCCAGATCGAGACCTACCACATCGAGGAGGTTTTTGGCGACCTCTTCCGGATGCTCGAGGGCGGGGACGTGGATGATTACGGATATTTAAACGTCCGCCAGCACGAGCCGGCGGCGGTCAAGGCTTAACGGGCGCCCCGACGCCCGAGGAGGAGATATGGCCAGTTTCAAAGAGATCGCCCTCACGACGCGGCAGCGGCTCTCCGGGGGCCACCGCATGTGCGCGGGCTGCGGCGCCACGATGCTGATGCGCCAGGTCCTCCACAGCCTGGACCCCGAGGACGAGGTCGTCGTCACCGCGGCCACGGGGTGCATGGAGGTTTCCACCACCATCTATCCCTACACGGCCTGGCGCTGCTCCTACATCCACAACGCCTTCGAAAACTCGGCGGCCACCTGCTCCGGAGTGGAGACCGCCTACCGCGCCCTGAAGAAGAAGGGCAAGATAGCCCACAACTTCAAGTTCCTGGCCTTCGGCGGCGATGGCGGCACCTACGACATCGGCCTGCAGAGCCTCTCCGGGGCCATGGAACGCGGACACGACATGGTGTACATCTGCTACGACAACGAGGGCTACATGAACACCGGCTATCAGCGGTCCGGCTCGACGCCCCACGGCGCCAGCACCACCACCGCCCCCGCCGGCAAGGTGTCCTACGGCAAGCCCCAGTTCAACAAAGACCTGACCGGGATTCTGGTCGCCCACCGCCTGCCCTATGTGGCCCAGGCCATCCCCGCCAAGCCCAACGATCTTTTGAAGAAGGCCCGGACCGCTTTCTACACTAAGGGACCGTGCTTCATCAACATCCTCTCGCCCTGCATCCCGGGGTGGAAAATCTCCCCCAACGAGACTGTCCAGACCGGCCTCCTGGCGGTTGACACGTGCTTCTGGCCCCTGTACGAGGTCGTGGACGGCGAGTGGAAGCTCAACTTCAAGCCCAAGGAGAAGAAGCCCGTCGTGGACTGGCTCATGGGTCAGGGACGCTTCAGGCACCTCTTCAAGCCCGAGCTCCGGCAGGACGTCATAGACGAGATTCAGGCCGAGATTGACCGGCGCTGGCACGACCTGCTGGTGAAGTGCGGCGAGGGGGCCTAGGGCGTCGTCCGTTAAATTAGGGAGGGGGCCGCGG
>MFAF01000078.1:6771-7575 GCA_001774505.1 Candidatus Coatesbacteria bacterium RBG_13_66_14 | reverse complement strand
CCCTCCCCCCAGAGGGGGGAGGGGATTCATCGCACCCCTCACCCCGGCCCGGATAACGTCAAAAAAAACGGGCCCGCAGGCCCGCTCGGCTCGAAACGACGGGGAATCACGGCGCGGGTTTGGAGCCGCCGACGAGGCGCAGCACGTCCGCCGCCCGGACGACGCCCCGCGGCGCGCCGTCCTCCCCGCAGACCTCCAGGAGCTCCACGTCGGGATCGGCGAAGAGCGCCGCCATCTCCGCCAGCCCGGCGCCGGGACCCACCACGGCGAACCCCGTGGACATGAGCCCCTCCGCCTCGCGCCGGGGGAGGACGGACGGCCGGCGCTGGAGCTCCGACAGCCGCCGGACCAGGTAGGCGTAGAAGTCGTGGGTGGTGGTCCGGCCGTGGCTCATGGGCTGGCTCGGGCCGCGCAGGCCCTCGAGGAAGTCCAGGTGCGCCCGCAGGAGACTCTTTTCCGTCCTGGGGTAGACCGACAGGAGGTGGCGGGTGCTCGAGTCGGGCACCTTCTCCTCCTTCCCCGGGGCGATGGCGCACAGGACGACGTAGAGCATCAGGTCCGCCTCGGGGACCTTGACGTCGGGGGCCCGCTCGCCCACCTTGACCGCCAGCTCGTCGTCCTGGTCGGAGAAGCGCGCGGAGAACTTTTCCAGGGTGTCCACGGCGTCGGCCAGCCAGGCGCCCAGGGCCGCGCTCGTGCCGTACAACAGCCCCGCCCCGATGATGGCCGCGTCGTCGGAGTGCCCCGGCCCCACGCGGTAGCGGATGTAGTCGTACTCGTAGGGGCCTTCGTCCACGTCGGCGA
>MFAF01000078.1:6509-6612 GCA_001774505.1 Candidatus Coatesbacteria bacterium RBG_13_66_14 | reverse complement strand
CGTGGGTCTTTTCGGCGCGGGCCCGCACCGCCTCGTCGTCGCGCAGACCGCCCAGGTAGATCCCCCGCAGCACCTCGCGAGGCTCCACCTCCATCCCGGCCAG
>MFAF01000078.1:4651-6307 GCA_001774505.1 Candidatus Coatesbacteria bacterium RBG_13_66_14 | reverse complement strand
TTTTAGGCTATCGCTGGAGGTCTCCCCGGACCGCTGGTAGAACGCCACCGGCGTGCCCCGGTAATCCAGGCCGAGGTAGGCGAACGTCCCGTCCTCCCCGAGGTCGAAGGAGATGATTCCCCCCGCGTTGCCGGGGGTCATGACGAACTCGTGGACCCCGGCGTCCGGGTCCTCGGCGTACACCAGGGCCGGTTCGCCGGGCCCCCGCGAGTGGTGCTGGTAGTAGAGCAGGTCGTCCCTGACGAGGCAGGGGATGAGGTTGGTGTTGTAGGATTCGAAGGGTGCGGCGTCCCCGGTCGCCAGCTCGACCGTCCAGATCTCGTAGTCGCCGGGGGGGCCGGCGGCCACGTAAAGGGTCTCGGCCGCCCCGTCGAGCCGCGGCTGGCGCAGGAGCTCGCCCGAGGACCGGGCCCGGCTCAGCTCGCGGACGTAATCCGCCTCCGCGCCGTGCGCCTTCATCAGCCGCTCGAAGAGCGCCTTGCCGTCCAGGAGCCGCTCCACCCCGCCGTCCGTGGAGAGCCGGTACACGCCCAGGCCGTCCGCCGTGCGCAGGACGGCGACGACGCCGGTCCCGTCCGGCGTCGGCTGGATGTCTCCGATGAAGCCGGTGCCCCCTGGCAGCGGCAGGACCCGGAGCTCCTGGTCCTTCACCGCCTCGTAGTAGATTTGGGCGTCGTCCCCCACGAACCAGAGGGTCGAGTCCGCCGCGGGCCAGAGGTTCGGCGGGAGCCCGGCCACCGGCTCGTACCCCGCCTCGCGCATCTCCTCCGCCCGGTCGCGCCAGAGCGTATCCAGTTCGCCCACCGCTTTGTCCACACCTTCGGCGAACCCGCCGACCGCCTCCTCCAGGTCGAAGTCGCCCGACAGGAGGAAGATGACAACCGCCACGACGCCCGTGAGGGCCAGCATGAGGACGACCAGCAGCAGGAGGCCCGACGCGCCGCGGCGGGGGCTTCCCCCCGACGGCGCCGCCGAACCGTCGTAATCCCTGGGGGGGCCGTAGACCCCCGCGTCGGGAAAACGCTCCACCGGCCGCTCCGCCTCCGGCGGACGGAAAAGCCTTTTAAAGGTGACCGTCGGTTCCTGCTCGGGGGTCTTTCCGCCCTCCATGCCGAACTCGACCGTGGATTCGACCTCCTCGGCGTCAGGGGGCGTGACGGGCTCGCCCATCCGCTCCACCTCCCAGCTCGGCTTCACCCGGACGCCGCACATCGGACAGCGTCCGCCCAGGGGGTCTATGAACTCGGCGCCGCATTTTCGACAGAGGTACATGGCGAAAATCCCGGTTTTTCCGGTCGCGGACCGGAGGTTCTGTGGTACGTTCTCCCCAAGTATAACCGACCGGGGGCGGCGAGGGGACCCTGAAAAAACGCCGGGTGACCTCCGGGGCGTTTTGGGCTAGAATGACCGCTTCCTCGGTCAAAGGGGGGCCGTGCGCTTCGGGATGCACCTCTCGGTGGGGAAGGGGATCGGCGCGGTGCCCGAGCTCGCCCTCCGGGTGGGGGCGGACGCGTACCAGATTTTCGTGGATTCGCCCTCGAGCTGGAGCTACTCCGAGTGGGATCCGGGGAAGGTCGCCCGGTTCCGTGAAAAAAGGGAGGAGCTGGGGCAGGGCCCCGTGGTGGTCCACACCGGATACCTCATAAATCTCGGCGG
>MFAF01000078.1:2096-4645 GCA_001774505.1 Candidatus Coatesbacteria bacterium RBG_13_66_14 | reverse complement strand
GCCCGATGTTTTCGCCAAAAGCCTCGCGGCGCTGGCGGCGGAGTTCGAAAAAGCCGGAAAAATCGGCGCCGAGTACCTGGTCCTCCACCCCGGCAAGCACCTGGGGACCGGGCCCGAGGCGGGCCTGAAAAAGATCGTCTCCGGGCTCGCGCGGGTGATGGAGAAGACCCCCCCCGGCGCGCCGACGCTGTTGCTCGAAGATTCCGAGGGCTCGGGGACCTGCCTCGGGGCGACCTTCGAGGAGCTGGCCTTCCTCCTGGACGGCCTGGAGAAAAAGGGGCACGCGGCCGGCATTTGTCTGGACACGGCCCACCTGTGGGGCGCCGGCTACGACCTCTCCACCCCCGCCAAGGTCGCCTCGGTGCTCGACGCGTTCGACCGCGTCGTGGGGCTGGGGCGGCTGGGCTGCATCCACCTGAACGATTCGTCGAAGGAGCTGGGCTCGCGCACCGACCGCCACGCCTACCTGGGCGAGGGGAAAATCGGCCTGGAGCCGTTCCGGGCGCTGGTCCGGGACTCGCGCCTGGAGCGCGTCGCCATGATCCTGGAGAAGACGGGCCGGGACGAGGCGCACTGCCGGGAGCTCATCGCTTCCCTGCGGAGCCTTGCCCGGTAAGGGTTGCCCGATTTCCCGGTCGGTGCTACACTCACGATGGCGGCGCGACGCCGGCGGGTGACCAGGGGAGCCGCTTTGCGATACGAGGAACTGCGGGAGAAACTGGACCAGGTCCTGGCCGACGCGGGGCCTCTGCGCCGCACCGTACTGGAGACGCTGGGCCGCCTGCGCCGCCGGATCGGAGACTACCGGCAGGCCGCGGCCCGGCTGCGGACGCTCCTGCGGGCCAGCGCCCAGCTCCAGACCACCGAGGACCTCTCCGAGCGGCTGCACCTCATCTGCCGGGTGATCATAGACATCCGCACCTACCGCCGGGCGGTCATCACCCTCTTGGACGACGAGATGGGCGTGCTGGGCTACGGCCACGCCGGTCTCACCGAGGACGAGGCCCTGGCGCTGGAAAACGCGAAGCCGCTCTCCCCCGTGGAGCGGCGTAAAATTTTCGACGAGCGGTTCCGCGTCGGGGCGTCCTACTTCATCCCCTTCCCGGAGTCGGAGAAGCTGTTCGGGCGCGACGTCGGCATCGCGGGCAGCCTCCCCGAGGGGGAGTACGTCAACTGGCACCCCAGGGACCTCCTCTTCGTCCCGCTGCGGGGACCCCGGGGGCGGCTGGTCGGCACGCTCTCCGTGGACGACCCCTTCGACGGCCGGCGCCCCAGCCGGGACTCCCTCAAGGTCCTGGAGCTCTTCGCCAACATGGCCGCCGGGCTCATCGCCGCCGACCGGCTCCAGGCCGAGTTGGCCTCCACCAGCCGCTACCTGCAGAACCTCATCGCCAACTCCGCCGACATCATCGTCGCCACCGACTCCCACGGCCGCATCGTCCTCTTCAACCACGCCGCCGAGGAGATCCTGGGCTACGCGGCCGCGGAGGTCCTCGGGCGACACGCCGGCGAGCTCTATGCCAAACCCGAGGACCGCGACCACATCAAGCGCGTCCTGCGCGAGCAGGGCTCCATCGCCGACTTTCAGACCAACGCCCGGGCCAGGTCCGGCGAGGAGATACCCATCCTCCTCTCCGCCAACGTCCTCTACGACTCCGACGGCCGGTTCATCGGCACCGAGGGGATTTCCAAGGACCTGCGCGAGTACCTTCTCCTGGAGGCCCGGCTCATCGTCGCCGAGAAGCAGAAGACCCTGGCCGAGGCCGCCGTCGGCGTGACCCACGAGGTGAACAACCCCCTGGAGAGCATCATCTCCGCCTGCTCCCTGGCCGAGCGGTCCCTCTCGTCCAAACCCCGGGACCTGGACCTGGTGCGGGAGAAGCTCGGCATCGCGCTCCGGGAGGCCCGGCGCATCAGCGGCATCACCGCCCGCTTCACCGAGCTGGCCCACGGCACCGGCTACCGCGTCACCGAGGTGGACGGCGAGGTCGCCATGGTGGATTTCACCGGCGACGAGGAGCGGGCGTACGCCGCGGGGGAGGTCTGCGTCCTCCCCCGGCGCTACCGCGTCCTCGTCGCCGACGACGAGCCCACCATCCGCCTGCTCTTGGCCGAATACCTCACCAAGGAGGGTTTCGCCGTGGAGACCGCCGTGGACGGGGACGAGGTGGTGCGCAAGGCCACCCAGGGGCCGCCCTGGGACGTGGTCGTCACCGACATCATGATGCCCAAGAAGACCGGCTACGAGGTTTACTCGGAGATTCGGGAGCGCTGCCCCGGGACCGCGGTGATACTGATGACCGGCTTCGGCTACGACCCGACCCATTCGTTGTTGAAGGCGCGCGGGGACGGGCTCAAGGTCGTCCTCTTCAAGCCCTTCGAGCCGAGGGTGGTCCGGGACAAGATCCTGGAGGTGCTGCGGGACAAGTGACGTCGGAGACGGGGGGAGGTTCCGGCCGGGGGCCGGTTTTTTGGGCTCGAATTCTGCGATGAGTACCGGCGGGGGGCCGGTTTTTTTGTGCGGTCGTTGGATTCGGTGTTGGTGCCCC
>MFAF01000078.1:0-2084 GCA_001774505.1 Candidatus Coatesbacteria bacterium RBG_13_66_14 | reverse complement strand
ACGGCTTGCCGTCATTCTGCGCCTACGTAGGGGCCGACCGACGGCAAGCCGTTTAGGTCGGCCCGCCCCTACGTCGTCGCAGACCGGGAAGAATCGTAAAAAAGGCGGGTCATGACCCGCCCGTAAAACGAACCGCCCCGCCTACAGCTCCTCGACCAGGACGTTGTCGAAGGCGATGCCGGGGTTGCGGAAGGCCATCAGCGCGATCCGCCCCTGGTGGCAGAAGCTGTAGTTCTCGCCGCCGTCCCACTCCAGCACCAGGTTGTCCCGGTTGCCGGCGAAGACGCGGACGATGTTGCCCGTGACCTCGATGATGACGCGGAAGGTCTCCCCGGGGATGTAACCTATATCGTCCTTCTTTTCGAGGACGGTGTACTCGCCGCCGCCGCGGTGGTCCAGCCGCCAGAAGGGACCGCCGTAGGCCTCGTCGTCGGTGACGAAGACCCGATAGTACTCCAGCCGTGTGGTATCCACGACCTTGGTCCGGCAGTAAACCGCCAGCCCCCCGGTGACGGCCGGGGTGACGTCCACGGTGAGACGGTAGTCCCCCCAGGCCTCGTCGCCGGCCAGAAGGACCGTCCCCTCCTGGTAGTACACGTCGGGATCGCTGTAGCCCCCCCAGGTGTCGTTGGCCTGAACGAGCATCTCGTCCTGGACGTACCACAGCCCGTCCGGCGACTCGTCGCGCAGGAGGTAGTCGAACTGCGTCCAGCCGTCGGGGAAGTCGCCGTCGGAGTGCCCGGAGAAATCGTCGGAGAACAGGACGCCTTCGGGTTGGGTGCCTGTGTCGCAGGCCAGGAGCAACAGGACCGGCAGCAGCCGGAGCGGAAAGCTTCTTTTCATCCCCTCCCCGTTCTCGTCGGGCGGCGCCGGGGGAACGTCCGTTCACCGCCGGCGTATAAAAGCGACGGTCGTCGCAGACATTATAGCTCGGGCGGCGATTCGCGGCAACCCCCCCACATGTACACTTCCGTATACAGATGTGACCGTTGACACAGTATACAAAACTGTACGATTCGGGGGCACACCGGGGTACGCACCGCGGGGACTTCGGCCGATACCGCGTGACAATCAACGACTTGCGGAACTCCACCCTACCCGGCGACCCCGTGGCACGGTAGTTGCTTTAATAAACCCAACGGCCCAGAGCCATATTGGGAGGAACCGTCCGGAATGAAATACGCCGACACAGAGGATTCCAGCCTACGGGCCTACCTCGAGCAGGCCGGGAAGCACAAGGTACTCAATCGGCAGGAGCTCGTGGATCTCATAGACGAGACCGAGGAGCGGGGCGAAAGCACACGGGACGAGATAATCCGCAACAACCTGCGCCTCGTCATCTCCATCGCGAAGCGCTACGGCGAGCGCGGGCTTCCCATGCAGGACCTGATCCAGGAAGGCAACATCGGCCTCATCCGCGCCGCCGAGGGCTTCGATCCCTCCCTGGGCACCTGCTTTTCCACCTACGCCACCTGGTGGATCCGCCAGGCCATCGAGCGGGCCATCGTGAACAAGCGCCGCACCGTGCGCATCCCCTTCGACAAGGACCGGCAGATAAAGCGCATCCTGCGCGCCAAGGAGGAGCTCAAGTCCGAGAACGGCGAGGAGCCCGACTCCATCGCCATCGCCGCCAAGGCCCGCATGCCCCGCAAGCGCGTCGAGGAGCTGTTGAACCTGGCCTCCGGCGTACTCTCCCTCGACGGGACCTACGGCAACTACACCAACCCCATGATGGAAACCCTCTCCGACGACGAGCTCCAGGCCCCGGAGGACCTCTGGCACGAGTACCTCTTGAAGAACTCGCTCAAGAAGGCCCTGGGTGACCTGACCGAGCGCGAGCGCCGCGTCCTTTTGATCCGCTACGGCTTCGTGGACGGCGAAAAGCACTCCCTGGCAGACACCGGCGACCAGCTCGGCTTCTCCACGGAGACCATCCGCCAGGTGGAGCTCTCGGCGCTGCGCAAGCTCCGCAAGCAGCACTCGGAACTGGTGAACCTGTTGAACTAGCCCGGAACATCCTTTAAGGGGCCCCTCGGGGCCCTTTTTTTGGGCCGTATCATCGGCGGGGCGCAGCGTCCCCTTCA
>MFAF01000077.1:19159-19301 GCA_001774505.1 Candidatus Coatesbacteria bacterium RBG_13_66_14 | reverse complement strand
TGGGAGGGTTTCCTGACCCTCCAGTTTTATTTCCCCCCTTGACAAACGCGTGATTTGCATCTACACTAAATCCAGTTATTCGGTTAATGTAAATATACGAAAAGGAGTCGCGCTGTGGCCGAAGCACCCACCCTGACGGATT
>MFAF01000077.1:18828-18964 GCA_001774505.1 Candidatus Coatesbacteria bacterium RBG_13_66_14 | reverse complement strand
TGGTCTTCCGCGTCAGCGATCCGGCGGCGGGCGCCGTCATCGAGGCCGTCTGCCGCCAGCGGCACAGCTCCGCCCTCAGGGAGATAACCTGGGCGGAGCTCGGCGCCCTCGACTGGAACTCAATCTAGGAAATATT
>MFAF01000077.1:15861-18816 GCA_001774505.1 Candidatus Coatesbacteria bacterium RBG_13_66_14 | reverse complement strand
GCGGAGCTGGTCGAGCTGGTTACCTGGGCCTGCGGGCGCGGCATCCCACTCACCCCGAGGGGCAAGGCCACCTCGGGCTACGGCGGCGTCCTGCCGGTCAGGAAGGGCCTGGTGGTGGATTTCTACCGGATGCGGGACGTCCTGGAAATTTCTCCCGAGAACCTCACCGCCACCGTGGAGCCTGGCATCACCTGGGAGCAGCTCGACGAGCGATTGAAATTAAAGGGCCTGACCCTGCGCACCTACCCCACCAGCTACCCCTCCTCGACGGTGGGCGGCTGGCTGGCCCACGGGGGCGCGGGTCTCGGCGCCTACGAGTACGGCTACTTCGCGGACAGCGTGGTCTCGGCCCGCGTGGTCCTCTCCTCGGGCGAGGTGCGCGAGCTCGCCGGCGGCGACCTGGATCTCGTGTCCGACGCCATGGGCACCACGGGCTTGGTGAGCCGGGTGACCCTCCGGGTCATGCCAGCCGAGGAGCTGGACGTCATCTCCATCTCCTGCGCCGACGCCCACGACCTCCAGCGCTTCATCGAGCGCATCACGGCCGAGGGGCTGCCGGTGTGGTCCGTCATGTTCATCAACCCGCGCATGGCCAAGCTGAAGAACCTGTCCCCCCTGCGGGAGCACCACGGCCGCCCCGTCGAGGAGCGGGTCCTGCTGCCCGAGGCCTACGTCATGACGCTCACCTTCCGCAGGCGCGACGCCGAGCGCATCCACGCCTACTTCGACACCCCGCACCCCGAGTGCTCCGCCGAGATACTCTCCGATAAAATCGCCCGGCACGAGTGGGAGAACCGCTTCAACCTGATGGTGGTCAAGCGCTTGGGGCCGTCGCTGGTCCCCGCCGAGGTGGTGGTGCCCCTGGCGAGCCTGGGCGACGTGATGACCGAGATCGAACACAAGCTCCGGCAGCCGGTGGTCAAGGAGGCGGTGATCATCCGCGAGGGCCGGGGCGGCGTGCCGGAGGCGGTAATCCTGGGCTTCATCCCGGCGGACGAGCGGCGCTTCGGCTACACGTTCCTGTTCGCCCTGTCGCTTTCGATCATGAAAATCGCGCGGCGGCACGGCGGCCGTCCCTACGCCACCGGACTCTACTTCGCCGGCCTGGCCGGGAAGATTCTGGGCGCCGGGAGGGTCGAGCGGCTCAAAGGTTTCAAGCGCGAGGCGGACCCCAGGGGGCTCCTGAACCCGCGCAAGGTGCTCTCCAACGGACTGGTGGGGGCGTTCATGGGCCTGGCGGGGTTCTTCGAGCCGCTGGTCCGGGCCCTGGGCAACGGGGTCTCCGTGGAGATCGGCGAGCGGCCGAAAAAGCCGGTCCGGGGCATTCCCGCCGACGTGGCCTGGTACGCCTACTCCTGCTCCCAGTGCGGCTACTGCGTGGACGCCTGCGACCAGTTCTACGGCCGGGGGTGGGAGAGCCAGAGCCCGCGCGGCAAGTGGTACTGGCTCCGCCGGATGATGGAGGGCAAGGTGCGCTGGGACCAGGCGATGGTGGACACCTTCCTGGTCTGCACGACATGCGAGCTGTGCAACCTGCGCTGCTCGGCGTCGCTGCCCATCGAGCCGGCCTGGATGAAGCTGCGCGGCAAGCTGATTCAGGACGACGGCCGGATGACCTTCCCGCCCTTCGAGGTGATGGGGGCGGCCACCACGGCCCAGGGGAACATCTGGGCCGGGTATCGGAAGGACCGCGCCGACTGGTTCCCCGAGGACCTCGCCGCCAGGCACGGCCCCGGCGTCAAGGCCCCGGTCGTTTATTTCGCCGGCTGCACCGCCAGCTACGTCGAGCACGACATCGCCCAGGCCACGGTGCGCCTCCTGGATGCAGCGGGGGTGGACTTCACCGTCCTGGGCGAGGCGGAGAACTGCTGCGGCACGCCGATGCTCGTGGCCGGGAAGTGGGACGTGTTCCTGGAGACGGTGCGCCAGAACATCGCGGCGGTCAAGGCAACGGGCGCCAAGACCGTGGTCGCCTCCTGCCCGGCCTGCGACATGATGTGGCGCCACCACTACGCCGGCTGGGCCGAGGAGCTGGGCGTCGAGTACGACATCAAGACCCGGCACTACTCGGAAATCATCGCCGAAAAGCTGGCCGCGGGGGAGTTCACGTTCCCGGAAAACGGCGGCAGGAAGGAGCGTGTCACCTGGCACGACTCCTGCCACATCGGGCGCGTGTCCGGCGTCTATGAGGAGCCGCGGGCGATGATCAAGGCCCTGCCCGGCGTCGAGCTCGTCGAAATGGCGCACAACCGCGAGGCGGGCCACTGCTGCGGGTCGGTGCTCACGCTCATCAAGGACCCGCCCGTGGCCGCCGACATCGGCGAGATGCGCCTGAACGAGGCCGTGGAGGCCGGGGCCGAAAAGGTCCTGGCCCTCTGCCCGTGCTGCGAGTTCCAGCTCCGCGTCAGCCGGGACAAAAAGGGCGTGAATGTCCAGGTGCAGGACCTGGCGCGCTTCGCCGCCGGGAAGCTCGGCTACGATTTCCCCGACCCCGAGCCGGAGGTTCGGCGCCAGTGGGCCGTCTTCGAGAAGATGATCGCGCTCATGACGCCGGTGGGTTTCGCCGACCTCATGGACACCATGTGGCCCGAGCTTTTACGGGCGATGCCTCTGGGCATGGGCGCGATGCTGAAATTCATCGGGAAGCTGGGGCCGGTGGGCGGCGGGATGCTCTGGCTGATGCGGCCGCTCTTCCCCATCCTCTTCCCGATGCTGCTGCCGGGGATGATGCCCAAGGTCATGGCGACCATGCTGGACCGCATCGGGGAAATGGTCCCCATGCCCGACTACATGGCCGAGCAGATGCCGGAGCTGATGCCCGGGGTGATGGACCGGCTGCTGCCGCACATGGTCAAAGACCTGGTGCCGCACGCGGTGCCGAAGATGATTGCCTTCCTGCGGACGCAGCGGAAGCGGAAAAAGGAGGCCGCGGCGGCGGGTTAGTCACCGTCCGTG
>MFAF01000077.1:13107-15828 GCA_001774505.1 Candidatus Coatesbacteria bacterium RBG_13_66_14 | reverse complement strand
CCTGAAGGTCCGCCCCTACGTCATCGCAATTTAGGGTGAGGGGTGAAAACGGCGGGGATTAAAGTCCCCGCCCTACATTCAGGCGCACGTCAATTTAAAAAACGGGCGGGTCAGGAGACCCGCCCCTACATCTATCTATCGCACAGTCAACCCGTAGGGGCGACCGTCCACGGTCGCCCGGGGCGGTTAGCCGCCCATGCGCTCCAGCTCCTCCAGGGCCTTGAGCATCTCGGGGTCCATGCCCTCCATGCCGCCGGGCATTTCGCCGCCCTCCATCATCGCCGCGCCCATGAACATCATCATCAGGGCGTTGGCGTCAATCTTCATCGGCTCGGTCGCGGTGAGCTGGCTCGTATAGCCGGACCGGCCGTAGTCGGTGACGACCAGCTTGTCCTCGCCCTCGGCGACGACCTTGACCAGGCCGAAGAAGGGCACCTCGGGGGAGAAGAAAATCTCCGCGGACTCGCCCTCGTGGGTGACCACCACTTTGTCGCAGGCGTAGGTCTTGCCGGCGACCTCGGCGGTGACGTTTTTAACGAGCTCGAAGGTCGGCATGACGATTTCCTCGGCCTCCTCCGTCTCGCCGCCGTAGGCCTCCGCCATCTCCTCGCCCATCTCCATCATCTGGGCGGACTGCTCGCCGATGAGCTTGGTGAAGCTGGGGATGTCTATCTCGAAAGCCTGGCCTTCGGCCTCCACGATGAGGCGCAGTACGGTCTCGTTGAACTCGTCGAGGCCCTTCTGGATGTCCTCGGGCGTGGCCTCGCCCTCGGCTTCCACGCCCGTCGTGGCCATGGCGTCCGCCAGCAGGCCTTCCTCGGGGATCTCGGGGTTTCGGAGCCATTCCACGACCTCTTTCCCGAACTCCTCGTAGGCCTCCTTCTCGACCAGCACCTTCACGACGACCTTCTGGCCCTCGGCGGGCACGACCATCTCGATCCAGTAGCCGGGGACGCCCCCGAACTCCTCCTCGCCGACCAGGGCCAGGGTGATCTCGCCCACGTCCTGGGCCGTGTAGGTGACCCACTCGCCCAGCTCCGCGGTGAATGTGGGTGTGTCGGTAGGGAGGACTCCGGCCTCTCCGTTCTCACCTTCCGCCCCGCCCTCCTCTTCGCAGCCCATGAGGCCGAAGAGGAAGGCGAAGGCGAGGATGAGCAGGAACAATTTCGCGGTTTTCAAAAGGCACCTCCGTTTCAGGGGTGGATGTTTAACGGCGTGAATCGAGTATAGCGGCGCTCCGCGGGCGTGTCAACTCACAGCAGGCGGTCCAGGACGATCCGCGCCTCCAGCACGCCGGAGCCCAGGTGGGAATCCTTGCCCAGGGCGTAAACCACCTCGAGGCTGCCCACCCCCAGGTTGACGACCAGGCCGATCCCATAGCCGAGAGCCCACGCCCACGTCGTCCGCGTCGTGAATGGGGAGGTGGAAATCGGTTGATGGTAGGCGAAGTCGCCGAAGGCGAAGAGGCGCCCCGAATCCCCCAGCCGCAGCCGGTACTCGGCCGTGGCCAGGGCGTACGCGTCGGTGGGCAGCTCGGAGGTTCGGTAGCCGCGGGGCCTGGCCGCGCCGCCCAGGTAGAAGCAGTCCAGGGAAGCCGGCGGCCGGAGGTCGGCCAGCCCTCCCTCCAGCAGCAGCGCGAGGGTGTGCGGCTCGAGGGGCGTCCAGTAGCCGTCGCCCCCCAGCCGCGCCTGGAGCGGCGTCTCCCGCCGGGCGTCGTAGCGCCGCTGACCGGCTTCCAGCCTGCACCACAGATCGAAGCCGTCGGCGGGGTCGCGCGGGCGGTCGGTGTAATCCAGGAGGGCCCCCAGCCCGGCGCCCATGTAAACGCTCGCCCCGCCGCCCTCCTGAAAGTCCGAGGCGAACCGGGCGGCGATGGAGAGCTCCAGGTGGTCGCCCAGCGGCTGGCGCAGCTCGGCCCCGCCCGAGTCGGAGCGGCGGTCGGCGCGCCGGAGGCCGGTGTAGGCCAGCTCGAGCGCCGCCCGGCCGCCGAAGAGGAACCGCTCGGTGTACCCCGCCCCGTAGT
This sequence comes from Candidatus Coatesbacteria bacterium RBG_13_66_14, assembly GCA_001774505.1. Taxonomy (GTDB): domain Bacteria; phylum RBG-13-66-14; class RBG-13-66-14; order RBG-13-66-14; family RBG-13-66-14; genus RBG-13-66-14. The sequence continues at coordinate 13,805 of MFAF01000077.1, read as the reverse complement.
CGGCGTTGTCCACGGAGGTCCGCCGGTACAGCCCCGCGAGGTCGTGCCCCCCGCCGCCGAGGTTGGCGAGGGAGAACTGGAGCTCCCCGTAGAGCCCGGTCCCGTCCCCCGTCTCGCCGAGGCCCAGGGCGCCGTCGAAGTACACCGTCCGTCCCGGCTCGGCCTCGAGCCGCAGGGTCGTCCCGTCGAGGGTGAGCGCGACGCGTTCGTAGTAGCCGGTGCGCTCCATGCGGCGCCGGGCAGCCTCCAGGGCGTCGGGGGTCAGGGGGTCGCCCCGGACCAGCCCCAGGGCGGCCAGGGCGGTGCGCCGCGCGTCCCCGTCCAGGCCCGCGACCTCGATCGCGCCCACGCAGGTGAGGTCCCCCTCCGTCAGCTCGAGGGTGAGGCTTAACGCCCCCTCGGGGTCGCGCCTCGGCTCGACCAGCTCCACTACCGCGTTCAGGTAGCCCTCCAAGGCGTAGAGGTCGCCCACGGCCCGCATGAGTCCGTTCGGCCCGTCCCTGCGCCAACCGGTGCGCGCCGCCGCCTCGACCAGCCGCGGCTCGACGGCCCGGGCGCCGTTCACCGCGAGCCCACCCAGGGAGGCCCGCTCCCCCCGCTCCAGGTCCACCCGCAGCAGCACGCCGCCCTCGCGTCGGACGACCTCCGGCGTCAGCCGGGCGTCCAGGTAGCCCTCCGCGGCCAGGGAGGCCGCCGCC
>MFAF01000077.1:11904-13100 GCA_001774505.1 Candidatus Coatesbacteria bacterium RBG_13_66_14 | reverse complement strand
GCGCCACATCCGCCATCCCCTCGTCGAACTCGTCTCCCACCCGGAGCGCGGCCAGCTCGGGCAGCTCCGCCCCGTCCCCCTCCAGACCCACCAGGGGGAGGGCCCGGGCCGAGACGGCCAGGATGATCAAAAGCGATGCAGCGGGAAGTCTCACGGACGATTCCCCGGGTTCAAGAAGGGGAACGGCCCCCGGCGTTCCCCGAAAGTCCGCTCCCCGAAGAGGGGGATCAGTGCAGGCGGCCCTGCCACGGGTGGCCCTTGTTCCAGCCGGCGTAGGACTCGTAGTCCACGAAGTACACCTTGAGGTCCGCGTAGGACTCGTAGTCCACGTAGTAGATGACCACGTCGGCGTAGGACTCGTAGTCCACGAAGTACCACAGGGCGTCCTCGTCGCGGGCGTAGCTCTCGTAGTCCACGACGTAGACGGAGAGGTCGGCGTAGGACTCGTAGTCCACGACGTAGACGTTCAGATCGGCGTAGGACTCGTAGTCGGCCACGTAGACGTTGCCCGCCGTGGCGGAAGTGAACGCCGCCAGGATCAGGACGACCAGGAGCTTCTTCACCGCGCACCTCCCTGTCGCGGTCCCGCGGTACGTGTAGGGCGGCCCCGTAGGACGAGTCCTCTGCGGGCCGCCGCGGGCATTCCACGCGTAGCGAGCCCAAGGTACATTGTAAGTATAAATCGTTTCGGCGCCGATCTCAACGTTCACTCGGAGTAGGGCGCCAGCGACTCCTCGCCGAAGGCGCCGTTCCCCGGGGCATACCACCGCCCCCGCCAGCCGCTCTCTTCCCTGGAGTACACGGAGACGCCGTAGGTGCCCTCGTTGAATCCGGCCACGAGCCAGTCGCCGACGGGAAGCGCGCCGCCGGGTATCTGCTCCTCGCCCACGGTCCAGCGCAGCACCACCGCCCCGTTCCAGGGCTTGGCCTGGAGGAAGCCCTGGTACTCCGTCCCGTCGGGGCCTTCCCCGGTCACCTCGAACACCGCGTCCTCGGGCCATGCGCCCAGGTCCGGCGGTTCGCCGAAGGCCTCGCCGATGACCTCGGCGCCGATGCCGCCGCCACCGGTCCAGCGCCCGGTGAGCCCACTCTCTTCGAGGTGATAGACGCCGACGTCCAGCCCTCCGGGGCCGACCCGGGCCACGGCGAAGAGTCCTTCCCCGAAGGTCATCCCCACGCCCCGGGCGTCGTAACCC
>MFAF01000077.1:11381-11489 GCA_001774505.1 Candidatus Coatesbacteria bacterium RBG_13_66_14 | reverse complement strand
TCGCCGAACTCCAGGCCGTAGCCGGAGAATTGCTCCTCGCCGTCGGCCTTCCAGACCATCCCCCAGAGGCCCTCACGCATCGGGGTGAGGCTCAATTCGTAGGGGATT
>MFAF01000077.1:11225-11330 GCA_001774505.1 Candidatus Coatesbacteria bacterium RBG_13_66_14 | reverse complement strand
GCGGGGATTTTAATCCCTGCCGTTTTTTTAAACGAGGCGGCCCGCGGAGGGGCCGCCCTACATCGCATCCACCGCGATGGCGTAGGGGCCGACCGACGGCGCGCC
>MFAF01000077.1:7347-11131 GCA_001774505.1 Candidatus Coatesbacteria bacterium RBG_13_66_14 | reverse complement strand
TGACCCTCCCCCCAGAGGGGGGAGGGGACAGGCGGCAGCGTCACCCCGGCCCGGTCCCTATCGCTGACCCACCGCCCCGGGGACGGTCTCGGCGAATTTTGGCAGGACCTGACGCAGGACATTGCCGGTGTAGGACTCCTCGACCAGGGCGACCTTCTCCGGCGTGCCCCGGGCGATTATCCGCCCCCCGTCGTCCCCGCCCTCGGGGCCCAGGTCCACGATGTAGTCCGCGTTCTTTATCACGTCCAGGTTGTGCTCGATGACGATGACGGTGTTACCCATATCCACGAAGGTCTGCAGGACGCCCAGGAGCTTGGCGATGTCGGCGAAGTGGAGCCCCGTTGTGGGCTCGTCGAGGATGTAGACGGTCTTGCCGGTGGAGCGCTTGGTGAGCTCGCGGGCCAGCTTGACGCGCTGGGCCTCGCCGCCGGAGAGGGTGGTCGCCGGCTGGCCGAGCTTGACGTAGTCCAGCCCCACGCTGGTCAGGGTCTCCAGCATCCGGGCGATCTGGGGGATGTTGCGGAAGAGCTCCAGCGCCTCGGAGACGTCCATCTCGAGCACGTCGGCGATGTTGTATCCGCGGTAGCGCACGGAGAGGGTCTCCTTGTTGTAGCGCTTGCCGTGGCAGACGTCGCAGGTAACGTAGACGTCGGGGAGGAAGTGCATCTCGATCTTGATGAGCCCGTCGCCCTGGCAGGCCTCGCAGCGTCCGCCGCGGACGTTGAAGCTGAAGCGCCCCGGGGTGTAGCCGCGGACCTTGGCCCCGGGGAGCTGGACGAAGAGCCTCCGGATGTGGTCGAAGACCTTTATGTAGGTGGCGGGGTTGGAGCGGGGTGTGCGGCCGATGGGGCTCTGGTCTATGTCTATGACCTTGTCAATCTGCTTGAGGCCGCCGATCTTCTCGAAGGGGCCGCCGTGCAGCCGCGTCTGCCGCAGGCCGGTGGCCAGCGCGGGGAATAGAGTCTCGTTCACCAGGGAGCTCTTGCCCGACCCGGAGACCCCGGTGATGGCGGTGAAGGTGCCCAGCGGGATGCGCAGCTCCACGTTCTTCAGGTTGTGGTGGGTGCAGCCGTAGAGCTCGAGGAAGTGGCCGTTGCCCGGGCGGCGCTTTTCGGGGATGGCGATGGCGAGGTCGCCGGCGAGGTAGCGGCCGGTGAGGGAGCCGGGGGTCCGCTTAATCTCCTCGGGGGTCCCCTGGGCCACGATGCGCCCGCCCATGTGCCCCGCGCCGGGGCCGAAGTCCACCATGTGGTCCGCCGCCAGCATCGTCGCTTCGTCGTGCTCGACCACGATGACCGTGTTCCCCAGGTCGCGCAGGTCGGTGAGGGTCTTGATGAGCTTGACGTTGTCGCGGTGGTGCAGGCCGATGGAGGGCTCGTCCAGGATGTAGAGGACGCCGACCAGGCCGCAGCCTATCTGACTGGCCAGGCGGATGCGCTGGGCCTCGCCGCCGGAGAGGGTCGGCGCCGACCGGTTCAGCGTCAGGTAATACAGGCCCACGTTGACCAGGAAGCCCAGCCGGGAGCGGACCTCCTTCAACAGCTCCTGGGCGATCTTGCGCTCGGTGTCGTTGAGGGTGAGGCCGGCGAAGAACCCGACCAGCTCGCTGACGGGAAGCTCGCCCAGCTCGTGGATGTTGAGGCCGTCGAGGGTCACGGCCAGCGCCTCGGAGCGGAGCTTCTTGCCCTCGCAAACCTTGCAGGGCAGGCTGGTGAAGAAGCGGCCGTAGAACTGCCGGGCCGCGTCGGACTTCGTCTCCCGGTACAGCCGGTGGAGGTTCTCGACGACCCCGGTGTAGGCGTGGGTGCTGGAGCCGGATCCGTGCTCGTACTCCCAGGTGAACTCTATCTCCTCGTTCTCGGAGCCCTCGAGGATGACCCGGTGGACCTCGGGCGAAAGCTCGCCCCAGGGCGTGTCCAGGCTGAAGTTGTAGTGGGACGCGAGGCTCTCCAGTCGCGACAAGCGCCAGGTCTTCGTCTCGTCAATCTTGCCCCAGACGGCCACGGCGCCCCCGCGGATGGAGAGGGCGTGGTCGGGCACCACCAGGTCCGGGTCCACCTCCAGGGTGGAGCCCAGGCCGCCGCAGGTGGGGCACATCCCCTGGGGGCTGTTGAAGGAGAACATCTGGGGGGAGAGCTCGGGGAAGGAAACGCCGCAGATGGCGCAGGCGTTGTGCTCGCTGAAAACGGCCCGGCCGTTGGTGTCGAAGTGGGGGCCCTCGCCGGCTCCCGCCTCGTCGGGGGCGCCCTCCCTCTCGGCCAGCCGGGCCACCGCCTCGGCCACCGCGCCGGAGAGGCCCTCCGAGTCCCTGACCAGCGAGATGGTCAGCACGCCGTCCGCCAGGCGCAGGGCGGTCTCGATGGAGTCGGTGAGCCGGGCGCGGATGTTCTCGCTGGCGATGAGCCGGTCCACGATGACTTCCACGTCGTGGGGTCGTTTGCGGTCCAGGGCGGAAATCTCGTTAAGCTCCTCCATCCGCCCGTCTATGACCGCCCGGACGAACCCCTGCTGGCGCAGGCTCTCCAGGAGGTTTTTGAACTCGCCCTTCCGGTTCTTCACCACCGGGGCGTTGACCATGAAGCGGGTCCCGGCGGGGAGCTTCATCACCTCCTCGACTATCTGCTCGGCCGACTGGGAGCCGATGGGCCGGCCGCAGGAGGGGCAGTGGGGCTTTCCCACCCGGGCGTAGAGGACGCGGAGGTAGTCGTAGATTTCGGTGATGGTGCCCACGGTGGAGCGGGGGTTGCGGCTGGCGGCCTTCTGCTGGATGCTGATGGCCGGCGAGAGGCCGGTTATCTGGTCCACCTTGGGCTTCTCCATCTGCCCCAGGAACTGGCGGGCGTAGCTGGAGAGGCTCTCGACGTATCGGCGCTGGCCCTCGGCGTAGAGCGTGTCGAAGGCCAGGGAGCTCTTGCCGGAACCGGAGACGCCGGTGAACACCACCAGACGGCCCCGGGGTATGACGAGGTCTATGTTCTTGAGGTTGTGCTCGCGGGCGCCGCGGATGGTGATGTCTTCCATGGGCAGTGGTAAAGGGTTTTTAACGGCGGCGGGGCTCGGTTCGCCGGTTAATCCCTTGTCTCCATTTTTTTACGGGAATGGCATTGAGCCGGTTTTAATCATTCAATAATAGATGAAAATTTCATCGGAGTCAAGGCGGAGGGGGAAATTCCCCCCCGAGGGGTCGAACCCCCACGGATTTGGCGGGACGGTCGTCCGTCTTTACGTGGGGAACTTACGGCCGGTTCCCGAGCCCGACCCGAGACCCGCGGGCGGAGGGGCCTTCGGCGCGGATCGGGACCCGCTCGTCGTCCGGGAGACGGGGTCCCCGCTGGCCGGCCTTGACCGTGGAACGGATGTTGCTATAATCGTTTGCGGGGTGGCTTCGGATGACGATGAGGCATCTCTTTCCAGCCCTGGCGCTCTGCCTCGTGACCGCGGCCTTCGCCGAGGAGGCGGTCCTGCGCCCCGGGGAGACCCTGGAGGCGCTGGCGGAGCGCGCCATGGGGCAGGCCGGCCTCTGGCGTCTCTTGTTGACGGTGAACGAGGACCTGGCCGGTCGCGATCCCCGGGACGGCGAGCGGCTGACCCTCCCCGGTCCCGAGGTGGGGTGGGCGGAGCTGGTGGCGGGCGACGGGCACGTGACCGTCGGCCGGGAGCACGGCGGTTTCGAGCCGCTCCACCCCGACACCGCCGTGGCCCCGGGCGACACTGCGCGCACGGGGGAGCTCTCCACGGCGGAGCTGTCGGTGGGCGGCGCCCGGGTCATCCTGGCCCCCTCGAC
>MFAF01000077.1:6900-7206 GCA_001774505.1 Candidatus Coatesbacteria bacterium RBG_13_66_14 | reverse complement strand
CCTCCCCGCCGAACCCTCACTGCTCCGGCCCGCGGACGGCGCGTCCTTGGTTTTCGCCGCCGACGCCCGGCGGGGCGTGGTGTTCGAGTGGGAGGCCCCCGCGGGGGCGACCCGCGTCCGGTTCCAGCTCGCTTTCGATCCGGCCTTCGCCCATCTCTGCGAGGAGCGCGAGTCGGCCGCCGGCGAGGCCCTCCGCCTGGAGCTGCCTCCCGGCGCGTACTACTGGCGCGCGGCCGCCCTGGACGACGACGGCCTCAGTGGCGAATTCTCCCCGGCGCGCTCCTTCGAGGTGTTCGTGGACGACAC
>MFAF01000077.1:5008-6891 GCA_001774505.1 Candidatus Coatesbacteria bacterium RBG_13_66_14 | reverse complement strand
GCGGGCAACTCCCGGGAGTACCGCCTCGTGTTCCACATCCCCGACCTGCCGGTGGGCCTGGTGGGGCCCACGGGCGGGATCGGGTTGAGCACGCTCGCGTCGGCCCGCGGCCCGGAGCCATGGTCCCTGCGCGTCTCCCTGGGGGCGGACTACTACGACCGGCTGGTCGGCCTCACCTTCCCCGAATACGTGCCCCTGGAGCGCGTGGTCCGGCCCTGGATGGCCGTCTCCTTCGGCCTCGGCGGCTGGGGCGAGTTCTCCCTCGAGGCGCCCTACGTGAACCAGATTTTCGCGGGCGGCGAGACCTTTGGCGGGATGGGCGACCTGGAGCTCGCGGGGAAGCTGGCCCCCCCCGCGCCCGGTGATTTCGCCTACGCCCTCTACGCCCGGGCCGTCCTCCCGACGGGGCCGACCTATCCCGAGCGGGACAACGTCGCGGACTACCGCCCGCCGGTGGACCTGGGCCCCGGGACCCCCGACGGCCGCGCGGCCCTGGCCGCCGGTCTGGCCCTTCAGTACGACTTTCTCAAGGGCGGCGTCCTGGGCAACCTGGGCTACGACTTCGCGGACGGGGGAGGCCTCGAGGGCGGCATCGGCTTCGTCTGGGCCGCCACCGGCTGGTTCACCCTCTCGGTGGAAGGCCAGTACGCTCTTTCGACGTACAACGAGTCCTCCCTCATCCCCGGCTTCCACTTCCGCGTCGCCGACCTGGAATTTTCCCTCACCCTGGGGGTGCCCCTCGACGGCGACGGCGCCCTGGAGACCGGCCTGGCCGTGGTCCTGTTCGAGCTGTGACGGGGGCGACTTCAGAGATTGCCGTTGAACCCGGCCATGGGCGCTTCCGTTATAAGGCCGCTCGCATCTCGGGGGGCGACCGGAAGTCGGCTGACTCCCTCCGACACGCGATTGGGACGGGTATGCGGGATTCGGTTTTCCTGAAAGCGGCCCTCGGCGTCGCCCTGCTGGCGGCCTCGGCGACGGCCGACATCCGGGCCTGGACGCCCGCCGATGAGCCGGGGACGCCGGAGCACGCGGTCCGCGATTTCCTCATCGCCCTGAGGAACGGCGACGCGGACGCGGCGCTGGCCCTCTTCGACGACGCGCCCTGGCTGGGGACGGAGTGGGAGCCCGAGGTCCGGGCGAATCGGGCGCGGCTCGAGGACCTGGGTACCGGGGAACCCCTCGGTTTCGTCTACGACATCCCCCGGCGCGCGGCCGCCGATCGGACCGTTCCCGACCTGGGCCGCGACGAGGTCGTCATCTGCGAGGCCGGGCTTTCTTACCCCGACGGCGCGGGCGGCTGGTCGGCCCTGGAATTGAATGTGTTCTACCTGATGCGCTTCGGGGAAACCTGGAAGGTCACGCTTTGGAAGGCGAAGAATCCATGAAACATCTCCCCCTGTTCTTCGTTCTCCTCGCGTCCATGGCGGCGGCGGTGACGGTCGAGGAGCTGGCCGTGGAGCCCGACGGCCCCGACTGGGGCGCGCGGGTCGAGGAGGTCGGCCTGACCGCCCTCGTCGCAGGCTTGGGGCGCATCGCCGACGACATCACCCTCTCCGCCGGAGAGAGGCTCGACCGCCTGGCCCGCTTCGCCGACCAGGAAATCGGGGTGGAAGCCCTGCTGCGGGTCACCGGCGACGGGCTCCCCGTCCTGGCGCTCGCCGAGGGTCTGCCGGAGAACCTCGACCTGCTCCTGGATTTCTACCGCTGGGTGGAGGACGACGAGGCCCGGGAGCGGCTGCTGGTCGCCCTGTACCTGAGCCTGGACGGGATACGCGACGAGCTTCGGACCCTCGCCGGGTGCGGTGACGCCGAGTCCGCGCCTGCGGCCTGCGTTCTCTTCGATCTGGAGGGCGAGGTGCACGTGGGCGGCCTGGTGCGGG
>MFAF01000077.1:4409-4985 GCA_001774505.1 Candidatus Coatesbacteria bacterium RBG_13_66_14 | reverse complement strand
GCCACGCTGTCCGTGCTCGGCCTTCAGAATGCCGGTGAGGAGGCTTACCCCGTCCTAGTCACCGCCGTTCGTGAGCGCCAAGTCGGCGCTCTCGCCTACGCCCCGGTCATCTTTTCCGCCGGCGGCCAGATCGGCGTCAACTTCCTCGACGACTACCTCCAGAGCCCCGACCTCGAGGTCCGCCGCGTGGCCATCCTTGTCATCAGCGACTTCAGCGGCAAGGACTACTCCTACATGCTGGACTACGAGCCCGAGGCCAGGGACTACATCCGCGAGGGGCTGCCAGTCCCGCCGGATCTCCTGGAGGACTGACCGGCGGCGCCTAGGTGGGGACGGTTGCGGCCGTTCCTTTTGTAAGCGTCCGTCAGTCACCCTCGTAGGGGCTGACATGCGGTCTGCCCGCGGGCGGGGTACGGAGCCCCCGCCCTACGGCAAGTTCCAGACGTAGGGCGGCAACTCCGTGTGCCGCCCGGTCACGCAATAGCGGTCGATGGGCGGGGTACGGAGCCCCGCCCCTACGTCATCGTAACCAGCGCAAATGCCGTCATGACGTTGAGATGTAGGGCGGCCCCTCTG
>MFAF01000077.1:2885-4396 GCA_001774505.1 Candidatus Coatesbacteria bacterium RBG_13_66_14 | reverse complement strand
CGGGGACTAAAGTCCCCGCCCTACATTCATGCGAATAGCGGTGGATTACCAATAAAGACTAGGTGAGGACACCCACACCTGACGGCCCCCCCGCCGTCGCGGAAGGAACTGGACAAGGGGCGGCGCAGTCGGTAAGATAGTTCCCCGGCATCATTCCAACCCCGGAAAAAATTGATCAAGGGCATAGGCGTAGACCTGGTCGAGGTGGAGCGCTTCCGGCGCGGTCACGACGAGGGGGGCCTCGAGTTCACCGAGGAGGTCTTCACCCCGGCCGAGGTGAAATACTGCCGCTCCCAGGCGCGTTACTGGGAGCACTTCGCCGCGCGCTTCGCCGCCAAGGAGGCGGCCTTCAAGGCCCTCGGCGCCGGGCTGGCCCAGGGCCTGCGCTGGAGGATGGTCGAGGTGGTGCGCGACGAGTCGGGCGCGGTCTCCCTCCTCTTCAGCGGGAAGGCCACCGAGCTGGTCCGGTCCCTGCGGATCACGAAAATTCACCTGACCCTGACCCACAACCGCCATTCCGCCGCCGCCGTGGTCGTGCTGGAGGGCAGGGATTGATACTTGAGCCGCCCCAAGGAGGGACACCTCGATGAGTAACATCGGCTCCTACGACGAGAGGCTGAAAGGTTTTTCCTGGGACATCGCCAAGCGGGAGCTGGGCTGGGCCGAGGGCGAGCCGTTGAACATCGGCGCCGTTTGCTCCGACCGGGTCTGCGACCGCGGCCTGGGCGGAAAGACCGCCCTCGTCTGGGAGGGCTTCGGCGGAAAGCGGGCCTCTTACACATTCAGCGACCTGCGGGCTCACTCCAACGCCTTCGCCAAGTTCCTCTCCGGCTTGGGCCTGGCGCCCGGCGACCGCATCTGCATCTTCATGGACAAGATTCCGAGCCTCTACTTCTCCTTCCTCGGCGTCTTGAAAATGGGCGGCATCGCGCAGCCGCTCTTCTCCGCCTTCGGCGACGACTCCCTCCAGGTCCGCCTGGAAAGCGCCGGAACCCGCGCCATCCTCACCACCCAAAAGCACGTGCGCAAGGTCCGCAAAATCCTGGAAACCCTCCCGGCCCTGGAAAAGATTATCGTCGTGGACGGCGAGGAGTCCAAGCTCAAGCCCGGCGAGATTTTCTTCGACGTGGAGGCCGAGCCGCGCCTCGACCTTTACGATGTCTTCCCCTCCGGCCCCGAGACCCCCTCGGTCCTGCACTACACCTCGGGCACCACGGGGCAGCCCAAGGGCGCCCAGCACGTCCACGCCTCCATCTGGGCCCAGTACATCACCACCAAGTGGGTCCTGGACCTGACCCCCGACGACGTCTACTGGTGCACCGCCGACCCCGGCTGGGTCACCGGCACCAGCTACGGCATCATCGGCCCCTGGAGCATGGGGGTCACCCAGTGCGTCCTCGACGAGGGCTTCGGCGCCGACCGCTGGTACAAGTTCATCCAGGATCACCGGGTCACCGTGTGGTACTCCGCCCCCACCGCCATCCGCTCCCTCATGCGCCAGGGCACCGAGA
>MFAF01000077.1:2563-2877 GCA_001774505.1 Candidatus Coatesbacteria bacterium RBG_13_66_14 | reverse complement strand
AAGTACGACCTCTTGAGCCTGCGGCACCTGGTCAGCGTGGGCGAGCCGCTGAACGCCGAGGCCGTCGTCTGGAGCGAGGAGGCCTTCGGCCTGCCCTTCCACGACTCCTTCTGGCAGACCGAGACCGGCTCCATCATGATCTCCAACTACCCCGGGATGCCGATCAAACCGGGTTCGATGGGCAAGCCGTTCCCCGGCATCGAGGCCGCGGTCCTGGACCTCAAGACCCACGAACCGTTGACCGAGCCGGGCCGGGTGGGGCTCATCGCCTTCCGCCCCGGCTGGCCCGCCATGTTCCGCGCCTACCACAAAAA
>MFAF01000077.1:0-2523 GCA_001774505.1 Candidatus Coatesbacteria bacterium RBG_13_66_14 | reverse complement strand
CGGCAAGCCCGACGAGGTCAACATGGAGGTCGTCAAGGCCTTCGTCACCCTCAATCCGGGCTACGAGCCCTCCGGCGACCTCGAGCTCTCCATCATGAACTACATCCGAAAGAAGCTCTCGCCCCTGGCCATGCCCCAGGAAATCGAGTTCACCGACAGGCTGCCCAAGACGCGCTCGGGGAAGATTCTGCGGCGCTACCTGCGGGCCCTGGAGTGGGGCGAGGATACCGGCGACCTGTCGACCCTGGAAGACGATTGACGCTTGTGCGACTTACCTAAACTCACAACAGGCTAGCCATTTACAAACGCCAGCCAAACGAATAGGATTATTGTGAAAAACAAACAGCAAGAACTCCAGGATCAGATACAGAAGTTTAAAAAGTTTGTCCACACGGATTCTTACCCAATAGGAATTGGTGAAGTTGCAAACATGTACTTAAATAAAGAGTTGGATATACATCCAGAATTCCAACGTATTTTTCGTTGGACTCCTGAGCAAAAATCCAAATTTATTGAATCTATATTACTCGGTCTTCCTATTCCATCGTTCTTTGTTGCTCAAAGAGAAGATGGTGTTTGGGATGTAATAGATGGCCTTCAACGTCTAGCCACTATTTTTCAATTTATGAGCATCCTAAAGGATGAAAATAATGAAAAAATAGAACCTTTAAGGCTAACCACCGTGAAGTATTTAAAGGCATTAGAAAACGTGGAGTGGAATAGTTCTAATAAGGAAAATGAATTATCAAATGCATATAAACTATATATTAAAAGAGCAAAATTAGATTTTAAAATAATACTGGCTGAAAGCGACATAACTGCAAAATATGAACTCTTCCAGAGATTGAATACTGGTGGGGCTGAGTTACAACCGCAAGAAATTAGAAACGCTATGTTAGTAGGCTCTAACCCAAAAATGTCTGAATGGTTGGATATGTTATCACAAGAAGATTCATTTTCCAATTGCCTAAGTCTTTCAGAAAGAAATATAATGGAACAGTACGATAAGGAGCAAGTACTAAGATTTATTATATTAAGAAAAAAAGAAGAAGAAGAAATCAGCAAGATTGGTGATATAAATGACTTTTTAACGGATCAAATGCAAATTTTGTCTACTATATTTGACACATTTAAAGAAGAAGAGGAAAGAATATTTAAAAAAACATTCAATTTTATTTACTCAAAAGTAGGAAATAACGCATTTAAAAAATTTGTTGTTGAAAAGGATAAATTTCTAGGTGGGTTTTCTATATCAGCATTTGAATGTGTAGCTCTTGGCGTAGGTTACAATATAGACACTCTTACAGAGGATTTTGAACTTGAAAATGCAATTAAATCAATATGGAATAATAGCGTTTTTACCAATAATTCGGGTTCCGGTGTTAGAGCATCGACAAGAATTCCTAATATAATACCCCTAGGTAGAAGGGTTTTTTGTACATGAAGATACGATCTATTAATGAATTGCAAGATGCTTTAGATCAGGAATTTCAATGGAGAAGAAGGGAATTAACAACATTTAAATTTATTTTTAAAAAAAGTGAAGGTAGAAAAAATGAAATTGAGGCTTTATGTAGAGCAGGTATACCTATGCTTTATGGACATTATGAAGGATTTATTAAACAAGCTGGGAGGTTTTATTCAGAATACTTATCACGTCAAAGAAGAAATATAGAGAAATTCAAAGGAAGTATAATAACACTTAGTCTACGTAATAAAATACAAGATATTAGTGTAAAGCATAATCCTGAAGAGTTAATTAAACTTATAGATGATATTCGAGAAGGAAAAAAACAATTATATATAAATAAAGAAAAAGCAATAGACACAAAATCAAACTTAAAACCCGATATATTTAAAGGGATTGTTTTACTTCTTGGTCTAGATTATAAGCAATTTGAACTATATGAAAAAACATTACTTAATGATATTCTCGAAAAGAGAAATAATATTGCACACGGCAAATATTTAGATGTCAAAGAAAATGATTTTATAGAAATGTACTCGAAGATAATGATAATACTAACTACATTTAAAAATGAGATTGAGAATAAGGCTCAAATGAAGGAATATTTTGTATAACTTATTTTCTTGCTTTAAATATTGCTAAACGAAAGGAACGCACATGTCCTGCGAGATGCACGATACCGTCCGCGAGTACGTCATCGGCGAATACGTGGACGAGGACGACGACATCAAGGTCGAAAACGACACCCCCCTCATCTCCTCGGGGCTGGTGGACAGCTTCTCCATGGTCTCCCTCAAGGTCTTCCTGGAGAAGAAGTACGACATCAAGCTCCCCGACGAGGAGGCCACCCCCGAGGCCTTCGACACGGTGAACTCCATCGTGGCGCTGGTCAGGAAGTTCCAGGCCAAGTAGGGACGGAACCCCCCTCCCTGACCCTCCCCCCAAGGGGGGGAGGGGATATGCCCCCCTCACCCTAGCCCTCTCCCCAAAGGGGAGAGGGGATAGGGATATGCCCCCCTCACCCTAGCCCTCTCCCCAAAGGGGAGAGGGGATAG
>MFAF01000076.1:6877-7642 GCA_001774505.1 Candidatus Coatesbacteria bacterium RBG_13_66_14 | reverse complement strand
GCTTCATTCCCGGTGGGGGGGTGTAGGAGCCGTTCAAAAGGCCGATCCGCGTCAGGGCGTCGCCGTTAGCCTCCACGGCGATGTTCCCCCAGCCGTAGGCGCTCCACGGGGCCACCATCCAGGCGAAGCGTCTTTCTCCCTTCGTCGTCACTGCACCGACCCGGTCGCGCCGGAGCCCGAGGGCAGCACCGGCGCCTTGTCCTCGTTTTCGACGGGCGCGGGGCTCTCTAAACCGATTTTCCACGCCCCGTCCTCGATGACGAAGAAAACGAACCCCTCGCAGCCGGCGGGCGTTTCGGCGGTGCGCCAGGAGACCTCGGCCGTGCCGCGCTCGGCGTCCACGACCTCGCTCACGATTTCCACCTCGTCGGCGAAACCGGTCTCCGCCTGACGGGCGGCGTCCACTATCATCTTCTCCGCGGACAGCTTCAGCTCCGGCGCCTCCCGGTTCATTTCGACGGCGAGCCGGTCCAACTCCGCCAGGGCTTCCTTCGAGTAATAGGAGGCGAGGCGGTCGAACTCCCCGCGGCGGACCGAGCGCACGTAGGCCATGTACACCTCGCCGGGCGAGACGTCCGGCAGGGCGACGGTCGCGTTCTGCGTCCCGTCGGTGACGGATTCTCCATCCCCATCGGCGCAGCCCAACAGGACGACAAGGGCGAGGTAGGCCCCCGCGGCGAAGATTCTGGACCGGTCCATCCGCTCTCCTTGAGTCGTTTCAGTCGAAGGCGATTATAGCACAGGGATACGTCCCCTCTCCCTTCC
>MFAF01000076.1:6700-6850 GCA_001774505.1 Candidatus Coatesbacteria bacterium RBG_13_66_14 | reverse complement strand
ATTTGGGATTCAATCGTCAACGGGCGGGTGTGGACACCCGCCCCTACGTCTGCAAAACGCAAACTGAAACCGCCGCAGGTACCCGTCCACGGTCGCCCGCGGCGGGAAGAAAACACCCGCCCCGCACCGTCGCCATGCCTTGACAAACAC
>MFAF01000076.1:242-6635 GCA_001774505.1 Candidatus Coatesbacteria bacterium RBG_13_66_14 | reverse complement strand
ACCAGCCCAGCCGAATCAAGCGGTCACGAGACCACGGTTTCCGCAAGCGGATGCGCACGAAGGGCGGCCGCCTGGTCATCGCCCGCCGCCGCGCCCGGGGCCGCAAACGGCTCACCCATTAGTCCGGCGTCCCGATGCAACGCAGGCCGAGAGAGGTTCCCGCAAGGGGCCTTTTTCATATCTGCACCCGATAAGACAAAGGGCTTAAGCCCCTTGCCCCCTGATGGGTTATAATGGACCGATGCGATACACCTACCCGCGCTCGTCGAGGCTGACCTCCGCTCGTGACTTCCGCCGGCTCTTCCGGTCGGGAAGGCGCCTGCAATCGGGCCCGCTCCGCCTCGTCTGGTTGGCGGAGGGGGTCGAGGGGGTGCGCTACACGACGGTGGCGGGGCGCAAAGTGGGGAACGCGGTGGTGCGCAACCGCGTCCGCCGGCGTCTGCGCGAACTTTTCCGCCTCAATCGGCACTTGATTCAAAGCCCCGCCCATCTGGCGCTGGTGGCCGGACCGGGGGCGGGTGAGCTGCCCGGGGGCGAGCTGCGCCTCCTGGCGCTGGAGCTGTGGGAGCGGGCCGGTCTTTTGGGGAGTGAAGATGGACCTTGAGTTCACCGAGTTGAGACGGAGGGTGCTTAAGCTGTCGGGCCTGCAACTCCGCCGGACCGACCTCCTCGCCGAGGCCTTCACCCAATCCTCCTGGCGCAACGAGAACCCGGAGTACACACGCGATTACCAGCGCCTGGAGTTCCTCGGCGACGCGGTGATAGACCTGGTGGTGGCTCGGGAGCTGTACGAAAGCCTGCCCGGGGGCAGCGAGGGGGACCTCACCCAGGAGCGGGCCACCCACGTCAAGGGGGAGAACCTCGCCCGGATGGGGCGGGAGCTGGGGCTCGGCGAGTTCGTCCGGCTGGGCAAGGGGGAGGAGCAATCGGGGGGCGCCGCGCGCGGCGGGCTCCTCGAGGATCTCTTCGAGGCGCTGGTGGGCGCGATCTTCCTCGAGCACGGCTACACCGTGGTGGCCGACTTCATCCGCCGGATACTTCTGGGCGTGACCGACGACGACCTGTTGACCACGGACAACCCCAAGGGGAAGCTGCAGGAGCTCTGCCACCGGCGGAATTTCACCCAGCCGAGCTACGAGTGGGAGGTGAGCGGGCCGGACCACGAGCGGTGCTATCGGGCGCGGGTCATCGTGGACGGGGTGGTGCGCGGCGAGGGGGAGGCCGGTTCGAAGCGCCTGGCCGAGGCGAGGGCCGCGGCCCGCGCGCTGGACCTGCTGGGGGATTAGGCGTCGGGTCGAATCTTCTACGTGAATTCGAATATAGGCGGGGATTTTAATCCCCGCCGTTTATTTAAGGTAGCCCTCACCCTAGCCCGTCGGCGCGCCGCTCCCACAGGGAGAGGGAAACCGCCGCACCCCTCACCCCAGGTTGCGATGACTTGGGGGCGACTCTCTGCGGTCGCCCGCGGGCCAACCTGAACGGCGCGCCGTCGGTCGGCCCCTACGAGGTTTTACAATTGGGGTGGGTATTCTGGCTAAAAAAACCTCACCCGATGGGTGAGGTATTTATGAACCGACAACCGCTACGAGGCCTTTTGGACCTCCACCGCGGCGGGCAGCCGCCGGACGAAACTCGACTGCGGGCAGGCCCGCAGGGCGTCGCTGAAATCGTGCCCCGGATGGTCGAAGTCCAGCACCGGCAGGGCGTCGTCCATCTCGATCCCGCCCCTGGGGTTGCCCTTCTCCTTGGCGCAGATGGAGCAGCCGATGCAGCCGACCCGGCAGGCGTCCTTGACCGCCTTTCCCCGGCCGCGGTTGACGCAGCCCAGGTAAACCGACTCGTCGGCGGGGATGAGCGCGATGATGTCCCGGGGGCAGGCGCGCACGCAGGCCCCGCAGGCGGTGCATTTCTCCTCGACCACCACCGGGAGGCCGGCGGCGCTCATGAACAGGGCGTCGAAGGGGCACGCCTCCACGCAGTCGCCGAAGCCCAGGCAGCCGTAAGTGCAGGCCTTGTGGCCCGAATCCAGGCCCGCGGCAACCGAGCACCGCGGCACGCCGTAGTAGGTGTAGGCGTCCACGGCGCGCTCGTGGTCTCCCTGGCAGCGGACGACGGCCATCATCTTCCGCGTCCCCTCGGCGGCGACGCCCATGATTTTTGAGATTATCGCGGCCACGGGGTCTCCGCCCGGGGTGCAGCCGGTCACCGGCGCCTTGCCGGTGGCCACCGCCTCGGCGTAGCCGGAGCAGCCGGGGAAACCGCAGGCGCCGCAGTTGGCGCCGGGCAGGTTGTCCTGGATCTCGGCAACCTTGGGGTCCACCTCGATGCCGAACTTCTTGGCCACCACGCCCAGGGCGAAGCCGAACCCAAGCCCCAGGGCGCCCAGGCAGATAACGGCGTAGACGAGGGCCGTCAGGTCCATCTTTCCTCGCTTGAGTACGCGGTTGCGGCGGGCGACGCGCTCGAAGGCAAGGGGTTTTACCCCCTCGTTGCCTTCGGCCGCAGATTATAAAGAGACTCGGGGGGGCAGTCAACCCCGCGGATTGCCACCCGACCGGCGTCGTGGTACGCTTGTCCGAACTTGTGAGAGGCTGTGAAGCAAGCCGTGGTGATAAGGGAACGCGCAACCGATGAGCCCGAAGAACGCCAAATCCAGTGCCACCGCAGATACACACCCTCCCCGCGGGCGGTGGCCCCGCTGGCTGCGCGTCTGCCTGAAGGTCCTGGTGTGGACCGTCTGCTCGGCGCTGGGGCTGGTCGTCATCGTTTTCATCCTTCTCCAGACCCCCTTCGTCAAACGCTGGATCATCCGGACCGTGGAGGAGTCCCTCGGTGAAAAGTACAACGCGGACTTCTCCATCGGCGGCCTGGAGGGGGTGCTCTTTACCGGCGCCACGGTGCGCGACGTAACCATCGCCAATCCACCCGATTACAAGGCGCCTTACTTCGTTGTGGTGAAGGAAACGGAGGTGGAGTACGACCCTTTCGAGATGCTCGCCGGCGAGGTGCGGCTCCGCGTGGCCCGGGTGGTGGGCGCCGAGGTCGTTCTGGAAGAGCTGCCGGGCGACCGGCTCAACGTGACGGAGATTTTCAGAAGGCGGGGCGAGGAGAGGGCGGCGGCGCCGCCGCTGATCGTTGACGACGTGAGGCTGGTGAACGCCGAATTCCTTTACGACTTCCTCGACGAGGGGCAGTCGGACCTGGAGTGCGACGGCTTCTCGGGACGGGTGTCCCTCGACCTGGAAGCGGGGGACGTGGGCTTAAAAGGCATCGATATAAGCGGCAGGACGAACCTGTACCCGGGCGGAACCTTCCGTGTCTACGGCGGGATGAAGGTCTTCGAGGACGGTCCCATCCGGTTCGACGGCGTGACCATCGTCACCTCCTCCTCGATGATTTACGTGGCGGGAGAACTGGAACCGGAGACGGACCGGCTGGACTTCGACGTCTACTCGCCCCACTTTTCACTGACCGAGCTCCGGAACCTGGGTTTCGGGGATCTCGCCCCGGCCGGCGACACCGAGCTCGTCTGTCGTCTAGAAGGCACTATCGCCGATCCCCGGGCCCGGTTCGCGCTGAAGGTGCACAACCCCTCCGCCGGAGGGTGCCTCCTCGACCGCCTGGAGCTCTCGGGTGGATACGCGGACGGACGGTTCGCGCTGGAAGCCCTCCGCCTGCGCCGGGGCAGCGGTCGGGCCTCCGGCTCGGCGACGCTGGACTTCTCCGGGGAGCGGCCAACCATCGAGGCCGACCTGGATTTCTACGGCCTGGACCCCGCCGAGCTGGCGCCCCTGACCCTGGCCGAATGGCCCGGCGACTTCAACGGCCGGGTGACCGTCCGCGGGGATGACGGCGCAGTGGACGGCATCACCGCCAAGGTCGTCCTCTTCCCCAGCCGGCTCAGGGGGGTGCGCATCAACGGGCTCCGCCTGGCCGGCCACGGCACACCGGACGAATTCGTGTTAACCGAGGGCCTGTTGAGCATAGGCGGCGCCCGGATCAACGCCCGCGGGCGCATCGCCTCCTCCGGGCTGGCCTTTGCCGTGGACGGCCGCGGGGTGCCGCTGGACAGATTGGCCGGGCTGGCCGGAGAGCCCGACCTGGCGGGGAACCTCGACTTCCGCGCCTCCCTGGAGGGCACCACGGATAACCTGGCCGCCCGCTTCGAGCTCCTCCTCGACCACGGCTCCTGCGCCGGGTTCACCGTCGGTGAGGCTCGGTGTTCGGGCAGCCTGCGCCTGAGCTCGACCGGGGAGGGGATCGGCCTGAGCGACCTGGGCTTCGACCTGGACGCGCGCAACGCGGGGTACGGCGGGAACCGGGTGGCCGAGGGGCGCGTCAGCGGCGCGCTGTCCCTCACCGACCGGCCGGCGTTCAGCGGCGAGCTTCACCTGGCGGGCATCACGGTCGCCGGGAGGACCTTCGAGGAACTGGAGGGACGCCTGAGCCTTGCCGGCGATACGGGCGAAATCGAGCAGCTCTACCTCGTCGTGGATCCGGAAACATCCCTCTTCTACAGGGGCGCCTTCCGGCTCCTCGGGCCCGGTTCACCCGGGACCGACGTCCTCTTATCCACCGACCTCATACACGTCGTGTACCACGACTTCGACATCCTGAACTCCCGCCCCTTCGTCACGGAGCTGACCGGGAGCGGGGTGAGGGTGGAGGACGTGGAGCTGGTGACCGCCGCCGGCTCCGTCTCGCTGGGGGGGACATACTCCTTCGGGGACGAGAAAATTTCCGCCCGGCTCCGTGCCCCCGAGGTGGACCTGGGAGCCATTTCGTCCGCGCTGGGCCTCTCGGAGAACCACGTATCCGGCCTGGCCCGGCTGAACCTGGAGGTCGCGGGTCGGCTCGTGGAACCTCAGGTGAACCTCGAGCTCAGCCTGGCGGGCGTCGCCTGCGAGGGATACCATCTGCAGAACCTGGCGCTGGGGCTCGTCATCCGCCCCGGCGTGAATTTGGGAGAGCTGGTGGACGCCCTGGCCGGTGTGGAGCCTCTGCCTTTCGGTGACGGTGACGCAAGCCTCGGGACGCTGACCCTCACCGCCCGGAAAATCGGCACCGAGGGGTTCGAGGTGGAGAACCTCCATCTGGACGCGGAGCTCACCGGCGAGGAGGTCCGCCTCGTCGGGCTGGACGCCTCGCTGGTGGGCGGCTCCCTGGACGCCGTGGGACGTCTCGGCCTCACCTCCATTGAACGGCCGCTGGAGCTCTACTTCGGCGCGTACGACTTCCCCCTGGACGACCTGCCGTTCATGCCCGACACGGTGGAGGTGGAGGACGGGAACGTGTCGGCGCAGGGGCTGGTCTCCGGTCCCGTGGATCGGCTCCAGGCCGACGGCCGGGTCCACGCCCGGGTGAAGAAGCTGGAGCTGTACGATTACAACGTGACATTGAACGACCTTGTCGTGGAGCTGAATTTCACACCCCGTACCGTCGAGCTGACGGCCTTCCGGTGCCTGGTGGGCGGCGGGGAGCTGGTCGGCGCCGGAGCCCTCGCCTATGGGCCGGACCGTCTCGACGGCGGCTTGAAGCTCACGGGTCGGGGCCTGCGGGTGAGGAACCTGGCCGACCTCTTCTCGGGGGAGTTCAACCTGGAGGTGGACGTCGAGACCGGGGCTTCGGGAACCTCGGTGACCGGGCTGGTCGAGGTTGTGGACGGCAACATGGACCTGCCGCTGGGAGAGAGTGGGACGGTGGCGGTCGGGCGGCCCGCCGAGAACGGCGCTGAATCTCCCCTCCGGCTCGACCTGCGGATCGTCGCCGAGAAGAACCTCTGGATCAGGTCGGACCTGGCGGAGTTGGAGGTGGGGGCCGATCTGCGCCTGACCCTCGCCGGCGGCGACCTGGCGCTGGGCGGCGACCTGGTCACCCGGCGCGGGAGCGTCTACTTCCTCAACAAGGCCTTCGACCTGGACTCCGGCGTGATCAGCTTCGACCGCATGGTCCCGCCGGACCCCACCCTGGACATCCGGGCCTCGAGCCGGATGCGCCGGCGCGCCGCGGGCCAAACCACGGAGAACCTCACCCTGGTCGTCAACGTCGGCGGCAGGCTGTCGGAGCCGGTGATAACCCTCTCCTGCGCCGAACACCCCGAGTGGCCGGAACGCGACATCATCATGCTCGTCGCCCTGGACATGACATGGGACGACTACCAGCAGATGCTCGCGGAGCAGGGCGCGGAGGGGGCCACGCGGCACGCCACCGGGCAGGCTGCCTTCTACCTGGCCAGCTTCATCGAGACCAAGCTGCAGCGTCTCGCCCGTGAGGCCGTGGGGCTGGACACCCTCAAGATCGAGGGCATCGCCGAGTCGGGGGAGATAGACCGCCTCGACATCACCATGGGGAAGTACCTCTTCCGAGACCTTTACGTCTCCTACTCCCGGGACA
>MFAF01000076.1:0-106 GCA_001774505.1 Candidatus Coatesbacteria bacterium RBG_13_66_14 | reverse complement strand
GGGCGCGGGTTTTCACCGGCACGGACCGGAATGAGGGTTTCCCTGTATCCCCTCTCCCCGTGGGAAGAGTATTCGCTCACGGGTCGCGTTGAGGGCCGCCCTAAAC
>MFAF01000075.1:4592-7163 GCA_001774505.1 Candidatus Coatesbacteria bacterium RBG_13_66_14 | reverse complement strand
GCGCGGGTGCGAGGTGAACATCCGCTCGTTCACGACCACGTAGCCCCCCGGGTCCAGCTTGCACAGCCCCTTGACCAGCTCCGAGTTGGGGACCATCCCCAGGGCGCTGAAGACGCCGGTCACCGCGAGGGTTTCTATTTTATCGGTTTCCACGTTCTTGATTTCCAGCCCCTCCACGCCGTCGGACCCGAGGATTTTTTCGGGGACGTAGGGGAGGTGGGGCGTGATGTTCTTCGCGGCTTGCACCCGCCGCTGGAGCACCGGAACGCCGCGGAACTCCGTCCGGCGGTGGACCAGGTGCACCGTGCGGCACATGCGGGTGAGGTAGAGCGCCTCCTCGAGGGCGGTGTCCCCGCCGCCGACCACGGCGACCTCCTGGTCGCGGAAGAAGTTGCCGTCGCAGGTGGCGCAGTATGAGAGGCCGCGGCCGGCGAACTTCTCCGCGCCCTCCAGCGGGAACGGCCGGTAGTGCGCCCCCGTGGCCAAAATCACCACCCGCGCCCGGTGCTCCTCGTCGTAGTCGTCGGTCAGGAGGAAAAACTGGCCCCGGTCCTCCAGCTTCTCGATGTGGGCCTGCTCCACCTCGATGCCAAGCCCCGCGGCCTGCTCGGTCATCCGCGCCGAGAAATCCATCCCGGTGATTGGCCCCGGCACGCCGGTGTAGTTCTCCAAAGTGGCCGTGGTGGCTATCTGCCCCCCCGCGACGCCGTCGGCGAAGAGGAGGAAGTCCACCCCGCCGCGGATGGCGTAGATGGCCGCGGTGTATCCGGCGGGCCCGCCGCCGATGATTGCCAGCTCGTGGACCTTGCTCACGTTGACCTTCCCTGAAGGGTGCGATGTAAGAGTAATTATTATACCTATCGTCGGTAACCGGCCAGCGCCCCGGCCACCTTCTCCGCCGCGTCGCCCTCTCCGAAGACCTGCGGCCGCTCGCCGGACGGCGAGAAATTTTCGAGCGCCGCGCCGAGCCCCTCCGGCTCGATTAACCTGTTCCACCCGGTCCGCACCGTCTCCACCCACTCGCTCCGCTGCATAAGCGTCAGGCAGGGCTTGCCGTGGAAGTAGGCCTCCTTCTGCAGCCCGCCCGAATCGGTGACGACCAGACGCGCCCCGGCCAACAGCGCCTGCATCTCCAGGTAGCCCACCGGCTCGCGGAGCATGTCCGTATATTTCTCCAGGAGCCCCGCCGCGGAGAGGTTCTTGCGCGTCCGGGGGTGGAGCGGCAGAAACACGGGCTCGTCGTGCTTCAAGAGAGCGTCCAGTATCGCGGTGAGCCGCGCCGGGTCGTCGCTGTTCCTCGGACGGTGAAGGGTGGCTAAAATGTAGCCGCCCTCGGACAGGCCGCGCTCGTCGAGCACCCGGAGCCGCATGGCCTCGAAGATCGGGCGCCGGGCGAGCCACAGGTCGTACATCACGTCGCCGGTGAGGACCACGCCCCCGGTCAGCCCCTCGGCGGCCAGGTTCTCCACCGCGGTCGGGGTGGCGGCCAGGAGCAGGTCGCTGGCGTGGTCGGTCAGGACTCGGTTGATTTCCTCGGGCTGGGAGCGGTCGCCGGAGCGCATCCCGGCCTCCACGTGGGCCAGGGGGATCCTCAGCTTGGCCGCGGCCAGCGCCCCGGCCAGGGTCGAGTTCGTGTCGCCGTAGACCAGCGCCATGCCCGGCGAGTGCCGCAGAAGCACATCCTCGACGGCCACGAGCATCTGACCCGTCTGGCGGCCGTGCGCGGCGCTGCCGATGCCCAGGTTGTAGTACGGCTCCGGCAGCCCCAGCTCGGAGAAGAAAACGTCGGAGAGGCGGATATCGTAGTGCTGGCCGGTGTGGATGAGAAGCTCCTCGATCCCCCGGGCGGCGAGAGCGCGGCTGACCACGGCGGCCTTGATGAACTGGGGCCGGGCGCCTACGACGGTGGCTACGAGCATCCCACCCCTTCCTCGGGGGTTCCGGTTTTTTCAACAGACCGCGGATTGCGCCGACCCGATTTTACCATCCCCGCCGTCGCCGTGGCGACCGTTCCCGGTTCAACCCCGCGTGCGTCGCAAGCCCTGCCAAATCCCGCGGATGTCCTCACCCTTCACCGCCCCGGTGACGAATAGGAGCAGCACGTAAACCGGCAGGAGGGCCAGGGACCACCAGAAAGACATGAAGGCGCAGACCGCCCCGTAAGCCGCCCCGGCGGCCAGTGTGCCCAACAGAGGTCGGCCTAGTTGGGACAGGTCAACATAGCGCCGGGCGAAGACGACGAACATTACGAGGACCAGCGCCTCGGAGATGACCGTGGTCCATGCCGCGCCGACGTGCTGCCACCGGGGGATGGCGTACAGGTTGGCCGCCACGTTCACCAGGCCGCTGACCGCCGCCCCCGCGGCGAAGAGCTTCTCGCGGCCCGTGGACTTCAACAGCACCGACAACGGGTAGCTGGCGAAGACCAGGGGGAGCGAGAGGCCCAGGACCCTCAGGGAGTCCGCCGAGGGGCCGTAGCCCGGACCGAGGGCGACGGCGGAAATCCGCTCGGCGTGGAAGAAAATCAGTATCGCGGCCGGGAGCGCCAGGCCCACCAGCAGCCGAATGGTG
>MFAF01000075.1:0-4574 GCA_001774505.1 Candidatus Coatesbacteria bacterium RBG_13_66_14 | reverse complement strand
AGCCGCTCGTCGTCGCCCGTCATCTCCGAGAGCGCCGGGAAGAGCGCCGCGGAAAGCGCCAGAGGCGCGAAGAGCAGGATGTTTATCAGCTTCACCGACGCCCCGTACCACCCCACCACCTCGTCCGACCCGAGCATGTACTTGAGCATGGTGATGTCCACCAGCTTGTACACGATGATGAAGACGGAGGCGAGCGCGAAGGGGAAGCCGGCCTTCAACAGGCCCCACCAGCGCCTCGGGTCGGGCCGGACGCCGCCGAAGCGCCTCCGGGCCCACGCCAGGCTCATCAAGGAGGAGAGCGCCGTGGCGGCGGCGGTGGCGACGATGAGCCCCAGGGGACCGTAGCCGAGGAGCACCGCCGTGTAGCCCAGCCCCAAGGTCAGCGCGTCGCCCGCCAGGTTCACGATGAACAGGGAGCGGAAGTCCTGGGTGCCCTTGAACACCCCCAGGGCGCTCTCCCGGCTCCCGGCGAAGATGACGGCGGAGAGCCCCGCCCAGAGGATCATCGCCAGCTCGGCGGGCTGGGTCGTCCCGCCGACCAGGGCCAGGACCCCGAGGACCAGCACGCCCGCCAGGAGCTTCATAGAGAGGACGTCGGCCAGGTAGGCCCCAGCGCGCGCCCGGTCCCGCGCCACGTCGCGCACGGTCAGCTCGGCCAGCCCCAGGTCGTTGCCCAGGGCCCACAGGGTGACGAAGCCGATGGCGAAGGTGTAGCGTCCGTACCCGGCGTCGCCGAAAACGCGCACGGCGAGGAGCTGCAGCGCGAAGGCCAGCAGCTTGCGCACGACCTCCGAGCCCAGGACGAACCCGGCGTTCACGCCCACGCGGCGGATGAGCCTTACCTCGGCCATGCGTAAAAGGGGCGCCCGGAGCGCCCACCTCTTCTAAAAGAGGGTCTGCCCCTCTTCGGGTTTCTTCCTGGTCCGCCTCCGGCGCCGTTCCTCGCGTAGGCGCCGGAGCGCGTCGGTGAACTGGTCCGTGTGCGCGAACTGCTGGTAGACGCTGGCGAAGCGCACGTAGGCCACGTCGTCCAGGTCGGCCAACTCCTGCATCAGGAGCTCGCCGATTTCGCTCGACTCCACCTCGTCGCCCAGGCGGTTGCGCAGCTCGGTTTCGACCCGGGCCACCACCGTTTCGAGCTGGTCGTGGCTGATGGGTCGCTTTTCACAGGCCTTCTCCAGGCCGGTCATGATCTTCACCCGGTCGAAGCGCTCCCGCCGCCCGTCGCGCTTGACCACCTTCAGCTCCGGCTCCTCGACCTTCTCGTAAGTGGTGTAGCGACGGCCGCAGTGCAGGCATTCGCGCCGGCGGCGCACCAGCTCGCCGCCCCGGGAGGGCCGGGTATCGGTCACCTTGTCGGAGTCTTCACCGCAGTAGGGGCATCTCATATTTTCAAGGAGCCGGTCAGCTCGCCGAGTCGGGTCATCCCGCGGCGGGCGAGGAGGCGGCGCAGGCCCAGGGCGATTCCGTGGGCGGCGTCGGGTCGGTAAAAGTTAACCGTGCCGAGGCTGACGGCGTTCGCCCCGGCGATTAAATGCTCGGCGGCGTCGTGCCAGTCCTCGATGCCGCCGGTGCCGATGATCGGCGCATTGGGGAAGGCGGCGCGCACCTGGGCGATCATCCGCACGGCGACGGGGCGGATGGCCGGACCGGAGAGCCCGCCCGCCCCGCGGGCCAGCACCGGCTTCGAGCGGCCCACGTCCACGGCCATCCCCAGAAGGGTGTTGATGAGCGTCAGCCCGTCGGCGCCCCCCTCCAGGGCGGCCCCGGCGGGGACGGTCACGTCGGTCACGTTGGGGGTCAGCTTCACGAAGAGCGGCAGCCCGCCCGCGGCCTCCTTCACCCGCCGGGTCAGGTCGCGGAGCACGCCCGGCTCGGTGCCGAACTGGAGCCCGCCCCGGCTCACGTTGGGGCAGCTCACGTTGAGCTCCAGGGCCGAGATCCCTTCAGCGGCGGCCAGCCGACCGGCCACCTCCACGTACTCCTCCGCGGTGGACCCTCCGAGGTTGACCATCACCGGGAGACCCAGGGCGAGGGTTTCCGGCAGCACCTCGGCCAGGAAGCGCTCCAGGCCGACGTTGGCCAGGCCGATGGAGTTGAGCATCCCGGCCGGTGTCTCGGCGACGCGCGGCGGGGGGTTGCCCTCCCGGGGCTCCCGGGTAATCGTTTTAGTGACGATGGCGCCGACGCCATCCAGGCCGCCCAGGCGGTCGAGCTCGGGGCCGTAGCCGGCGGTGCCCGAGGCGACGAGAATCGGGGTGGCCAGCGTCAGCGGGCCGAGCCGCGTTCTTAGTGAACCCTCGGGCGCGGGGGGGGTGGACTCGACCTCGAACCGGACCGGCCGCGGAGTTGGCGGGAGCGGCCAGGCCAGCTCGCGGGCGTCGAAGAGCGGGCCGTCCTGACAGACCAAAAGATATCCCCCGCCCGCCGCGGGGACGGCGCAACCCCGGCAGAGCCCGGTCCCGCAGGCCATGAGCGCCTCGAGGAGCACCCGGCACTCGACGCCGTGGGTGAGGCAGAGCCCGGCGGCGCACTCCAGCATCGCCTCCGGGCCGCAGGCCACGACCAGCGGCGTTTCTTTCCCGAACGGGACCTCTTTGAGCCGGGCTTCGAGGGCGGCGGTCACCAGGCCGCAGAACCCCTCCTCGCCGTCCTCGCTGGCGACCGAGGCCACGATGCCCTGCGGGGCGGCGGCGAGATAACCGCGAACCTCCTCCCCCCGGGCGGCGCCCGCCAGGAGCTCGACGCCCGCGGCTTCGGCGCGGTATGCCTCGGCGAAGTGGTACAGCGGCGGGGTGCCGATGCCTCCTCCAACGAGGAGCAGACGCCGGCCCCGGACGTCGAGCCGTCGGGCCTTGCCGCAGGGCGCGAGCAGGTCGAGGGGGTCCCCGGGCCTCCGCTCCGCCAGCCAGGACGTTCCCGGCCCGACCGTTCGGATCACCAGCGAGAGAGACCCGTCGGGTCCTGTCCCGGACACGGAGAAGGGGCGCCGCAGGAGGACACCGGCCTCCCGGCAGTCCACCTCGACGAACTGGCCGGGCACGGCGTCCACGGGCGGGTCGGCCCGGAGCGCCAGCTCCGTCACCCCGGCCGAGAGCGCGCGCCGGGAGACGACCTCGACCCGGACGACCCTCGGGGGGTTCGTGATTGGACCAGTTTCCGTGTCACTCATTCCGTCTGGGCGGCGGGGACCGCCTGGGCGGGCTGAACCGCCTCGGATATAATTTCCTCCACGGTGAGGGGGATCGGCGGAGCGGTGGCGAGCTCCACGTTGACCCCGGTGGCCGCGGGTACGGTGCGCTCGACGAAGACCCACTCCGGCGGCGTGCCCAACACGTAGTCGCCGGCCACGCCCGAGTGCGTGCCGAAACCGGCGATGGCCTGCGCCACGGGGCCGGCCTCGGCGGAGTCGGCCTCGATTATCGCGCGCAGGACGATGCGCGCCGCGTCGTAGCTCGCCGCGGCGACGGGGCCCGGGACGTGGCCGATGTTGTTGCGGAAAGTCTCCACGAAGGCGGTCGTCTTGGCGTTGGGCGATTCCGACGAGAAGCCGCCCACGAAGTACCCCTGGTCCAGGACGTAGTGGTCGGGCAGCTCGAGGCGCCGAGGCTTGGCGGTGGCCAGGGCCACGAAGGGCGGGTTGTACGTCAGCTCGGCGCAGGACTTCAGCAGCCCCACGAGGTCCTCGGCGGAACCGTTCACGATGACCCCCGAGACGCCGTCGGCGAGCATCCGGTACGCCGCACAATCGTAATCGTAGCCGGAGAGCGAGAGTTCGAGGTCGAGGTACTCCAAACCGGATGCGTCCAGAGCCCGCGTGAAGTCGTCGTGGTACACGCGGAAAAGGTCCCCCTCCCCGGACACCAGGGCGAGGGTGTCGGCTCGAGCCCACACCAAGGCCACGTCCACCGCCTCGGGTATCAACAGGCGGTTACCCACGCTCAGGTTATAGGTCCGGGGCGAGCCCACCTCGCCCGAAGCGCCCGTGGAGTCGGAGCAGAAAAAGACGGCCGTCCCGAGCTCGTCTGAAAGGCGAGATGCCAGGCGAACCGTGTCCGGGTCCGGGTCGGTGACGATGACGGCCGAAACGCCGTCGGTTTCCACGAGACGGCGGAACAGGGCCTCGAACCGCACAATGTCACCGACAGTGTCGTAGTGGAGGAGTTCCAGCGGGACATCGGAGGCGGTGAAGCGGGACTTCGCGAAGGCGTTCACGCAGAGCTCGGCGCCGTGGAAGCCCTCGAGGCCGTAGTACGACCGGTCGCCGGTCTCGGGGCCGAGGACGCCCAGGTACGCACCCTCGTGGCGACCGCAACCCCAGGCGCAGACGAGCGATAGCGCGAACAGGAGCGTTCCGAGGGCACCGGGGCCCATTATAGCGCGTCTCATAAGTACAAACCTCTTTTGCGGGGGGCGAAGCCGGAGTTTGCTTAGATGAGCTCGGTTTGCTCGGGCGGCTCGGTTCGCCGGGGGCGTAGCTCGCCCGTGGGCGCGGGACTTAAGCCCCGACCCTACGACCCTACGGGGTTGCCTCGAACACGACGACCTGCGACTGGACGCGCTCGTAGGCGGCC
>MFAF01000074.1:6464-8346 GCA_001774505.1 Candidatus Coatesbacteria bacterium RBG_13_66_14 | reverse complement strand
CGGCTCAACTCGTCGGGGTCCAGGGCCGAGGAGAGGTTGTAGTAGTCTATGCCGTATCGGTCCACCAGGGATTGGAGCTCGACGGTCGTGGGGGTGATGAATATCTGAAACGGACTCTGTTCCTGATCGGAGGGGATCAGGTTTCCATCTTTGAATTGCAGTTTACGGACCATCGCTCACCTCCCGGGGGTTGCGGCCGGATCGGCCGGGAATGGGTCGGTCGGGGCGGGTTGGGGGAAGTCCGGGATATAAAAGCGGAAACGTTCGACTGGCCAGCCATGCTGCGACGTTTCCGGCGGGTTGACGCTCGAGTCGTTAAACGTTTTCTATCCCGCGGATCACCCCCAAGGGGGAATTATAGCTCACCGGCGGAAGGATAGGTAAACGAAAATAGCCGCCTCCAGCCCCCGCCCGCCGCCTACATCCGCTCGACCACCGCCTCCACCACGTGCGTCCAGTCGCCCTGCGCGTCCATCCACACCGGCCCCTGCGGCGAATCCGACGAGTACCAGCAGGAGTATGACCCCGGCACCACCGCGTAGGAGAGGCCGTTGGAGAGCTCCGTGTTCGAGCTCCAGCCGGGGTGGAAGACCTCGCCTTCATTCAGGTCCACGCGCCAATCCGAGAGGTCCACCTCGATCCACCCGGCCGTCGCCCAGCTCACGTCCAGGGTTTCGTTGAAGCGAGGCTCGCCCGAGGGGCGTTGCGCCCCGTCCTGGCCTTCATCGGCGTAGAGCATCACGTCGAGCGTCGGGACCGCGCTCTGCGCTTGGACGGAGGCCATCGCCGGGTAGCCCGACCACCAGATGCGGTAGGCGACTAACCGGCAGCGGAACGGCGCGGTGAAAGTGGTCGCCAGGGGGTAGTACTCGAACCAGGAGTGGTCGTCGGCGTACTGCGACCCCCAGGAAAGAATCCAGCGGCCCTGGGAGTCCTCGTAGGCCAACTGGCTCGGCTGCTCCGTGGTTTGGCCGGTGGCGATACCGGCGGTTGCCTCGGCCTCCAGCGACGGCGTCCTGTCCGCCTCGGCCCGGAATTCCTCGTCGGCCGCAAAGGGCGTCGGGGCGGGCGTCTGCGCCGCCACCGAAATAAGCAGCGCGAGGATAAAAAACGTCGTTCGCATCTTTGACCTCCTTTTGGTACAATTATACTTCAAGGGCGGGGTTCCCGTTCCAAACCGAGGAGGCGGAGGATGCGGATTGTAACGGTGGCGTTGATTCTGGCTCTGGCGCTGACGGCCTCGGCGCAGGTGCGCGACTTCGGCCTGGGGCTCATCATAGGCGAGCCGACCGGCCTTTCGGCCAAGTGGAACTTTTCGCCCCCGTCAGCCATAGACTTCCACCTGGCCTGGTCCATCTTAGGAGGGGGCATCGCCGGGGGGGCGGACTATCTCTTCCACTTCGGCTGGCTGGAATCTCCCTGGCGGCCGTACCTGGGCGTCGGCGGGCGGGTTGCCATGTTCGAGGAAAATAAGGGCAAGTTCCCCGAGGGCGGGATATACGTCTCCGGCCGGGGACTGATCGGGGTCGAGTACCTCTTCCTGGAAGGGCACCTGGGTGTGTCTGGGGAGCTTGGCCTGGGGCTGGTCTTCATCCCGGGGGTGGGCTTCGATATCTCCGGCGGCCTGGCGTTGCGGTATTATTTCTAGGAGTCACCTGGGTGAGGGTAGCCTAAAAACGCGGCGGGGACTAAAGTCCCCGCCCTACATTTACGAAAATTGACGATTCGACGTAAGTGGCAGCGGTCCCCTTCTCCCCGTGGGAGCGGCGCGCCGACGGGGATGGGGGTGAGGGCTACCTTATAAAATACGGCGGCCCGCGGAGGGGCCGTCCTACGTCATCACAATCTGCGGGGAATGGGCAGGGTGAGGGGTGAATGACCG
>MFAF01000074.1:4484-6420 GCA_001774505.1 Candidatus Coatesbacteria bacterium RBG_13_66_14 | reverse complement strand
CTCGCCCACGCCGGAAATCGCCCGGGCCATCCTGGACGCCCGCGCGCCGAGCCTCTATTTCGAGTACTCGACCAACGAGATAGTGGCGACGGAATTCGCCCTGGGGGCGGCACTGGCCGGGCACTCGAGCGTGGTGTTCATGAAGAGCGTGGGGCTGAACGTGGCCTCGGACGCCGTGGTCCAGCTCCCGCTCTACGACCTGCCCGGCGGGATGGTGGTCATCGTCGGCGACGACCCCGCCGCTTATTCCTCGCAGAACGAGCAGGACAACCGCCATTTCCCCCGGATGGCCTACCTCCCCATGCTCGAGCCCTCGGACGCCCCCGAGGCCAAGGCGATGCTCAAGTGGGCCGTGTCCAAGGCGCGCGAGCACCGGACGGCGGTCCTTATCCGGGTGACCACCCGTGTGTGCCACGCCACGATGGAGGTGGAGCTCGGCCCGGTGCCGGAGGATCTCCCCGGGCCCGAGGGGGTGCCCAGGCTGACGCAGGTGCCCATCGCCCGGGATTTTTTGGCCATGAAGCGCCGGGCGTTGGAGCGGCTGGACGCCTTCGAGAAGTACGCCGAGGAGGGCCCGTGGAACCGGGTCGTCGAGGCAACTGGGGAGGACATCGGCTTCGGGATCATCACCGGCGGCGCGGCCTACCTCGGCACCCGGACGGCGCTCGACCTCCTGGGCCGGGGGGCGGACATCTTCAAGCTCGGCCTCTCGTACCCCCTGCCGCGGAAAAAACTGGTCGAGTTCTGCAAAACACGCGGCGAGGTCCTGGTGATCGAGGAGCTGGACCCGGTGGTGGAGACCGAGCTCAAGGCGCTGGCCTACGAGGAGGGCCTGGCCACGAAAATAACCGGCCTGGGCAAGAAGCTGCGCGCGGGCGACGGTACATTCGACGCGCACCTGGGCGAGCTGGACCCTGGACGTCTCGTGGAGTTTTTAGCCAAAAAGCTCGGGCGGGAGTATCCTCTCGAGGTGCTGGACCTCGCGGATAAGGCGCCGGCGCGCCTGCCCCAGCTCTGCCCCGGCTGCGGCCACCGCTCCGCCGTCTACGGGACGAAGATGGCCGTGGGCCTCCGCGGGCACCCCCAGGCCGACATCGGCTGCCACACCATGAGCTACTTCCCGCCGTACGAGCTGGGGGAGAGCCTGGTGTGCATGGGGGCCGGCCCCAGCGTGGCCCAGGGCGTCGGGCACGTCCTGCCCGAGGGGAAGGTCACATCCTTCCTGGGTGATTCGACCTTCTTCCACGCCGGCATCCCGGGGCTCATCAACGCCGTGTGGAACGACCACAACGTGACGGTCCTCTTGATGGACAACGAAATCACGGCCATGACAGGCCACCAGCCCAACCCGGGGTCGGGGCGGAACCGGGAGAACCCCCGGCCGGCCATGGAGCCGAAGGCCATCCTCTCCGCCATCGGCGTGCCGTACATCGAAGAGGTGGAGGCCTGGGACATCA
Organism: Candidatus Coatesbacteria bacterium RBG_13_66_14; assembly: GCA_001774505.1. Taxonomy (GTDB): domain Bacteria; phylum RBG-13-66-14; class RBG-13-66-14; order RBG-13-66-14; family RBG-13-66-14; genus RBG-13-66-14. The sequence continues at coordinate 4,963 of MFAF01000074.1, read as the reverse complement.
AGGCGGTGCGTGAGGCGGTGAGGAAGGGACTGGAGTTCGACGGCCCGGCGGTGGTCATCCTCAAGCACCCGTGCATGCTCTACACCACGCGCGCCTGGAAGCGCGAGGGGAAGATGCCGCCGCCCTACCGGGTCAACAAGGACAGATGCAAGCTCAAGAAAACCTGCATCAAGTATTTCTGCTGCCCGGCGTTTTATTTCGAGGACGACGGGGGGGTGCAGATAAACCCGGAGCTCTGCATCGGCTGCGGCTGCTGCGCCCAGGTGTGTCCCGTCGGAGCGATAGAGCAGGACCTGGCTTATACCCGCGCTTACTAATAACATGAAAAGAAAGCCTGGGCGCAGCTTACACGCTCCGGCCGCGCCGGCTGCGCCCAGGTGTGTCCCGTCGGAGCGATAGAGCAGGACCTGGAATACAAACGCGCGTACTAGGAGGCGGGGCGGATGGCGGATACCTGCTGCATCTACATCGTCGGCGTC
>MFAF01000074.1:3992-4451 GCA_001774505.1 Candidatus Coatesbacteria bacterium RBG_13_66_14 | reverse complement strand
CCGTTACCTGCGCCGGGGCGGCGTCGTCCTCATCAACACCTCGAAGATAGACCCGCTGTGGGTGCGGCTGGAGAGGGAGCCTTACCCGCCGGTGGAGGAGATCGTCGCCGCCTTCGAGGGGTTCGCCGGGCGGGTCATCGCCCTGGACGCCACCGCCTTCGCCGTGGAGCGGGGGAGCTGGATTTCGTCCAACGCGGTGCTGTTGGGGGCTTTGGCGGCGTCGGGCGCGCTGCCCTTCGACGGACGGTTCATCGAGGATGGGATTTCCGCCCAGAGCAAGCCCTCGCACCTGGAGCGCAACCTGGCCTGTTTCCGGCGCGGATTCGAGGAAAAACCGCGCACCCCACCGACACGATAACCGAGGAGTCGGCATGGACAAGTACGAGTGCACCATCTGCGGCTACATCTACGACCCGGCCAAGGGCGACCCGGACTCCGGCGTCAAGCCCGGCACCGCCT
>MFAF01000074.1:3648-3981 GCA_001774505.1 Candidatus Coatesbacteria bacterium RBG_13_66_14 | reverse complement strand
CCCGACGACTGGGTCTGCCCGGAGTGCGGGGCGGGCAAAGAGTCTTTCGAGCGGATTTAGGGTCCCGCGCGGAACCGCTCCCCGCCCCCTTTTAGCGCCCGGCTAAAAAGGCTTGCTTTTTTCCGAAAGATGGCGATAATTCCCCTAGGCTCAGCCGTGAATTCAAAGGGAGACGTACCGCGTCCAACCGGGGCCGAACGGTCCAGCCAAGGAGGCACAGTGGAGAAGTACGAATGCACCGTTTGCGGTTACGTGTACAACCCCCGGCGCGGCGACCCGGCGGGTGACGTCGAGCCCGGAACCAACTTCGACGACCTGCCGGACGACTGGATC
>MFAF01000074.1:0-3551 GCA_001774505.1 Candidatus Coatesbacteria bacterium RBG_13_66_14 | reverse complement strand
TATCGCCCGGCCCGCGGCCGGATTGAGACGGCGTCGAATTGTGCATCAGCGCCCGTTCGTGTAAAATGAACGGGCTTTCAGAGTAAACAAGAAACGTTCAGGCGCGAGCCTCAACAGTTCACGAGGAGCCTCCATGCACAAGATGACCGAGCAGTCCCTGTGGGCCGCCTTCGCCGGCGAGTCCCAAGCGCACATGAAGTACGCCGCCTTCGCCGACGAGGCGCACAGGGCCGGCCTGGCCAACGTCGCCAAGCTCTTCCGCGCCGTCAGCTACGCCGAGCGGGTCCACGCCACGAACCACCTCAAGGCGCTCGGGGGCCTGAAAGGGACCGGCGACAACCTCCAGGCCGCCATAGACGGCGAGAACTTCGAGGTGGACGAGATGTACCCGGCCTACGACGCCGTGGCCAAGCTCCAGGGCGAGAAGGACGCCGAAAAGAGCATCCACTTCGCCATCGAGGCGGAGAAGATCCACGCCGCCATGTACAGCGACGCCAAGCGGTCGGTGGATTCCGGGAAGGACTGGGCCATCGGCGACGTTTACATCTGCCCCAACTGCGGCTACACGCACATCGTCTCCACCGATAATCCGCTGCCCGACTTCTGCCCGGTGTGCGCCTGGAAGAAGGGAACCTTCAAGAAGTTCACCGGCTACGACGAGCTGGTGTAGCGTCCCCTCCCCCCTCCGGGGTGAGGGGTGAATGCGGGCGGGTGTGGACACCCGCCCCTACGGACGGGCTGGAAATCCGGCGATAATCTCGTAGGGGCCGACCTTCAGGTCGGCCCGTTATTTCCCTCTCCCTGAGAGGGATTATGGGTGAGGGCTTCCTCAATAGAACGGCGGGTATAGGAACCGAGCGAACCGAGCGAAGCGAGCTATGCCTCCGGTAAACCGAGCTATGCCCCCGGCAAATCCCCACCCTACGTTTCAAATCGCACAACACCCTCGTAGGGGCCGACCTTTAGGCCGGCCCGCAAAATGGACGGGATACAGAGCCTCAGCCCAAGTCATCACAACCGGTAAAGCGGCGGGGACTGAAGTCCCCGCCCTACATTGTCCGCGGGCGGGTGGTATAATCGTCCGCTGAAGAGGAGGTTCAACCCGTGGCTGCGCGCGCCTACCGCTGGGTCGAACAGAGGGTGGTCCGACTGCTGGACTACTTCGAGCGGGCACCCATCACCCTGGGGCGGGCGCTGGCGCTCCTCGCCGCCGTGTTCGCTTTCCGGAATATTTTCGAGGCGTTGGCCGCCGGCGCGCCCCTCTACTATCCCGCCGCCTTCCTCGTCCATTTCCCCCTGGCCTACCTGCCCGGCATCGTGCTCATACCCCTGGTCCTGGCGGCGCTCTCCGGCGAGCGGGTGGAGCGGGTGACCAAGGTGCTCGTCGTCGCTTGGGCGCTGACGATTCTTCCGCCGCTCTTCGAGCTCGTCGCGGGGCACGCCGGGGCGCGGATAAGCTATCTGCCCATCCAGCCCGGGCGCTTCTGGTGGAGCGTCGGCAACTACTTCAATCCGGGGGTGGAGTTCGAGGGGGCCACGGCGGGGGTGCGGCTCGAGGCGGCGCTGGGCGTGATTCTGGGCGGCTACTACGTCTACCTCAAGCGGAAGAAAATCTGGATCTCGCTGGCGAGCCTGCCGGTCATCTTCCTCGTGATGGTCAACGTCTTCAGCCTGCCCTACATCTTCCACCATATTCTGCGGGCCTGCGGGTCCGAGGTCCCGCACGTGGCGGCGCTCTTCGGCACGCGGGGGCTGATCCTGCGCCCGGCGCTGGACCTGTCCGATTACTCCACGGCGCTGCTGGACCTTTTATACCTGACGCCGCTGTTGGCCCTGTGGCTCCTGGTCTACGGGTGGAAGAAGCTGAAGGAGGTCGCGCGCTGGGCCTTCCGCCTCGACACCGGCGGGTACGCCCTGGCGACGGGCGTCGGGCTGTATCTCGGCTACCGGGCGGTGGGGGCCGGGCTGCCCCTTTCCAACCCGTTGGACTGGATGGCGATGGCGGGCGCGGTCCTGGCGGTATTCCACGCCGCGCTGGGGATGCGGATGCTCCTGCCCGCCGACTCGCCGGGGGACAAGCCGAGTGACGCCGGCGACGGCCCGCTCACCGAGCGGGAGCGGAGGAACGTCGGGGCGGTCTGCCTCCTCGTGGCCGCGGGCTGCGCCGGGACGGTCAACTACTACCTTTTGGGAACGCTGGCGGTGTTCGCGGCGGCGCAGGCCTTCCTCCACCTGCGCCCGCTGAACCTGCGGCGCGTCTGGCCGCTGTCGGGGCTTTTCATCGGGGTCTCGACGGTCGCCGCCCTGGGCGTGGGACTGGCGGCGTTCATCGGCGGGGCGGTGACCACGGCGCTCCCGGGGGCGCTCACCTGGGGCGTGCTGGCGGTGTCGGTCCTCGGCGCGGGGGTGCTGGAACTGCGGCCGGAGGCGCTCGTGGGCGGCCTCTTGAAGGACCGTGGACGGCGCGTCTTCGCCGCGGTTACTGCGGGCCTGGGAATTTGCATTTCCATTCTGCTCCCGCTGCCCCTGTGGAGCCGTTTGATTCTGGCCGTCCTGGGAATAGGTCTGGCCGTGGTAGTCCTGGCGCGGGGACGAATGCCGCGCTGGGCCCACCTCGCCTGGCCGCTGGGGGCGCTGGCGGTTCTGGGCGGGCGGCTGGACCTCGGCGGTGAGCCTGCGGTTTTCGAGGACCTGCCGCCCAATCCCGTCGCCGTCGCCGCGCTGGACGGGGCTACGGACCTCGAGCGGAACAACCTCTACGCCCACGCGGCCCTCGAGTACGCCCGGGCGGTGGAGGCCGGGGACGAGCGCGCCCGGGTCCTCGGCCCCCTGGCCTTCAACCTGCGCCAGACCGGCAGGCTGGAGGAGGCGGAAGCGGTCCTGGAGCGCTCGGTGGCCCTCCACCCGGAGCACGCCCCGGCGCTGGTGGACCTGGCGGCGACGAAGGTCGCCCTGGGAAAAATCGCCGAGGGCGAGCGGCTGTACCTGCGCGCCCTGGGGCTCTGGCCGGACCTGGTCCAGCCCCGGGTGGCCCTGGGGCGGCTGGCGCTGGACCGGGGGCTTTTCTACCGAGGGCGGGGGGAGCCGGAGTTGGCCGCGGAGTTCCTGACCGAGGCGCTGGACTGGGCCCGGGGGGCCTACGACCTGGCGCCGGGCGACGATTCGGCGGCCGGGCTCCTGGCCGCGGTGCAGGAGGAGCTGGGGAATTACTCCGAGGCCTACACGCTGTGGGAAAAGCGGGCCCACGCCGCCCCCCTGGACCCCGGCGCCCGCGTCGCCCTGGCCCGTCTGGCCCTCATGTTGGGAAAAGACGACGAGGCGCGGGAGTGGCTCGAGGAGGCCCGGTCGCTGGATCCCGGCCTGGAGGTGCCCGAAGGGCTGCGGGAGCTGCTGCGCTGAACCGGGCCTGGCCTAGTCGTGAATACCCCTTTTCCCCTTCAGGGAGCGGAGCCACGGCAGGTTCAGCGGTGAAGCCTGCCTCATGCCCCCTCCCCCCTTTGGGGGGAGGGCCGGGGTGAGGGGTAATAAAGGGCGGGGTACAGAGCCCCCGC
>MFAF01000073.1:4115-9244 GCA_001774505.1 Candidatus Coatesbacteria bacterium RBG_13_66_14 | reverse complement strand
ACCCTTAACGTATCGGAAGAGACTCACCCGATAGGATAATAATCCCCCCGGAGGTTAAAGTCAAAAAAACCGGGATATAAAGAACCAACGGAGGGGTGCGCCCCCGTGACGGCCGGTTGGGTTCTCTACGCCGCGGAACAGCGGACAAGTGATTTTACCCCAAAGATATAAGACAAGTGGTTTTGCCGGGGGCGTAGCTCGCTAAAGCTCGGTTTAACCCCTAGCAGGAATGGGCAAAGGGGCTGAAGCCCCTTGTCTTGACCGGGGGACCGGCCAAGACCTCGGGATTGCAGGTTGACGGCGAATAAAGCGGGGGGGGCCTCGGGGTACGACGACCGCCGGCGGTTGACGGACGAAAAAAAGCCGCGCGGCACGGCGCGGTTCGGGGACGGCTATCCGTTCGAATCAGTAGATGGGCAGGGGCGCCTGGGTGACCTTGAGCGTCCGGCGGCCGTAGCCCGGCGCGCTGATGACCAGCTCCTCGGGGGTTATCCCGACCACCTTGCCCCCGGCTATGGGGTCGCCGACCTTCAGCGAGAAGCCGAAACCGGCGGCGTCCTCCACCAGCGCCGCAGGCACCCCGTCCACGGTCATCATCCCGCGGTAGTAGAGGTTGGCCAGGTTGGCCATCTCCGCCGTGGGCTGGGAGCCGGGCTGGGCGCCGGGGACGAGGAAGGGGTCGCGCCTGCCCCGGGGGTCGTAGGTGTGGGGCTCGATGACCTCGACCACGCCCCCCGTGGTGACCTCGGTGACGACGGGCGCCGCCGTCCCCTCGGCCAGGGGGCTCGAAAAGACGGACAGCACCACGCTCCCGCGCAGCGTCCGCCCCTCGACGGGCGAGGCCACCCCCACCAGGGTCAGCTCGCTCAGGCTCACCTGGGGCAGGTTGCGGGCCAGGTTGGCCACGAATTTTCCGAACTCGTGGAAGCCGGTGAGGTAGGCCACCTCGTAGGTGCGGATGGTGAGGTTGTTCTCGGTTCGCGGCTCGGCCTTGACGTCGAAGGAATCGAAGGGGGAGTCTATGCCGGCGCTCTGGGCGGCCTGGGTCACGCGGCGGATGAGCTCCGCCTCGCCCAGGCTGGGCGGCAGGCTGCGGCGCAGGTCGTCAATCTGCTCCTCGTTGGCCTCGATCTCGGCCGCTAGCTCCCCCGCCCGGGTGGAATCGGCCATCGCGGTCTGGAGCTCGGAGGAGAGGCGGGCGTTGCCCTCCCGGACCGTGTCCGCCTCCCGGTAGGAGCCCAGGACGCCGTAGTGGAAGACGAGGTAGGCCGCGAGGGCGGCGAGGAGGTACACCAGCACCGCCTTCTGCACCACCGGGTCCTTGAACCTGCGCTTGGCCAATTAATCCCTCACGGACCGTCCGCCGGGGGCGTCGCGTTCAAATGCAACTACGGTCGCCTCGTCCGGTTTGCCGATTCAAGCCTCTTGGAGGTCGTGCTCCGGGCATCGGGGAGGCGGGAGACACCTTACCCCGTTGATTTCACCGAACTCCCTTAAGGGCTCTTCGGCCGCGTAGCATGGCCCATAACGGTCGGGGCACCCGCTGCTTATCAGCTTCCGACCGCAAGCACTTGCGCAATCCCGTTGAATCCCTCGGCTCAATCCAGCCTGGCGCTGAACTCGAACTGGAGCACCTTCGCCCCGCCCAGGTCCACGCTCTTGGCGCCCAACGGCTTTACCCCCGAGAGGTGGGGGCTCTTGAGGAGCTCGTCGAGGACGGCGGCGATGGAGTGGTCGCTGTACGTGTTGCCGCGGATGTCCACCGAACCGCCGCGCTCGCGCACCTCGGTCAGCCAGACCTCCCGCTTGGGGACGGCGGCGTTCACGGCGTTCAAGAGGCCGATATAGCGCTCCACCGCCCCGCCGGGCTCGGCCAGGCGCTTCAGGGCCATCACGTTGGCCGAGGTCTCGGCCTTCCGCTGTTCCAGGGCCGCCAGGTCGGGCGCGGCCCCCCCGGCGTCCGTTATCTCCCGCTCCAGGCGGCCGCGCGCGTCCCGCTCGTCCGTGAGCACGCCGCCGGCGAGGAAGCTCCAGACGACCATCCCCACGATGAGCACCCCGGCCACGATGAGGGAGACGAAGAAGGCGTTGAGCCCGGTCCGGCGGACGGGGTAGTACTCCTCGCGCCGTGTCTCCAGCTCGTCGAACCCCACGCCCATGGAGGGGGCCAGAGGCTCGTGGGCGGCGGTCGGCGCCGTCTCGGCCCCGGCGGCGGGCGCCGGGATCACGCGACGGTTGACCAACAGGTTGATGCGGATCATCGCGTCACCGGTCGATCTCGGGGTCGTCGCCCCGGATGGCCAGCCCGATCCCCACGGCGAGGTGCGGGGCCAGGGTCGCCAGGTCCTCGCGGTCCATCCCCGACTCGCCCAGGTCTATCCGGGCCAGGGGGTCGAGGAGGCGCACGGGGATGGCCAGCGTGTCCTCGAAAGAGCTTTTAATCCGCGGCAGCACGCTGGAGCCGCCGGAGAGGACCACGGCGTCCGGCACCAGCTCGGGGTGCGTGCCGGCGAAGTGTGTCAGCGTGCGGCTTATCTCGTCCACCAGCTCCAGGGTGGTCTCGCCCACCACGGCGTCCACGGCGGCAGCGTCGGCGTCGGGCAGTTCGCCCCGCTTGGCCCTCTCGGCGTCGGCCACGGAGAGGGAGAGATCCCGCGCCAGCGCCTCGGTGTAGTTGTAGCCGCCGAAGGAGATGTCCCGGGTGAAGCGCGGCGAGCCCGCCGCCAGGACGTTCACGTTGGTCATCGAGGCCCCCACGTTCACCAGCGCCACCGTCCCCCGGGCGGCCTCCGGCTCGGCCTGCTCGAAGCAGTTCCCCAGCGCGAAGGAGTCCACGTCTATGGCCAGCGCCTCCAGCCCCGCCAGGCGCAGGATCATCAGGTGCCCCTCCAGCCGCTCCCGCTTGGCCGCCACCAGGAGCACCTCGGTGAAGTCCCCGCCGGTGGAAATCACGTGGTAGTCCAGGTTCACGTCGTCCAGGGACGGCAGGTACTGCTCCGCCACCCAGGAGACCGACTGGGCCAGCTCGTCGGGGTCGGCGGTGGGGATGCGGATGGGCTTCACGATGACCGCCCGGCCGGAGATGCCGGAGATGACGCGCCGCTCGTCGAGGGCGAGCTGGTTGAAGAGCGCCTCGATGGATTCCGCCACGGCCCCCGAGTCCATCACTTCGCCGTCAACGATGGAGCCCTCGGGCAGCGGCGAAAGCGCCACGTGCTTGAGGGCCCAGTGGTCGGGGCGCCGCGAGAGCGCCACCAGCTTGACGTAGCTCGAGCCGATGTCCAGACCCAGTGACAGCTTGGCGTAGGGTTCCGGCAAGGGGCGGCTCCCGCGGGAGGGGCGGGACTGTCAAGACGTTAGAAGCATACCACACCGCCTGCAGTGCGGCAAGGGGCTGGACGGACCGGGACTTTTCGCCCGACGGGGGACGCCGCTTTTCGTGGGAGAATGCGCGATGAAGAGCGCGACGGTTGACTCAACCGGGCGTTTTTCGTAACCTTCCCCACGGACGCGCCGATTACCCGGCGGGCCGCGAGCCTTGCCAAGGTAACGTGTCTTTGCTAAGATTTCCCTGCCCTCCGGAGGCAAGCGGGCCTATAGCTCAGTCCGGTTAGAGCGCACGCCTGATAAGCGTGAGGTCACTGGTTCGATCCCAGTTAGGCCCACCATTACCGCACCCTCGAGGGACGGATTGCGGCCGTCCCCTGGAGCAATCCGCTCGATCGAACCCAGGACCGGACCCAACCGACCGGGAGGACGCGGTGGCCGACGAATACACAAAAAACCCGCCCTACGCTGCCCTCATCGTCATCTCCATCATCCTGACGCTGGGGTTCATCGTCCTGGCCTTCCTCGGCGGCGGGCCCATCGTCTTCTTCATCGGGCTCCTCTTCGCCATCCTCGCCTTCATCTTCTGGGGCAAGATGCCCCGCCGAGTGGAACCCGCGAAATCCGCCGCCGGCCTGCGGACCGTGGGCGCCATCGCGGCCCTCATCGTCGGCCTGGCCGCCATCGCCGACGGCTTCCTCGCCTTCGTCGGCCTGGGCCTGGCGCTGGACATCGCCGTCTTCGCTTTCACGCTCCTGCTGGCCTGGTTCCTCTTCCCCGGCCTGCGGGGCAAGGTTCCGCGCCCCCTGTCCCTGGTCATCGGCATCCTCCTGGCCCTGGGCACCCTCATGGGCCTGCTCGGATACCTGATGCCGGAGAGCTTCATCTACGTGGCGCTCTTCTTCGCCGGGTGCGCCGTCATCGCCGTGGCGGCCAACCTGGTTTACAGCCTGATGGGAAAGAGCGAGGCGGCGGCGACCATCGGCGGCTGGCTCATGGCCATCGTCATGACCGGCATCTTCGTCTTCATCTTCATCGGCGGCGAGATCGTCCAGTTGGCCGTCAACCTCGAGGTGGAGCAGAAGCTCGAGCCCAAGATAGTCTCCGTCGAGGGCGGGGCGGCCGCGGAAACGACGGCCTTGGACCTGAAGAGCTTCGGCGGCGAAGAGGTGGTGCTGCGGCCCGGGGACACCGACGCCGCGGTGTCCGACGCCGCGGGGATCGAGGTCGGGTACGACGTGCTCATCGGCTCGGTAACGGATTCTTCAGGCAACGTGTACCCCAGCCCCCACGCCGAGCGGGTGACGGTGACCTCCGTGGACCCCGCGACCAAGACCTTCTCCTGGGACCCCAAGCAGCCCCTCGTGAACTACCACCTGACCGGGGAGTACGTCATCAAGTCGCGCACGAACATCTTCGGCATCATCGGCATCATAATCACCCTGTTGATCCTCTTCGCCGGCAAGGTGCGCCTCCCGGAGGTCATCCGCAACGCCTTCGGCTGGTTCCTGGGCTTCGCGTTCCTCGCGGCCTTCGTCTACCTGGCGGTCATCCTCATCCTCGAGGGGAGCCAGTACTCCATCATCCTGGGCATCGGCGCCCTGCTCGCGCCCGGCATCGCGATATTCGCCTGGCTGCGCGACCGGGCCGCCGCCAGGAAGCTCAACCTCTGACCCCGGCCGCGGGCCGCCGTGCGCCTGAATGTAGGGCGGGGACTTTAGTCCCCGCCGCTTTTACCCTCACGCCAGCCCGTGACTCGCATTTGCGATGACGTAGGGGCAGGTCTCCTGACCCGCCCGCGG
>MFAF01000073.1:3956-4067 GCA_001774505.1 Candidatus Coatesbacteria bacterium RBG_13_66_14 | reverse complement strand
GACCTATACTCGCGCCCGCCGAGGGGATGTAGCTCAGTTGGGAGAGCGGCTGCCTTGCACGCAGCAGGTCGGCGGTTCGAATCCGCTCATCTCCACCAAGGCTTCGCCTTT
>MFAF01000073.1:3404-3874 GCA_001774505.1 Candidatus Coatesbacteria bacterium RBG_13_66_14 | reverse complement strand
AGGCTTCGCCTTTTGTTCCGCGGGGAGAGGTTTTGGACTGACGACGGTTCGCCCCGCGAGCGGACGGTTTTTTCACACAGGCCCGCGCCTCGTAAATTGCGATGACGTAGGGGCGGGCCTTCAGGACCTCCCCGTCGAGGCAGTTACTCCTCCCGGAATTGGCCGCCCGCGGTCCCGGCAAGCCCGGAGAAAAAAAGCCCCCCTCCCTTGACAACCTTTTTTCGATAGACTATTATTCCCTTCGCCGCCGGGGGACCGGTACGAGTTAGTGAACGGTCATCCCGGGCAAGCGGCGGAAGGATCCGGTGGTTCATGAGAGTACGGGCAAAACCGAGGTCGGAAAACCGGGAGGTTGATGACTGAGGGTTCGCCTGTACCGTGAGCCGCCATCCGACCGCCCGAGCAATCGGGCGTTCGCCATGAAGGGGGCGGTTGAGGGAGTGGTTACCCCTGAACCGGACCCGGGAGTG
>MFAF01000073.1:260-3386 GCA_001774505.1 Candidatus Coatesbacteria bacterium RBG_13_66_14 | reverse complement strand
AGCCCCGCTCTTTGACAGATTTGAGACGCAGGTAACCGAACACGAAGGATGCCCGCCGGGAAGGCCGGGGAACCGCTTTGCGCGGACCTCCGCGGTCCGAACGGCACGTTTGATGGTCAAGCGATTAAGGGCACACGGTGGATGCCTTGGCGCTGGGAGGCGATGAAGGACGCAGTCGACAGCGAAATGCCCCGGGTAGCCGTTAAACAGGCTTTGATCCGGGGGTGTCCGAATGGGGCAACCCGACGCGGGTTATGCCGCGTCATCCCCTTGCTGAACACATAGGCTTGGGGAAGCCAACCGGGGGAACTGAAACATCTTAGTACCCCGAGGAAAAGAAACCAAAAGGGATCCCCCTAGTAGTGGCGAGCGAAAGGGGGAATAGCCTAAACCGCTGCTGTTTACAAGGTTCCGGCCGTTGCAGCGGCGGTGTTGAGGGACGTCCTTGCCGAACCGGAAATAGGCTAGGAGTTACAAAACCGACGGTTAGCCGAACCTTTTGGAAAGCTGTGGCCATAGCGGGTGATAGCCCCGTAGGCGAAAACCGAACGGTCTCCGATGGACGCACCCAAGTAGCGCCGGACACGTGAAACCCGGTGTGAATCTGGGAGGACCACCTTCCAAGGCTAAATACTACCCAGCGACCGATAGTGAACCAGTACCGTGAGGGAAAGGTGAAAAGAACCCCGGGAGGGGAGTGAAATAGTACCTGAAACCGTGTGCCTACAAGGTGTGGGAGCGGCCTTGTGCCGTGACCGCGTGCCTTTTGTAGAATGAGCCGGTGAGTTTCCGTCGGGAGCAAGGTTAAGGCCGACAGGCCGTAGCCGTAGCGAAAGCGAGTCTTAAACGGGCGATTTAGTTTCCGGCGGTAGACGCGAAACCTGGTGACCTAGCCATGGGCAGGTTGAAACGACCGTAAAAGGTTGTGGAGGACCGAACCCGCAAGAGTTGAAGATCTTGGGGATGACCTGTGGCTAGCGGTGAAAAGCCAATCGAACCAGGAGATAGCTCGTTCTCCCCGAAATAGCTTTAGGGCTAGCCTCGCGTGATAAGTTGCGGTTGTAGAGCACTGATTGAGCTAGGGGGCTTACCAGCTTACCAAACCCATTCAAACTCCGAATGCCGTAACTCGTATCGCGGGAGTCAGACTGCGGGGGCTAAGCTCCGTAGTCAAGAGGGAAACAGCCCAGACCGACAGCTAAGGTCCCCAAATCCGTGCTAAGTGGGAAACGATGTGGGATTACCCAGACAGCCAGGAGGTTGGCTCAGAAGCAGCCATTCCTTTAAAGAGTGCGTAACAGCTCACTGGTCAAGTGATCCTGCGCGGAAAATGTAACGGGGCTCAAGCACGGTACCGAAGCTTCGGATCCGCAAGGATGGTAGGGGAGCATTCCGTCTTAGGTCGAAGGCGGCCCGCGAGGTCCGCTGGACGAAACGGAAGTGAGTATGCCGGCATGAGTAGCGATAAAAAGGGTGAGAAACCCTTTCGCCGTAAGCCTAAGGGTTCCTGGGGAAGGTTAATCCGCCCAGGGTTAGTCGGCCCCTAAGGCGAGGCCGAAAGGCGTAGCCGATGGGTAGCAGGTCAAATATTCCTGCACCAGCAACGTGCGCTCGAGCGATGGGGTGACGCAGGAGGGTAGGCCGGCCACCGGACGGAAGTGGTGGTTTAAGCCCGTAGGGGGAAGGCTTTGGCAAATCCGGGCCTTCTATACCCCGAGAGGTGATGACGATGGGAGAAATCCCTTCAAGCGGCTGATCCCACGCTGCCGGGAAAAACCTCTAGCGAGCACGTTACTGACCGTACCGCAAACCGACACAGGTAGGCGAGGAGAGCATCCTAAGGCGCTCGAGAGAACTCTGGTCAAGGAACTCGGCCAACTGACCCCGTAACTTCGGGAGAAGGGGTGCTTCTGACCGTGACGGGACTCGCTCCCCGAGCGGCTGGAAGTCACAGAAAATCGGCCCAGGCGACTGTTTACTAAAAACACAGGTCTCTGCTAAGGCGCAAGCCTACGTATAGGGACTGACGCCTGCCCGGTGCCGGAAGGTTAAGAGGAGGGGTTAGCCGAAGTTTACTTCGGCGAAGCCCTGAATTGAAGCCCCGGTAAACGGCGGCCGTAACTATAACGGTCCTAAGGTAGCGAAATTCCTTGTCGGGTAAGTTCCGACCCGCACGAATGGCGCAACGACTTGGGCACTGTCTCGACCAGAGACTCGGCGAAATTGTATTACCGGTGAAGATGCCGGTTACCCGCGACTGGACAGAAAGACCCCGTGGAGCTTTACTGCAGCTTGATGTTGGGTTCTGGTGCATTTTGTGTAGGATAGGTGGGAGGCTATGAAGCGCGGGCGCCAGCCCGCGTGGAGCCATCCTTGAAATACCACCCTGGATGTATCGGCATTCTAACCTTGACCCGTAAGCCGGGTTGGGAACAGCGTCTGGTGGGCAGTTTGTCTGGGGCGGATACCTCCCAAAATGTAACGGAGGTGCCCTAAGGTCGCCTCAGCGCGTATGGAAATCGCGTGACGAGTGTAAAGGCAAAAGGCGGCTTAACTGCGAGAGAGACATCTCAAGCAGATGCGAAAGCAGGGCTTAGTGATCTTGTGGTCCCGAGTGGAAGGGCCATGACTTATCGGACAAAAGTTACCCCGGGGATAACAGGCTTATAGCGCCCGAGCGTCCACAGCGACGGCGCTGTTTGGCACCTCGATGTCGGCTCGCCGTATCCTGGGGCTGTAGGAGGTCCCAAGGGTTGGGCTGTTCGCCCATTAAAACGGCACGCGAGCTGGGTTTAGAACGTCGTGAGACAGTTCGGTCCCTATCCGTCGTGGGTGTTGGAAGCTTGAGGAGAGCTGCCCCTAGTACGAGAGGATTGGGGTGGACGAACCTCTAGTGTACCGGTTGTCGCGCCAGCGGCATCGCCGGGTAGCTATGTTCGGAAAGGATAAGCGCTGAAAGCATCTAAGCGCCAAGCCAACTCCAAAACCAGGCTTCCCTGGGGACTTGATCCCCCTAAAGGCGCCTCGCAGACTACGAGGTTGATAGGACGCTGGTGTAAGTACCGTGAGGTATTCAGCCTAGCGTTACTAATCCGCCGTGAGGCTTGACCATCTTTTAACCGGTCG
>MFAF01000073.1:0-217 GCA_001774505.1 Candidatus Coatesbacteria bacterium RBG_13_66_14 | reverse complement strand
GCCCTTCGTCCACGAGGTTACCCGCGTCTCAAATCTGATAAGGAGCGTCCACGTGGGGTGGGCCGGATAAGCGGTTCGCCGCGTATTGACAACGACCGGTAGAGTCCCCACGAAAGACCGCGACTTGGTCCTTTGGTGGCATTGGCGGAGGGGAAACACCCGTTCCCATCCCGAACACGGAAGTAAAGCCCTCCCGCGCCGATGGTACTGCCGGGGC
>MFAF01000072.1 GCA_001774505.1 Candidatus Coatesbacteria bacterium RBG_13_66_14 | reverse complement strand
CGCCGATTTCACCGAGGGCGAGGAGTACCACGAGATGCAGGAGTTCGTCAACCAGTACTTCGGCGACTATCCAGTGTCCCACCGGCTCCTCTTCCGCGTGGTGAGCGCCGAGCCGAGCTGGGAGGTCTGAGCCGAACCGGGAACAAGGGGCTTAAGCCCCTTGTCTTTGGGCGGTGCATCCGCCCTTTTTCTTGGAGGGACCTTGTGAAAATCCGCGTCGCGCTTTCAATCGCCCTCGGCCTGTGCCTGACCCTCGCCTCCTGCGGGGAGGAGGAGAAACCCGAGGGGGAAACCGCCCCGGAGGAAACCGCCGTCGAGGAGACGCCCGCCCCGGCCTACGCCGTCGGGGAAACCGTCTGGGCCACCTACTTCGATCCTCAGTACGTGACGGCGTTGACCTGGGAGAAGACCACGGTGATCGCCGTCGAGGGCGACGCCGTCACCGTGGAGTTTCACGGCTTTCTGAACGAGGGTGAGCAGGCGACCCGGGGCGTTGAGTGGATCCACCCCTACGTGGAGGTCTGGAAACCCGAGAAGGCCGTCCTCGGCGCGACCGTTGTCGTCGAGCCGCCGGGCACCTCCTTCGTCGCCTACCCCGGCGTTATCGAAAAGATCGAAGAGGGGACCTACACGGTGGGGTACGAGGTGGACGGCGTCCCCCACGCCGACGGCTACACCCTGGCGGAGCTCCACTAGCGGACCGCCGCCGGCGCCGGGGACCTTGAAACGGACCGGCCGTTGAGGTATAGTTGTCGGGCTCTTCCGGACCGAGCCCGTCAAGGAGAGCCTGATTCTGCATCCGACAGTCACATTCGCCATCTCCTTCGCCGCCGGGCTTCTCGGCGTATTCGCCGCGCGGACGGTCGCCCGCCGCTGGAAAATCCACAACGACCCCAACCCCATCGTCGAGACCCACACCCAGTCGGTGCCCTACCTCGGTGGCGCCGGCGTCTTCATCCCCTTCCTCATCCTGTGCTTCGCCTTTTTCGGTGCGCCGTGGTGGGCGGTTCTGCTGGCGGCCGTGGCCGGGACGTTGACCTTCCTGGGCACATTCGACGACCTCCGCCCGGTGAAGGTGAAGGTGAAGTTCCTGATCGAGGTGGCGCTCATCGCCCTGTTCTACCCCCTCTTCGTCCACGTGCTCGGCCTGCGCCCGGACGTCGTGCTCATCATCGTGGGGGTCGTCGGCATCGTCGTCCTGGGCAACGGCTTCAACCAGGTGGACGTGCTGGACGGCCTGGCCGCCGGTGTAAGCTTCTTCATCTGCCTGGCCCTCTTCGTGATGTACCAGTCGCCGTCGTCCTCGGGCACGCTCTCGGGCCTGGCGGTGGCGCCGCTGGTCCTGGCCGGGCTCCTCGGTGGATTCCTGGCCTTCAACCGCCCGCCGGCCTCCATATACCTCGGCGACGGCGGCAGCCTGCCGCTGGGGTTCGTGGTCAGCGTCTTCCTCGCCGTCTGGATTTTCGACGCCTACCCCTGGGACGTGCGGGAGATCGTGGTGGCCGGGTCGGTGATAAGCCCGGTGATTTTCGAGGTCCTCCTGGTCTCCTTTCACCGCATCAAACGCGGCTGGTCCGTGTTCCAGGGCTCGCCGGACCACTTCGCCCTCCGCCTGGTGCGCGTCGGGTGGAGCGTCCCCCGGGTGCTCGTGACCGCGCTCGCGGTGTGCGCCGTCCTGGCCGCCTCTGTGGGGCTCTTGTGGCTTCCCCCGCTCTACTCCTGGATCTTCGCCGGGTCGCTCTTCGTCTTCTACGGCGTGGCGTTCTGGCGGCTCTCGAAGATAAAGGTCCCCGCGATAACCAAGTAGATCCGCCCGTCACCGGACTACCGGCCGCAGGCGGCCGTTTTTCATAAAAAAATGAAACCAGTCATCGTAATCGGGGCCGGACTGGCCGGACTGGGCGCCGCCCACCGCCTGGGCGGGCGCTCGATTGTTTTCGAGGCCGCCGACCGCGTGGGCGGCGTCTCGCAGACCGTCACCCACGACGGCTTCAGCTACGACCTGGGGCCGCACGTCCTCTTCTTCCGCTCGGCCGCCAGCCGGGAGTTCTGCGAGCGGCTCCTCGGGGGCGAGTGGACCCATCAACCGCGCCGCGCCCGCATCCGCATCGGCGACGAGCTGATCGAGTACCCCATCCAGGAGGGCTTCGTCCGGTCGAAGGTTTTGAAAAAACGCTACCTGCCGGGCCTGCGCCGCGCCGGGAGGACCGAGCCCGCCTCGCCGACCTTCACCGAAATCGCCCGCGCCCAGTATGGCGAGGCCCTGGCGAAGGAGTTCTTCACCGACTACAACGGCAAGCTCTGGCGCCACCCGCTGGACGGGATGGACCCGGACTGGGCCCGGAAATTCCTGCCCAAATTCCCCCGCCGCGGCCTCTGGCTCGTCTCCCTGGGCATCACGCCGAAGCGCGGGCCGAACGCCGGCTTCCACTACCCCCGCGCGGGCGGCATCGGCGCCCTGGCCCGCCGCATGGCCGAGACCGTCCCCGGCGAGCTCCGGCTGCGCACCGTCGTCAAGCGCATTCACACCGGAGAGCGCTGGGTCGAGACCGGCGACGGCGAGCGCCACCCATACCACGCCCTGGTTTCCACCCTGCCCCTGCCGAGACTGGCGCAAATCGCCCTGGACCTCCCCGCGGAACTTGTTGACGAAGCGACGGACCTCCCCTGCGTCGGCACCGCGTTCGTCCATCTGGGCCTCGCCAAGCCCCGGCCCGACGACGACTCGCACTGGGAGTACTTCCCCGACCCGGCCCTCGCGTTCCACCGGCTGCACGTCCCGGAGAACTACTCGCCCGACATGGTGCCGGCGGGGCGCGGCTCCATCGTGGCCGAGGTGTCGTACATCCATACCGAGAGGCCGGACCTCGAGGCCTTGACCGGGCGGGTCGTCGCCGACTTGAAAAAAATCGGGCGCATCGCCGGGGAGGGGGAAATCATCTCCCGGGACGCGCGCGCCTTCCGTTACACCTACTCCTTCCAGACCACCGCCGCCGAGCGGGTCCGCCGGTTGCTGCGGGAGGAGCTGGCCCGCCGGGGGGTGCACCTGGCCGGGCGTTACGCCCGCTGGGAGTACCTCCACATGGACCAGTCCATCGTTCAGGGCTTCGAGGCCGCCGACGCCTGCCTGGCGGGGTGATGCGCGTATCGAATATATCGGGGCCGACCGACGGCGCGCCGTTTAGGTCGGCCCGTTTTTTTAAGGTAGCCCTCACCCTAGCCCTCTCCCACGGGGAGAGGGAAATCGCTCCACCCCTCACCCCGGCCCGTGCCTCGCAAATTGCACCGATGTAGGGGCGACCCGTAGGACGAGTCCTCTGCGGTCGCCCGCGGGCCGCCTTCAGCTTCAAGGCAAAAAAAGACCGGCCCGGGCCGGTCTTTCACACGTCGGCGGACTACCGGAACAGCGCCTTGATGTACCCGAACGAGGTCGTACACACGTCGGAGGGCTGCGTGCCACCCAGGCAGAACGCGGCGTTGGCGTCGGTGCCGATCTCGCACCACGATTCATCCTCGTACCGCCAGGCCCACGAGTCGTTGGAGTCATTGGCGTTGACCGTCAGGTTGCGGCAGTCCAGCTCGTCCTGCATCCGCCAGGCGAACCAGTAAGTGGTCCCCGAATAGGCGTTGAACAGGTCGGAGGGGTCCAACTCCACATTGACCAGATACACGCGTCGGGCACTGAACAGGTCTCCCGTGGCGGTGATGTCCAGGTCCTCCGCGGGCAAGGAAATTTCCCAGACCGGCTCGTCCGAGAGGCGGTCGGCGTAGATCCGGAGCTCGAAAGTACCGGAAGTCAAAGAATCGCCCCCGTCGAGGACGAGCTGGCAACTGAAACTCTCCACGGTGCAGTCGAACTCGGGAGTGAAATCGTCGGCGATCCAGCGGTCGGAGGCCGACCCGAACTGAACGTAGGTCACACTCCAAGACCCCGGCGAGCCGAGCTGATTCAGGAGCGTGGTCCCTCCCGCCACGGCGATCGAGACCGTCAGGCAGGCGACCATCGCCGTCACATTGATGATTGATAACTTTTTCATCCCATCCCCCGCAGTAGTAGTAACAGAGTCATTGATCCTTATCGGTCGCCCGGAGCGAATCCGTTCCGGGACCGACTTGCGTCCGCGGCCGGTCCCGCCGCGGCTACCACACGGCCCGCATCACCCACCAGGGCTCGGGCTCCTCCACTTCCGTCAGGGTCTGCAACCCCTTCGGCTCCTCCGAGGTGAAATAGCACACCTCCTGGCCGGGCGAACTCCCGGAGAGCCATAGCTCGACCTTCCGCGGGTCCCTCTCCTCGCGCCAGTACCGGAGGAAGCCGGTCACGTCCGCGGTGATGGGCTCGGGCTCCTCCACTTCCGTCAGGGTCTGCAACCCCTTCGGCTCCTCCGAGGTGAAATAGCACACCTCCTGGCCGGGCGAACTCCCGGAGAGCCATAGCTCGACCTTCCGCGGGTCCCTCTCCTCGCGCCAGTACCGGAGGAAGCCGGTCACGTCCGCGGTGATCCACACGGGCTCCTCGGGCCACACCCCGTCTCCGCCCACCGCGTAGGTCGGCCAGGGCGGGGTCCGCCACATCCGGCCGCTCGATTCCCAATCGTCATGAACCAGGAGGAAAACCACGTTGATGACCTTTTTATACAGGTGGGATGCACTTTTTCAAAACTCGGTATCTATGCCTTAGCAAATACCGTACCCACCCGTGACTGCAAACGAAAAACCGCCCGGTGGGCGGTTTTAGGGGAGCGTGTGGGGCTGATCAGACTCCTGGAATACGCTCGCCGTAGTCTATCACCAGCCGGTGGTACTCCCGGTCCATCAGCGGGGAGGAAATCATGAAGTCGGCGCTGGAGCGGTTGCAGGCGATGGGCACGTTGTAGACCACGGCGATGCGAAGCAGCGCCTTCACGTCCACGTCGTGGGGGTGCGGCTCGAGGGGGTCCCAGAAGAAGATGACGAAGTCCAGGCCGCCCTCGGCGATGAGGGCTCCGACCTGCTGGTCGCCGCCCAGGGGTCCGCTCTTGAACCGGGTCACCGGAAGGCCGAGCTCCTCCGCAATGACGCGCCCCGTGGTCCCGGTCCCGTAGAGGTCGTGATGGGCCAGAACACCCCTGTTGTAACGGGCCCAGGCCACCAGGTCACCCTTGCGGTTGTCGTGGGCGATGAGGGCGATGCGCTTGCGCTCGGGTATGGGCACCTCGGTCTGGGTCATCCGAACCTCCTAAAACGGCTTCGGGCCTAAATCTTCCCCCGACGAAGACGACCGCCGGAGGATTTTTCCATCAGATTGAAGTACCAGTCTGAGAGAGAAACGGTCAATCTGACCCGAAACCGTCGTTCACTCGAATATTGGGGGGCCGGGGTCAGAAGGCCGTGCCGGCGGGCTCCCAGGTGGAATCGGGGACGATGCGCTTCACCAGGCCGGCCAGCTCGCCGGTCTTCAACCCGACGGCGGCCTCGTGCAGCCGGCGGATGACGTCCCACAGCTCGGGGTAGATGCCGTTGTGGCGGGCGAGCAGCACCTGGGGGTGGGGGCTGGGGAGACGCTCCTCGGCGGCGGAGAACAGGCGCTCGGTGAGGCGCTCGCCGGGACGCAGACCCGTATACATGATCGGTATTTCGTCCAGGGTGTAGCCGGAGAGCTCGATGAGCATCTTCGCCAGGTCCTTGATGCGCAGCGGCTGCCCCATGTCGAGGACGAAAATCTCGCCGCCGCGTCCCACGGCGGCCGCCTGCAGCACCAGCTCCACCGCCTCGGGAATGGTCATGAAGAACCGCTCCATCCGCTCGTCGGTGACGGTGATCGGGCCGCCCCGCTCGATCTGCCGCCGGAAAAGCTCCAGCACGCTCCCCCGGCTCCCCAGCACGTTGCCGAACCGTACCGAGACGAAGCTCGTCTTAGGATTATCCCGGTTGGCCAGGTAGGCGACCACCTCGCAGACCGCCTTGGACGCCCCCATGGCGTTGCACGGCTCCACCGCCTTGTCCGTGGAGATGAGGACGACCTGCTTGACGCCGTGCGTCGGGGCCAGCTCTGCCAGCGCCAGCATCGAGCCCACGTTGTTGGCGAAGGCCTCGCAGGGGTTCTCCTCCATCAAAGGGACGTGCTTGTGGGCGGCGGCGTGGAAGATTATCTCCGGGGAGTGCGTTTCCAGGACCCTCGCCAGCCGCGCCTTGTCCCGCAGGTCCACGATGGCGCTCACCTTCTCGCAGGTGAGGTTGCAGCGGTAGAGGTTGTGGAAGGTGTCGAAGATGGAGTTTTCGCCGTGGCCCAGGAGGATGAGCTTGGCGGGGTTGAAGGTGGCGACCTGGCAGCAGATTTCCTCGCCGATGGAGCCGCCGGCCCCGGTGACCATGACCGTTTTGCCGGAGATGAACCGGCTCACCAGGTCCAGGTCGAGCTCGATGGGCGAGCGGCGCAGGAGGTCCTCCAGGCGCACCTCGCGCACCTGGGTCAGGGCGGCCTCGCCGTGGATGACCTGGAACAGGCTCGGCAGGATGCGGAAGGGGACGTCGGCCTCGTCGCAGAGCCGGGAAACACGGCGCACCAGGGCGCCCGAGGCGCTCGGCACGGTGATGAAAACCTCCTCGGCCCCGGTCTCGGCCACGAAACGCGGAAGCTCGTCAATGAGGCCGAGAATCGGTGCGCTCTCTATCTCCCAGCCGATCTTTTCCTCGTCGTCGTCCAGAAAGCCGACGCAGACGAAGCGGTACGACGCGTTGTGCAGGATTTCCCGGGCGATCATCCGCCCGGCCTCCCCCGCCCCGCACAACAGCACCTTCTTGAACTTGCGTCTCGGCGACAACCCGACTCCTTGAATCCAGCGGTGAGAACGCGCCGGGGATTTAGTCGCTCCATTCCTTCGAGGCCGGCTTCTGTTTCGGAATCGTGTAAACCTCGACGGTGTAGCCCGAGGGGTCCAGCACGGTGAAGCCCCAGTAGCTGTCCACCCGCCACTCGGGCTTCGCGCTCAGGGTCGGGACGCCCCCGGCCTTGAGGCGCTCCACCGTTTTTCCGAAGTCCGCCTCGTGAACCTCCACCGACCAGCTCGTCGTCTCCAGGGTGCCGCCCATCCAGCCCGGCTGGTCGGCGTACTCCGTCGGCGGCGCCAACTCCCCTTTTGCCCCGAAGAACATGAACTCTAGGTCCCCGAACTTGTAGCACAGGTAGTTCCACTCCGGCTTGAACGCCATCTCCTCCATCCCCAGAAGGTCGCTGTAGAAGTGCCGGGTGTCCTCCAGGGATTTGGTGAAGTTGTAGATGAAGCGGACGCTGACCTTCGGCTTGTCGGCCATGGGTTCCTCCCCCGGCGTCCCGGCCTCGTCGGCGAACGCCGGCGCGAGAATCGAGAGTAATAAAATAAGCGGTATCAATCGCAAGATAAACCTGCCCGACTAAAAACAGCCATGGTAAGCCTATACGGGAGAATTATCCTCACCGCCCCTGCCCGGCTCGCGGCAGTCGGGCGCCAGGCCCTTCGATATGCACCACAGCCGGTCCAGCTCCCCCTCCGGCAGCGGCGTCGCCCCGCCCAGGGACAGCGCCAGCCACGCGATTTTCGCGTAGTGCTCCACCGTCTCCAGGCGGTGGTAGGCCTGGGTGAGGTCCGCGCCCAGCGTCAGCACACCGTGGTTGGCCAGGAGGAAGGCGTCGGCCCCGCCGAGGTGCTCCTCGATGGAGCGGGCCAGCTCCTCGGTGGACGGCGTGGCGTAGGGGGTGAGCGGAATCCCGCCGCCCACGGCGAGAATGATTTCGGGGAGGATGTCGGGGGGCAGGGCGCGGCCGCTGACGGCGAAGGCGGTGGCGAATGGTGGGTGGGCGTGGCAGACCGCGCCCACGTCGGGCCGCCTGGAGTAGGCGAAGAGGTGCAGCTTGGCCTCGCTGGTGGGTTTACTCCCGCCTTCGATCTTCCGACCGGACTCGTCAATGACGACGACGTCGTCGGGCCCCAGGAAGCCCTTGCTCACCCCGGCGGCGGTGACGGCGAAGAGCCCTCCGCCCAGGCGCACGGAGATGTTGCCGTCGTTGGCGGCCACCATCCCCCGGGCGTACATCCGCCGCCCGACCTCGGTGATCTCCCGCTTGACCCGGTAGAGCTCGGGCAACTGCGCTCCTGGCAAAGTCCCGCGTCCAGGGCGGAACCAGCGTGATTCATGGGATTTTACCCCCGCAAGCCGTTATGTGTCAATCCGAAACGGAGTTCCCGGCGAAAACCGGCGGGTGAAAGGCAAAAAAAAGACCCACCGAACCCGTTCGTGTGTCGGTTGACCGCCGGTTGGGGCGCCGGTCTCAGAGTGGCAGAAGCCGAACCCGTTCGTGTGTCGGTTCACCCCCCACTCGGCACCCTACCGGCCCATCTGCTTCTTTTCGGAGCCGCGGGTGCAGAAGTAATCCCGCACGAGCCCCAGCTTCTCCGCCACGGGGCACCCGCCGCAGATGCAGCCCCGCTCCTTTTTTATCTTCCGGCTCCGCCCGACGTTCGCGGAGCAATAGCCGCCCCGCTCGCCGCACTCCACCCAGCTCGGGCACGAGCTGCAGATGCAGAGGGCGAGCACTATCCGCTGGTCCTGCCCCTCTTTTTCCTGAACCATCGTCCACCCCCTTACGATTTGCCCGTTATTAATTCGATGAATTTTACCGGGTTTTATAGTACCAAACATGCCAAATATCGTCAATCCGAATCGGTGAAATTGACTAATTCAGTCAGCATCATTGCTAAATGCCGAAATAAGGCGGAGGGAGCCGCCTCCGGCATCCGGGCTTTAGGGTGGGGTAAAAAAAAACCTCCTTGAAAAGGGGGTTTCTCGAAGTCGCGCCGAGTCCGCTTCCATTCGATACCCGTCCGGCCCTCGGCTATTCGGCTTCCGGAGCGGCGAATCCCCTACGGGCGAGCAGCAGCACCACCCCCACAACGGTCAGCGCCCCGCCCGCGAGCTGGACCCACCCCGGCAGCCGCCCGGTGAAGGACACGGTCCAAACCAGCACCCAGAGCGACATGCTGGAGCGGACCAGGTCCACCTTCCCCGCGTCCCAGCGGGCGAGCGCCAGGTAGTAGGTGACGATGCTCACCACGGGGCCGATCAGGCCGCCGGCCAGGAGCATCAGCCACTGCCCGCCAGACGTGGGCGGCCGGAGGCTCCCCGTTACGAGCGCGGCGACGACGAAGCCCGCCGCCATGAGGGCCGTCCGCCAGAATCCCAGCGCCAGCGGGTCCACCCGTTTGGTCAGGTGCCGCCCCAACAGCGTGTGCACGGCGTAAAAAAGACAGGCCGCGACCATCACCAGCACGCCGGCCGCCGAGCCGCCCTCGTCGGTGTAGGTCATCACCAGGGTTCCGGCGACGACCAGGGCGCCGCCGGCGAGCTGCCCGGCGGTGAAGCGCTCCCGGAAGATGAGCCGGCTGCCGATGACGGTGAAGAGCGGGGTGGCGTTGCCCGCGAAGGCGACCAGGTTGGGGTCGGCCAGGGAGAGGGCGGTGAAGAAGAGCCCGGTCCCGACGGCCTGGACCAGGGCCAGGACGGCCACCTGCAGCCGCGAGCCACGCGGAATGGAGAGCTTTTTCATCCGGCCGAGGACGAGGACCAGTAAGACGTAGAAGCCCACCGCCGCGGCCATCCAGAGGGCGCCCATCCCCAGCACCCCGAGCTCGGCGGTCAGGGCGGGGATCATGAGGTACACGGCGGCGGGCACCGCCACGCCGGCCAGGGACCACCAGAAGCCCGCGCGGGGGTCGTCCCGCCAAAGTGATTGTTCGGCGTCGGTCAAGGGCCGTCCCGGGGATTGAGTCGAACGAGAGGGATTCTATGATACGGGGGAACCAGTTGGCGAGCGGGGGGGGTGATTCGGAATTAAAAAAACCGCCCGGTCGGCGGATCAATGGAGTCGGGGTGAGGGTCGAAACGATCCCCCTCCCCGTGGGAGCGGCGCGCCGCCGGGCCGGGGTGAGGGCTGCCTTGGAAAAAACGGGCGGGCACAGAGGCCCGCCCCTACGTCAAGAGCCATCGGTTAGAACCCCGCCTTGATTGCCCCCCAGGAGGTCTCCGCGACGTCGCTGCCATGGTCGGAGGTCCGCCAATCATCCAGGTCCCCAAAGGTTGTCATGTAAATAATGTGGCCGCCCGTGGTGTAGCAGCCGAGCGAAGCGGATTCGCCGGTTCCCACCGGGCTCCACCAGGTGTCGAACTCGAGTGCGACCGTTTCTTTATGGTACACCGCGACCCAGGGCGTGAAGGTCTCGGCCTCGTACCGCCAGCCGGGGCGGGCGGCGGAGTCGCACTGCCAGTTCGCGCCCGACATGTCCCCGGTGGCGTGGTCGGTGCCGATTTCCCACTCGCCGGAGAGGCCGTGCCGGTCCTGATACCAGCCGCCGGAGGAGAAGTCCTCCACGCCGTAGCCGCCGCCCTGCAGGGGCAGGACGCTAACCCCGTCGGCCAGAAGCTCCACGTTGTCGAGGGCCCACCACCCCTGGGTGTCCAGGTCGGTGCCGTACTCGAAGGACATACATGCCATCCAGGGCTCGCTCATGGCCGACGCGTCGCACGTCTGGTGGCCGGTCACCTCGGAGGAGCCCCAGGTGAAAATATTGGTGTATGTGCCCTCTCCCCAGTCTGCGCCGCAGATGGTGAACTGCGTCATGCGGAAGCCCTCGTCAACCCCCGTCTCATCGGATACCCACCGGAATCCGATTTGCAGGTCGGTCTCGCCGTAGTATTCGTCCAGCATGGCCGTCCAGGTGGTCGAGCCGTCGGTGTCCTCGAAGGTGTGAAACAGGATCCCGTTGAGGTAGAGCTCGCAGCGGTCTCCATCGTCGGCGGTCGTCATTGAATGTTGGACGTTGAGATAGACGCCGTCGTAGCCGCAGAGGTTTATTGGATGGCTAATGTGACGGTATACGAGAGAAGCTCTGTCGTTGGAGCCGTACACGCTCATGCCGTCGCGGACGCAGCCGACCCCTCCGCCCGGAATAATCTGCCAGTGGGCGTTGTACTCCGATGGCGGCTCAATCCCACCCACGGATACGGTCTCGCCGGCCGAGGCAATCGAGACGACCAGGCAGGTTAGCAGTACCAGCGTTTTCATGGGAATCCCCCTTAAAACGATTGACCAACATGTTGGTCAATCCTCGACTTCAAACATCTCAATATCACGTTGTACGTACAAATCGCCGTCCCAGTAAAAGGCTTCTTCCGCCGTTCCCTGCCACCTCTTGGTGGCCGTTTCGTACCAGGCGTCGGTGATGTACCAGCCGTAGTCCAGGCCGCTACAACTGAAGCCGTAGTAGCCGGTCTGTTCATCGGCGATGGTCTGCTTGAGGTAACTGCCGGAGGGGGCGGTGAGGACGGTGCGGAGGCCTACGTTGGCCCCGTGGGGTATCCCGTACTCTTCGGTGAGCATGAGGTAGACGGTTCCGTAAACGTTGACATCCCTGTCCGCCAGGGGGCTCTCTTCTCCCGGCGACAGGCCGTCAGTGCAGGCGGTCAGGCCGGCGATGAGAAGGATTACCCCCCCCCACTATCAACGACTTGCGCATTTTTGACCTACGTGTTTGGACTTTTAACTGCACCAATTAATATAGCACATAAAAAGGGGCTCGGCAAGGGTCGGTTAAAAGAAATTTCGGCTGAATTTTCGTT
>MFAF01000071.1:34752-36348 GCA_001774505.1 Candidatus Coatesbacteria bacterium RBG_13_66_14 | reverse complement strand
TTCTCCACGCCGTCGGTCCCCTCCAGAAGCGGCACGGTGATGACTATCTCCGGCTCGACCCCGGAGCGGCCCATGATGTCCCGGGTGCAGATGAAGTTGAAGAGCTGGTCGGTGCCGCCGATCTCGATGTCCGTTTCCAGCACCACCGAGTCGTAGGCCTGGGCCAGGGGGTAGAGGAACTCGTGAACCCCTATGGGCAGCCCCTCGGTGTATCGCTGGCGGTAGTCGTTGCGCTCCAGCATCCCGGCCACGGTGTACTTGGCCGCGAGGCGTATCACGTCGCTGAAATTGAGCTTGTCGCTCCACTCGGAGTTGAAGCGGATGGTGGTCCGCTCCGGGAGGAGGATCTTGTAGACCTGCTCCTCGTAGGTTTTGGCGTTGACCAGTATTTCCTCGCGGGAGAGGGCGGGGCGGGTTTTGCTGCGGCCGGTGGGGTCGCCGATCATCCCGGTGAAGTCGCCGATGACGAAGTCCACGTGGTGGCCCATCTCCTGCATCTGGCGCAGTTTTCTTAACGGCACGGAGTGCCCGAGGTGGATGTCGGGGGCGCTGGGGTCGGCGCCCAATTTCAAGCGCAGGGGCCGGCCCTCGGCGCGCCGCTTGGCGAGGCGCTTTTCAAGCTCCTCGGCGGTGATGCAGTCCACCAGGCCGAAGAGGATGCGGTCCAGCTCCTGTTTAATTTCGCTCATGGTCGGGCCTTTCGGGGTGATTCTATAACAACGGCGCCCCCGGCGCCACCGGGGAGGGGTATGTCGCTGCCCATGAACCAGGCCCGTGCCTCGCCGCGATGATGTAGTTTTTTATAAGGCAGCCCTCACCCCCGCCCATAGGCGCGCCGCCCCCGGAGGGAGAGGGGGGCCGTTTCTGTCATGCGCTAAACGTAGGGCGGGGGCTCTGTACCCCGCCCCTTGTCAATTATAAAAACGGGCGGCACACGGAGTTGCCGCCCTACGAATCAATAAACGGAGATACAACGCGGGGGAGGGTCACAGCGTGTAGAGGGACAGGTCCTTTATCTGCCGGTTGGCGCGGCGGAGGCGCCCGGCCAGCGTCTGCGCCAGCTTTATCGCCATCTCGGGGTACTTCTTCAACAGGTCCATGAACTCGTCCCGGTCCAGGTAGTACAACTCGCAGGGCGTCACGGCGACCACGCTGGCCGAGCGGGGTCCCGAATCCAGCAGCGCCAGTTCGCCGAAGAAGTTCCCCTTCCCCAGGGAGGCCAGCACCTTGGACCGGTCGGTGTCCAGCACCTGTCGCACCTGGGCCGTGCCCTCGACGATGATGTAGAGCCGCTGTCCGGTTTCGCCCTCGACGACGATCTCGTTCTCCGGCTGCACCTCGAGCCGGTGCAGGAGCCCCACTATCCTCTCGAGCTGCTCCTCCTCCAGGTTCGCGAAGAGCTGAATCTGTGCCAGGTCGTTGGTATCCATGGTTTCCCCCGTTCGGCGGGCCGTTCGGCAGGTCTTTCGGGTCCGATTATAGAATAACGGGTGCGGGGGTGAAAAGGGCTCACCCCAGTCTCCATTCGGCCAGGTCCGCGCGGCCGCGCAGGGCGGCTAGGTCCCCGTCGTAGACGACCTTCCCCCCGCACAGGAC
>MFAF01000071.1:33752-34707 GCA_001774505.1 Candidatus Coatesbacteria bacterium RBG_13_66_14 | reverse complement strand
CCAGGCGGGCCCAGTGGAGCCAGCCGTGGACCTCCTCCTCGATCTCCTCCGCCGGCCACTTCCGGCACAGCGGCCCGTAGGCCACCTCCTCGCGGCAGGAGGGGGCGAAGAGCATCTCGCCGGGGTCCTGGAACACCAGCCCCACCCGCTCCCGGACGGCCTTTTCGTTCCCCCGGGCCTCAAGCCCGTCCACCGCCAGGCGCCCGGAGTAGGGCAGCGCGGCGGGCAGGCAGAGCAGCAGGGTGGACTTCCCGGCGCCGTTCCCGCCCAGCAGCGCCACGCGTTCCCCGGCGGCGATCCGGAGGTCCACGCCCGCGAGCACCGTCGGCCCCTCGGGGTAGCGGAAAGCCAGGCCCTCCAGGGCCAGCGTCGAGGCTGCGGGCGCGTCAGTCAAGGTATGTCCAGAGGGTGACGCCGAAAGGCAGGACGGCGACGACGAGGTAAAACCAATCCAGGGCGCGGAGCGGGGCGCCCCTGGTGAAGGCCGGCTCGCCGTCGCCGCGCAGCCCCATGGCCAGCCCGAGCCGGTGACCCCGGTCCAGGCTCTTTTTGAACACGGCGCCCAGGGTCCCCCCCAGCGCCCGGCGCCGGAGGGCACGCCCGGCTCCCGGACCCCGCAGCTCCACGGCCCGCGCCCGCCGGGTCATCTCCTCGCGCAGCAGGTGGAGCTGGAGCCAGCTCACGGCGAACAGGCCCGAGATGATGCGCGGGAGCGGGAAGCGGGCCAGGGCGATGACCGCCCCGTTCGCGCCCAGCGCGGATACGGCGGCCCCCACCGCGAGGATAGCTACCGCCCCCCGCGAGACGATGGAGGCCCATAAAAGGAGCCCCTCCCGGTAGATAGTCAGTCCGAGAATGTCGCCGACCGGGGTCCCGGGGCCGAAGAAGGGGGTGGCGGCGGTGATGAGCGCCAGGAGGCCGACCCC
Organism: Candidatus Coatesbacteria bacterium RBG_13_66_14; assembly: GCA_001774505.1. Lineage (GTDB taxonomy): Bacteria > RBG-13-66-14 > RBG-13-66-14 > RBG-13-66-14 > RBG-13-66-14 > RBG-13-66-14. The sequence continues at coordinate 33,781 of MFAF01000071.1, read as the reverse complement.
CCGGAGGAGCCAACGCAGGAGCCCCCGGG
>MFAF01000071.1:25916-33720 GCA_001774505.1 Candidatus Coatesbacteria bacterium RBG_13_66_14 | reverse complement strand
CCGCCGTCGTGGCGACGGATGCCCTCCGGCAGGGTCGCCCCGGGCGCCAGGCCGGTGACGTTCCACGCCTGCACCGGGTCCTGCTTGCCCTTGATCATCATGGGCTTGAGCTTCTCGGCGACGATGTAGTCCCGGACGAATCGGTGGACCTCCTCGTTGATGATTATCTGCCCCTCGCCGGCCACCCCCTCGAGGCGGCTGGCCAGGTTGACGATGTCGCCGATGGCGGTGTAGTCCAGACGCTCCTCGGAGCCGATGTTGCCCACGATGGCCTGGCCGGTGGTGAGGCCGATGCCGATGCGGACGGTCTGGAGCCCCGCGGCCGACCGCTCCTCGTTCAGCCGGGTGATGCCCTGTTGCATCTCCAGGGCGGCGAGCATCCCGCGGACGGCGTGGTCGTCCTGGTCCACCGGGGCGCCGAAGACCGCCATGACGCAGTCGCCCATGAATTTGTCCAGCGTCCCGTCGTAGGCGAAGACCGGCTCGGTCAGAAAGCTCAGGTAGGCGTTGAGGACGGCGACGACCTCCTCCGGGGGCAGCCTCTCGGCCAGGGGGGTGAAGCCGCGGATGTCGGCGAACATGACGGTGACATCGCGGCGCTGGCCCTTGGACTGCTGGAGGTGGCGCTCCGGGTCGCCGATTATCTGGTCGGCCACCTGGCGGCTGACGTAGAGGCGGAAGGCGTTGCGGATGTAGCGGCTGTGCTTGAGGCTCTCGGCCATTTCGTTCACCGCCGCGCCCACGTCGCCTATCTCGTCCTTGCGCCGGACCTTGATCCGGTAGCCGAAGTCGCCCTTGCCGATGCGGTCCACGCCGGCGGCGATGCGTCGCAGCGGCCGGGTGAGGACGATCCCGTAGAGGATGGCCAGGATGAACGCCGCCCCGAGGGCGATCCCGGCGATGAGGTACACCGTGCGACGGAGTTCCTCCACCGCCCGGGTCACCGGGGCCTCGGAGAGACCCACGTGGACCTCGCCGATGCGGCGGCTGGTCTGTGCGTCGCCGATGACGATGGGGGCGGCGACGTCGCGCGCCGGCAGGCCCTCGTAAACGAAGGGGTTGTCCTCCACCCCTTCCTTCACCGGCGCGTAGCCTTCCCAGGAAGGCACGAAGGGCTTTCCGATGCCCCCCTCCTGGAACTCGGAGTGGGCGACGACTACGCCGTCGGAATCCACCACCGCGGCGTAGAGCACGTCGGGCAGCGTGGAGGCGTCCACGACGAACTGGGCCAGGCGCAGGTCGTCCAGGCGGCCCAGCTCGTCGGCGGAGTTGACGGCCAGCATCCGGGCCACGCCCTCACCCCGGAGGCGTATCTGACCGATGGCCTGCCGCCGGGCCTCGGCCTCGAGGCGCCAGGCGAGCGCCACGGTCAGGGCGGCCATCAGGACCAGGATCGCACACGCCAGCTTGACGCTGATGGATATCCGCATCGCTCACCCTCCCGGGCGCCTTTGCCCCGTTCGACGAAAGACCGCGGAGCCGGCTCCGCCCCGCGGTCCCTTATTCTCCGCCGGCGTTGGTTAGCGCGTTGTACCGCCAACCTGCGGGCGGCCTGCCCCGCGTTCCACGGTCCGCCGCCGGTCGGCCGGGCCTATTCGTGCAGGGCCGCCAGGAGCTGCCGCGCCCGCTCGATGTTCGGGCCCGCCTTGGGGTGGTCGGGCTGGTAGTAGAGGCACTGCTCCCAGTAGTATATTGCCAGCTCGTAGTCTTTGCGGGTGTAGGCCTGAACGCCCTTGAGGTAGAACTCGTTGGCGGTGATGGGGTCCGACTCGCGCACCGTCGTGGTCTGGGCGGCCTCGATTTTCGCCAGGTACTCCGCGGCCTTCCGGTTGCCGGGGTCGAGACGCTGCGCCTGGTGGAAGAGGTCCTTGGCTGCGGCGTACTCGCCCCGCTCGTACCGGGCCACGCCGTCGGCGACCAGGGTCTCGATCTGCCGGGAGAGGTAACCGCGGCACTGGCTGATGGCCACGGGCAGCTCGGGGTCCTCGGGGTCCAGCTCGTGGGCCTTGAGCCAGTGCTCCAGCGCCTCCTCGTAGCGCCCCTGGTCCTCGAGGTTGCGCGCCATCCGCTTCTCCTGCTCCACCTGGTCCTCCAGGCGGCCCTGGGCCTGGTTCAGGTATCCCAGCGCCAGTCCGTTGCCGGGGTCCAGGACCAGGACCTCGCTCCAGGCCGATATGGCCCCGCGGAAGTCCCCGGCGGCGAAGAGGTCGGCCGCCTTCTGCGACAGCTCGGCCGCCTGGGCCTCCCGCTCGGCGAGCTGCCGGACCAGGGCGTCCGAGGCGAAGGTCACCAGCCGGAGGGCCTCGGCGTGCTCGGGGTCTATCTCCAGGGCGGCGGAGAACTCGGCCTGGGCCGAGACGTAGTCCTCTATCTTCAGATACAGCTCGCCCTGGGAGACGTGATCGGCGATCTCCTTCTCCCGGGCCAGCCCGACGGCATTGTCGTAGGCCGCCGCGGCCTCGGTGAAGGCGGGGTCCCAGATGAGCGCCTTGTCGAAGGCGCTGGCCGCGTCGGCGTAGCGCTCCCGGCTCATGGCGTCCTGGCCCTCGGAGTAAAAGGCGCGGCTGGTGGCCCGCTCCTGCTCGGCTATCTGGTCCAGGTACTCCCGGAGGGTGTCCCGGCGGGTGGTGAAATAGGCGAAGTCGTAACCCACCCCCACGCGGTAGGAGCCGCCCAGGTCGCCCTGGTTGGTGTAGGCGAAATCGAAGGTGATGCCGACGACCTGGAGGCCGATACCGGCGGACAGGCCGGTGATGTTGCCCCCCTGGGAGCCGTAACCGTAGGTGTAGCCGACCCGGAGCGCCGCCGTGTCGAAGAGGACGTACTCGCCGCCCGCGTGGGCGTAGAGGTTGTCCGCGGCGTCGTCGAGGTGGTACTCGGCGTCCAGGTTGAAGCCGAGGTCGCCGCCCAGGAAACAGAGGTTGACCCCGCCGACCACGTTCGACGGCAGCGGGGTTTCCTCGCTGATGAAGGTCAGGGGCGTGCCGAGATTCCTCCCCGCCAGGCCCACGGTGAGCCAGTCGAAGGGGAAGCGATACTGGACGCCCAGGTCGAAGCTTGCCCCGGTGGCGGAGTAGGTGTCCAGGCGCTGGTGGACCACCCCGGCGGTCATCCCGGCCGAGAAGCCGTCGAAGAGCTCGATGCCGTAGCCGGCCTCGGCGGCCAGGCCCATGGCGTCGAAGGTGCCGACGGGCTCGTCGGTGTCGCCGGTCCGGCGCTCGAAGTCGCCCACGCGCATGTAGGTGGCGCCCAGCGATACGACCCCCGCCTTCCCGAGGGGCAGGCAGCCGGCCAGGTAGCCGAGGCTCGTCTCGGCGATCCAGCTCGTGAAGGCGGCGTTCATCACGGCCTCCGAGCGGAAGCCCAGGCTCGCCGGGTTGTAGAAGAGCCCGCCGAGGCTCCCGGCCTCTCCGGCGCCGGTGCCGCCCATGCCCACCGCCCGGAGGTCCTGGGGCAGCAAGAGGAAGGTCGCCCCGGCGTTCCCGGCGACGGAGGCCGCCGCGAGGCCCAGGACCAGGATCGTCGTCAAAAACCGCTTCGACATCGCAGACTCCTAAAAATGCGCGGTGGTCGTTTTCAATATGGAACCGTCGCCCGGCGGAGCGCCCGACCGTCTCCCGTCACCGTCGGCGGTATTTACCCGCCGCCGCCCTCCGGTTTTGCCGGCGGTTCCGCCCCTGCACGGCGGTTGACCCGCCGCCGCCCTCCCCGGCGTCAGCGGACCACGGCCAGCTTCTTCACCACGGACGCCTGGCGGAGCTGGCCCGAGGTCTCGCGGACGGCGAGGCGGAAGATGTAAACGTCGCTGGCCGCGTCCCCCAGGTCCCAGACGAACGAACCCGTCTCCCCGGTGGGGAAATAGTCCGCGTCGCGGTGGACCTCGCGGCCCGCCAGGTCGTAAACCACGAGCTCGACCAGGCAGTTGCCGCCCACGGTGAAGGTGAACGCGGCCCGGTCGCGGGCGGGGTTGGGCCAGACGTAGGCGCGGTCGGGGTCGAAGAACTCGCCGCCCTCGGTGTACACGACCACCGACTTGAGGGGGGACCAGTTCCCCGCGAGGTCCATGGCGTGCGTGAAGATGACGTGGATCGAGCCCGGCTCCCACCCGCCGGCGTCAATCTCGCCGCGGACCCACTCCGCGGTCTCGTTGAACTCACCGTCGGAGGCGTCCATGGGGAGGCCGTCGCCGTCCTTGCCCAGGCTGTCCACGAAGTATTCGGCCGCGCCGATGATGGACCCCCCGGAGTCGTCGGCCCACCCCGTCAGGGCGAGCCGGTCCGCGCCGTAGGTCGGGTTCGGGGTGACCTCGACGTCGGTGAGGTCGGGGGGCTCGGTGTCCGTTCCGTGGCCGGTCACGAAGTCGAAGAAGTAAGCCCCGGGTTCGCCGCCGTTCTGGTCCTCGATGGGTTCGCCGTCGGCGTCCGTGATGCCCCTGCCGAGGGTGACCTCGATGCCCCTGTCGGACGGCAGGCTCTGGTCCGGCTCGGCCACGAAGACCCGGCCGTTGCCCTCCAGCCGCCCCGTCCAGTCCAGGAGGCTGCCGCCCTGGAGCCGGATTTCGAACTCGCCGTAGAAGCTGTCCAGGAGCATCCGGCGGTCGAAGAAGACGCGGATCTCGACGTTGCGCGGGACATCCTCGTCGCCGCGGTCGGGGAGAGTCCTCTCGACGACGGGGCCGTCCTGGGCGCCGCCCGGCTCGGAGCCGGTCCCCGCCGCGAGTGTCGGGGCGCACAGGCCCAGAATCGCCGCCAGGCTCATAAATTTGCGAAACATCGCCACCTTCGGGTGTATTTTAACTTCGCCCCCCGGTTTCCGACGGTCCGGCCCGCGCGGCCTTCTCTAGCGCACCACGGCCAGCTTCTTCACCACGGAGGCGGAGCGCCCCATCCCGCCGATCTCCTCGGCGGTCAGGCGGAAAATGTAAACGTCGCTGGCGACGCCGTCCAGGTTCCAGACGAAGGCCCCCGGTTCTCCCAGGTTGAACTCGCCGCGCTGGCGGTGCACCTCGCGGCCGGCCAGGTCGTAAACCACGAGCACGACGCGCGCGTTGCCGCCCAGGGTGAAGGCGAAGTGGGCCGCGTCGCCGGCCGGGTTGGGCCAGACGTACGTCCGCGACGGGTCGAGGAACTCGCCCTCGGTCTCCACCACCACCGATTGCAGGGGCGACCAGTTGCCCGCCGCGTCCCGGGCGTGCACGTAGAGGACGTGGGTCGAGCCGGTTTCCCAGCCGCTCGCGTCAACCAGCGCCAGGAGCTCCTCGAAGCTCGAGTCGAAATTGCCGTCCGCCGCCGTCAGGGGCATGCCCTCCCCGTCGGCGCCCGCGTCGTCCACGAAGTACTCCCCGCCGGCGATGAAAGAGCCGCCGCGGTCCGTGTCGTCGGCCCTGCATGTCAGGCTCACCACGTCGGCGCCGAAGGTGGGGTTGGGGTTGGCCTTGACATTGCTGACCACGGGCGGCTCGTCGTCAATGTCCCCCTCGCCGCCGGTGCCGAACGTGAAGTCGAAGGCGCCCTCCCCGTCGCCGTTCTGGTCCTGGATGGGGACGCCGTCGGAGTCGGTGATGCCCGAGTCCAGGAGGACCTGTATCTCGCTTGAGGGCGGCAGGGCGGGGTCGGGCTCGGCGATGAACTCGAAGCCGTCGCCCTCGAGCTTGCCCGTCCAATCAATCTCGGTCGCGCCGTCGTCGGCGTAGATGTAGAAGTTATCCTTGAAGCTCTCCAGGTCCATGCGGTGGTCGAACTTGATCCAGATTTTCGCGTTCAGGGGCACGTCGGAGGCCCCGTCGGGGGGGACGGTGGCGAGCACGATCGGGCCCACGGGCGGTTCCTCTCCCTCGGGCGCGTAGTCCAGGAGGAAGGAGTCCACGGCGGGGAAGGAGAGCGGCACGTCGTTCTCGCCGTGGAAGACGAGCCGGTACTGCACGTACCGGTCGCCGTCGTTCAGGCCCGCTACATCGCCGAGGTTGTTGTAGTCGGTGATGCGCCCGCACTGGTTCCAGTCCAGGGCGCCCTCCATGTCGGCGTTGTTCGACGAGCGCAGGAAAACCTCGAGCTGGTTGTAGTCCTCGATCTGGCCCTGGATTTGAATGAAGTTGAACTGCGAGGACTCCCCGCAGTCGTAGGGCAGACTCTCGATGGACGCCCCGTGCGAGGCCATGAAGACGATGAAGGGGACCGAATCCGGGGGCAGCCAGTTGCCCGAGAGGTAGAGGAACCCGTAACGGGGGTCCTGGAAGAGGGCGGGCAGCGCGCTCAAGCCGCCGTAGGGGGGCTCGAGGAGGCCGCCGGACCAGGACTCGCCGTCGTCGGTGGAGTACCACAGGCAGGCCCCGGCGACGCTCGAGCCCGCGACGTAGACGACGCCGTCGTCCCCGACCAGGATCGCGTCGAGGGAGGCCGAGCCGGCGAAGGTGAAGGTTTCGAAATCGGTGGGGTCGTCGAACTCGATCCGGCACAGCTCCTGGGTGAGGCCCTCCTCGGACGAGGTGAGGTAGGCGTACTTGCCGTCCCAGCCGAAGCCGGGGCCGACGGCGACGAAGCGGGGGAAGTCGGTGGCGCCGGGGAAGTAGTCGGTCGAGAAGTTCTCCCAGGTCGCGCCGTCGTCGGTCGAGTAGAAGCACCTGTCGTCCTGGTACAGCCCGCGGTCCGCGGCGATGTAGAGGCGGCCGTCGCCCATGCGCCAGATGCCGTAGAGCTGGTCTTCGCGGTCGAACTCGTGCGGCCCGGGAGTCCAGTTCGCCCCGTCCCAGCGCCAGACCTTCTCGTGCAGGTGGTCGTAGATGTTGGCGATGGTCAAAAAGCCGCGGTTGCCGCTCTCGAAGAGGAACGAGGCGTGGGTGGCGTATTCGGCCGAAAATCCGTCCTCCAGATTCCAGCCCGTGTCCTGGAGATTGTCCAGGATATAGATACGTACGAACTGGCCCCCGGTGGTGTTGGCCAGGAGGTGCAGCCGGTCGGAGCCGGGCTGCTGGGCCACGGCGAAGACCGCTCCGTCCGTGACCGTCGTGTCGCGGGTCTCCTCCCAGTTGACTCCCTGGTCCTTCGAGAAGTAGATGCAGGGAAAGCCCGCCGAGTCCCGGCCGCCGAGGACCAGGTAGACGTCGTCCCCGCTCTTGTAGACGGTTCCGCAGTTCACCGTCCGCGTCTCTTGGAGGTCGCCCTCCCCGAACACGTCCACCTCTTCCTCGCGGGGCGCGTAGGGGAAGATGAAGTTGTCTCCCGTATACGAGTCCGAGACGTAGCGCCACCAGGCGAGGTCCTGGCTCTGGTAGAAGCTCCGCTGGTGGGCGTTCCAAAGGTCGTCCAGCGATCCCGAGCCGCCGTCCACCCAGCTCGTCTGCACCCAGGTCCCGCCCAGGGCCGAGCCGGCCAAAACGAAAAAAGACACGAGGCAGATCGCCTTCCCACGCATCGGGCGCCTCCAAAGCAAACGTACAAGATTAAGCATTTTACTATTTTTCCACCCCTCTTTTCTAGTATGCGAGACCGACCCGCGCGGGGTCGGTCTTTCGAGGAGTCAATCGCCGCCGTGAAAACGCGGTCTAGGCCTTTTTCAGCGAGAGGAGCTTCGCCAGGAGAAGGCCGAGGGCGAGGACGACGGCGGCGCCGATGACGCCGGCCAGGATGGTGGAGCCGGGAGAGCCGTCGCCGCCCGCGTCGTAGTCGGACCAGGGCGAGTCCACCAGGTGCCCGCCCTCTTCCACCGCGGCGCCTTCGTCGGTCGCCCGCTCCAGGGCGGCCTCGAGGCCGTCGGGGCTTTCAGAAGCCAGGGGGCTGGCCAGGGCCGCAATCAAAGCCAGGGCCCC
>MFAF01000071.1:12265-25822 GCA_001774505.1 Candidatus Coatesbacteria bacterium RBG_13_66_14 | reverse complement strand
CCCCGCCGACGAGCCGGTAGAGGCCGTACCCGACGATGGCGCCGGTGAGGCCCATGGCCAGGGTGTTGAGCCCCAGCGCCGTGACGCCGCCGTCGGCGAAGAGGAGGCACTGGACCGCCAGGACGGTGAAGATGACCAGGACGCCCATGGCGGGTCCGAGGGCGATGGCCGCCAGCGCCGCGCCGACCAGGTGGCCGGAAACGCCGGGCAGGATCGGGAAGTTGAGCATCTGGGCGGCGAAGATGAAGGCCGCCAGGACGCCGGCCAGGGGGACCAGCCCCTTCTCCATGACCTTCCTGGCGCGCGCGACGGCCCAGGCGAGGCCGCCCCCGCCCAGGACCCAGCCGCCGGCCCACACCGCCGGTTGCAGGAGACCGTCGGGAACGTGCATCACACTCCTTGAGGTTGGTTATCCGCCGAGAAGAGGTTATCCGTTGTCGCGGGGTCACCGCGAATCGCTTGGGGCCTTCGTTCGTGCGCTGCGCTTTTCTCTCACGCCCCTGCGTCCAGGGCGGACTGGCGGGGGCAAGGGGCTAAAGCCCCTTGTCTTTTCAATATCCCCGGCCCGGGCTGGTTGACCGGCCCTCCTCAGGAGTCCGCCGGCCGGAGCGGCGCGGCCTGCAAGCGGGCCTGTAAAACCCCCGGGGCGCTCCCCAGCCGCTCCACCAGGTCCCGGATTTTCCCTCCCGAGCCCCGCACCACCACCACCTCCAGGCAGCGGCGGTGGTCCAGGTGGACGTGCATGGTGGAGTGGACGAGCCCGCCCGCGTCGTGCTGGATCTCGGTCAGGCCGCCGGGCTCCCGCGACCGGTGGTGGTCGTAGATGAGCGTGACGGTGCCCATGACCTCCTGGTCGGGCGTGAACTCGCGCTCCGCGAGGTACTCCTGGATCAGGCGGCGCAGGGCGTCGCTGCGGTTGCGGAAATTCCCGGTCGCGGCGTCGAAACGGGCGACCAGGTCCTCGGGCATCGCCACCCCGAAGCGGACCAGCTCGGCCATGGACCCTCCCGTAACACGATTCGTTCATATCGTAGCACCGGATGGGGAGGCTGTCAATGTTTTTTACATCGTTTGCGATGACGTAGGGGCCGACCGACGGCGCGCCGTTCAGGTCGGCCCGTTTTTTACAAAGGTGGCCCTCACCCCCATCCCCTCTCCCGGAGGGAGAGGGGGGTTGCTCCGCCCCTCACCCCTAACGTCGGCGCGCCGCCCCCCAGAGGGGGGAGGGGATATGCGGGCGCCGGTTTTTGTATAATCGAGGCGACATGGAACTCAAACCCATTGACCTATCGCCGCCCGTCATCACCGAGGCCGAGGTGGAGGCCGTCTCGGCGGTGCTGCGCTCGGGCTGGCTGACGCACGGCCCACGGACGCGGGAGTTCGAGGAAAAATTCCGCGCCCTGGTCGGGGCGTCCCACGCCCTGGCGGTCTCCAGCGGCACGGCGGCGCTGCACCTGGCGCTGGCCGCCGCCGGGGTCGGGCCGGGCGACGAGGTGGTCACCACGCCGCTCACCTTCGCCGCCACCGCGGAGGCGATTTTGTACCAGCGGGCGACGCCGGTCTTCGCCGACGTGGACCCGGTGACCGGCAACCTGGACCCCGCCGCCGCCCTAAAAAAAATTACGAAAAAAACGAAAGCGGTCCTGCCGATCCACCTGGGCGGCTACCCGGCGGACATGGCCGCCCTCGGGACGCTGTGCTCGGAGCGGGGCCTTTTTCTCGTGGACGACGCGGCGCACGCCGTGGAGACGCTCTGCCGCGGCCGCCGCGTGGGGACCATCGGCGACGCCACCTGCTTCAGCTTCTACGTCAACAAGAACCTGACCACGGGCGAGGGCGGGATGCTCGTCACCCCGCACGCGGACTGGGCGCGGCGGGCGGCCGTCCTGCGCCTGCACGGGATGGACCGCGACGCCTGGGACCGCTACGCCGCCGGTGGGACGCCCGGCTACGACATCATCGAGCCGGGGTACAAGTACAACACCACCGACATCGCCTCGGCGCTGGGCCTCGTGCAGCTCACCCGGATCGAGGAGGGCTACCGGCGGCGGCTGGAGCTTCGAAAAGCTTACGACGAGGCTCTGGCGGATTTGCCCGGTATCGAGCTGCCGCCGAGGCCCGATGCGAAATCCGGCGACCGGCACGCCTGGCACCTCTATGCCGTGCGGATCACGGGGGAGTGCCCCCTCGGCCGCGACGCCCTGGCGGCGGGGCTGCGGGAGCTCGGCGTCGCCACCTCGGTCCACTACCACCCGCTGCACCTGATGACGCTCTACCGGCGGGATTTCGGCGGCCGTGAGGGCCAATTTCCCGAAGCCGAGCGCCTGGGTCGGGAGCGGCTGACGCTGCCGTTCAGCGCGGCGTACGGGCCGGAAGTAGCCCGGGACGTGGCGGAGCGGATGCGGGAGGTCATCGAGCGGGGATAGATGACTCCCTCTCCCTGGAAGGGAGAGGGTCGGGATGTGTGCTGTGTAGGGGGGCCCCTCTGCGGGCCCCCGCGGGCGGGTGTGGACACCCGCCCCTACGTCGTCGCAAATGCAGCGTTCTCCCTCTCCCTGTGGGAGCGGCGCGCCGACGGGGCCGGGGTGAAAGCTTCCTTATAACAACGGGCCGACCTGAACGGCGCGCCGTCGGTCGGCCCCTACGTCATCACAACGGGCCGGGGTGAGGGCTGCCTTTGAAAAACGGGCCGACCTGAACGGCGCGCCGTCGGTCGGCCCCTACGTCATCACAACGGGCTGGGGTGAGGGGTAAAAAAACGGCGGAGATTAAATCCCCGCCCTTCATTTAGGTATGGCCGGGGTGTAGGGTAAAAGGGCGGCCCGCAGAGGACTTATCCTACGGGGCCGCCCTACATTATCGCAATCCGCCAGGCGCACGTCGGGGGAAGGTTACTCCTTCTCCCCCTTCTTGCCCTCGTCCTTGGGCTTCTCTCCGGCCTCGGCGGGCTTTTCACCCTTGTCCAGGTCCTCGGGGACCTCGAACTCGGGGAACTCCTCGTCGTAGTCGCGGCGCTCGAGGATGTTCTCGTCGTCCTTCTTCTTCCGCAGGGCCACGTAGATGAGCGTCTGCCCCGCCTGGCATGTGGCCAACAGGTAGCTGGCGAGAATGCCGATGAGGCCGATGAGCCCCACGGCGAGGATGATGGAGGCGACGTGGAGCCCGGCGGCGGGCTGGACGGGGATGAAGCTGTAGGTCTGCGGCGCCAGGAGCCACCAGACGCCGGGGATGTTGCCCAACAGGAGCCAGGGCGCGACCCCCTGATGCTGGCAGCAGAAGAGGAACCGGTTGACGCAAACCTGGGCCGCGTCCACCGGCACCCGCAGGAAGCTGTGGGTGTAGTGCTGCGCCTGGGGCAGGACGTACTGGGTGAAGTCCGTCCCCCACCAGACCCCGAAGACCATCTTCATCACTTTCAGGGCGAAGAGGATGAATACGAGGAAAATGCCGAAGGCGATCATGGTGGCCAGGCACAGGAGGAACTCGTAGAGGAAGAGCCTCCAGGGCTGGGCGGCCACGGTGGAGAAGAGCTCGAAGATGGTCTCGAAGGTGTCGTTTTTGGTGGTGGCGACGACGGCGGGCGCGATGACCACCCCGACGACTATTATCACCGCCAGGTAGAGGGTGAAGACGGTGACGCCGATGATGACGGGGAAAATGGCGGCGGTAATCCAGGCGGATACGGCGCCCCAGCTCGCGAACCAGCCGATGACGAGGCCGCCGAAGACGAGGCCCGCGGCGAGAATCGCCAGGCCGACGGGGGAGAGGACGACGGCGGCGGCGTTCTTGCGCGCGAACCGCCACGCCTCCCGTTTCGAGAAGAAGTCGTTCCCGCGGAGCTGCTCGTAGGTGAGCTTGGCGGTGGCGGTCCCGGCCAGGAGGGCCACTACCAGCCCCCACAGGACGCCCACGCCCCAAATCAGCCACGAGTACCAGGGCACGCCGACGAAGTAGTTGGCCACCCCGCCGCTCGGACCGAAGGCCAGGGGGATGGGCAGGGCGCCGTAGTTGAACCAGATTTCGGCGAAGGTGGAGCCGGCGACCAGGAGCGAGGCGTACGCCAGTACGGCGTAGCCCCCCAGGCCGATGACGAGGCCGGTGAACTGCACCCAGATCTTCTTCGCGGAGAAGCCCAGGCGCGGCGCCCGCAGCACGTCGCGGAAATCGAAATACAGCTTACGCAACATGAGAGTCCCCTTGGGTTACGCGCTTCAAGCCCTTATGCATAAGACCGCCCACTATTATACCAACCAACCGGTCCCCTTTGGCAACGGTTTTTTACGCGCCCGCGACGAGGTCGTACTGGCGGAGTATTTCGGCGGGCGAGGCGGTGGCCACGCCGACCTTGGCGATGACCACCCCGGCGGCCAGGTTCGCCAGGTGCGCCCCCTCCGACAGCGACGCCCCGGCGGCCAGGGCCAGGGTGAGCACCCCGGTGACCGTGTCTCCGGCCCCGGTGACGTCGAAGACCTCGCGGGCCACGGTCTGGATGACCTCGGCCCGGGCGCCGGGACCCGCGTACAGGCGCATCCCCCGTTCTCCGCAGGTTATCAACAGGTTCCGGAGGCCGGTGAGCTCGAAGAGTTTTTCGGCGACGTCGTCCAGCTCCTCGTAACGCCCGCGCCGACCCACCGCCCCCCCCGCCTCGTGGTTGTTCGGCGTGGCCACCGTCACCCCGGCGTAGGCGGCGAAGTGGTCCTGCTTGGGGTCCACGGCGCTGGGCTTCTCCCCGGCGCGGTCCACCAGATCGCGGATGAGGGCCGGTGAGAGGAGCCCCTTGCCGTAATCCGAGAGGAGGAGGGCGTCGGCCCCGGCCAGGAGCTCCCGCCCGCTGGCGGCGAGTTTCGCCCGGACGGCCTCGTCCACCGGGGCGCGCGCCTCACGGTCCACGCGGCAGACCTGCTGCCTGTCGGCCATGACGCGGGTCTTGAGGGTTGTCGGCCGGTCGCGCACGGCCAGGACGTGCCCGTGGTCTATCCCGTCGTCTGCGAGCCGCTCGCGCAGCTCCTCGGCGTCGGTGTCGGCCCCGGCCACTCCCAGAAGGAGCGGGACGCCGCCCAGGGCGGCTATGGTGCGGGCCACGTTGGCCGCGCCGCCCGCCAGCGACGTCTCCCGCTCCACCTCCACCACCGGGACCGGCGCCTCGGGGCTGATGCGCTCCACCCGGCCCCAGACGTAGCGGTCCAGCATCAGGTCGCCCGCGACGAGCACCCGCCGGCCGGTAAGCGAGGCCAGCAGCTCCTCGAGGCGTTTCTTGGACAGGGTCTCCTTCAGCGGGCCTCCTCTAGTGCCGGTGCTCGCCGTCCCCGCGGTGCACGTATGGCTGCCAGCCTTTTTTTATCCCGCCCTTGAGGAAGGCCGCGACCGCCTCCCGGACGGTGCCGGAGGCGCCGGTGACCACCTCGATGCCGTGGTGGGAAAAAATCTGCGTCGCGCTGGAGCCCATATTTCCGGAAATGATGACGTTCGCTCCCTGCTTTTTGATGAAGAGGGGAACCTGTGCGGGCTGGTGGTCCTCGAAGAAGGGGTTGGCCAGGCAGCGGCACTCGCCCAGTCGGCCGCCCACCTCCTCCACGAAAAAGAAATACGGGGCGTGGCCGAACCGGCCGCATACGGGCGAATCCAGCCCGCGGTCCTCCTCGGCGGACACGGCGATGAGCCTTTTTTTGGACACCTCGCACTCCAGGTTTGCAGAGCACGTGTCGAACGGCGGAAGGGCCTCTATTCGTCCGGTTGTATCGCCTCGTCCACGAGGCGGCAGATGACGTGGATGCAGGTGATGTGGCCCTCCTGGATGCGACAGGTGCGCACGCCGCGGACGACCACGGCCGCGTCGGCCAGCGGGGCCAGCTTGCCCCCGTCGCGGCCGGCCAGGGCCACCACCTTCATTTTTTTCTCCCGGGCCGCCGTTACGGCGGAAAGGACGTTGGGCGAGCCCCCGCTGGTGGAGATGGCGACCAGCACGTCCCGGGCGCGGCCCAGGGCGTCCACCTGACGGGCGAAAACCTCGTCGAAGCCGTAGTCGTTGCCGATGGCGGTGAGGTTGCTGGTGTTGGCGGAGAGGGCCACGGCGGGGAGTGGCCGCCGCTCGGTCTCGAAGCGCCCGACGAGCTCGGCGGCGAAGTGCTGGGCGTCGGCGGCGGAGCCCCCGTTGCCGCACAAGAGCACCTTCCGCCCGGCCTGGAGCGCCTCGATGATGATTTCCGCCGCGCGGGCCACCGGGCCGGCCAGCTCGTCGGCCACCTTCGCCAGGTTCTCCGCGGCCAGGCGCAGCTCGTGGGCGGCCAGCTCGTCAGGCCCCATGTCCCTCCGATTCCCGCAGACAGGCGGCGTAGAAGAGCGGCAGCAGGACCTCGTGGGGGCCGACCAGGTAGCGCCCGTCGCCGGGGCTGGGACGGCTCACCACGTTCTCGCTCACCCGGTACTGCTGGTTGAAGTCGAAGGCGGCGGTCGTGAAGCGGCCCGTCATCCCCAGGTTGCGGGCCACGGAGACCGCCTTCAGAAAGACCTCGGGCAAGAGCACCGCCGAGCCCCAATTCAGGTAGCAGCCGCCGAGCTTGTCGCCTTCGCCGCCCAGGCGCGCCGCCTGGTGCGCCAGGATGCGGAAGTCGCGCAGGCTGGCCTCGCCCACCGCCGCGCCGTCGCAGTCCGGGTGCATGTGGGTGATGTCGGTGCCCAGCGCCACGTGGACGGTGACGGGAATCCCTAAGTCGTGGAGGCGGGCCAGGACGCTCGCTTTTTTATACTCGCCCTCGGAGGCGGAGAGACCGAGCGCCTCTCCGGCCCCCAGGCCCTCCCGCGCCGCCCGGGAGTAGGCTCCGTTGACCAGCGCCGCCGTTTCGGCCGACATGCCGAAGCGCCCCAGCGGCAACTGCGCCGCCACGTCCTCCGAGGTTTTGCCGAAGTGCGCCAGCTCGATGTCATGGATGGCGAAGGCCCCGTTCACCGCTAGGCAGGTCACCAGCCCCCGCTCGGCCAGGGCGACGAGAAGCGGCCCCACGCCGGCCTTCACCAGGTGGGCCCCGGCGCCGAATATCACCGGCCAGCCCCCCCGCGCCGCCTCCACCGTCCGGCCCACGACGAAGCGCAACTCCCGCGCGGTCAAGAGGTCCGGGAGGCGGTCCAGGAGCGCCGCGTCCGCCGCGACGGGGAGCGAGCACAGGTCGTCCAGCGTGACCTTGCTCGGCCGCTCGGCCACGGGCTGCGGCGTTATCTTCGACAGGTCTATCTCGGGGTGACGGCTCATCTTTTTTTTATCGAGTGGATCGTGGTGATTGTAGCAAAAAAGGCCGGGCCGGGGGCTATCCTTGCCGCGCATTCTACAGACCTTGTTCCGCGGGCGACCGTGGACGGTCGGCCCGTTTTTTTTCTAAGGCTGCCCTCACCACGACCCGTGAGCGAATGCTCCTCCCACGGGGAGAGGGGGACCGCCCGCGTGTTTATTCACCGCCGCGCGCTGAAATGTAGGGCGGGGATTTTAATCCCCGCCGCTTCGGCCCTCACACCTCAAATCATCCCGGCCATGACGACCAGCCACTCGATCTGTATCGCCGTGAAAATGGCGGCGGCGACCCCCAGGCCGATGCGCCTTTTTTTCGATTTTTTCAGCTTCTCCCACACGTCGCCACGCCGGAGCCGTCCGGCGAACACCGCGGCGATGACCCCCAAAAGCGGTGTGGTGGGGATGTGGAACGTGGGGTGGGAGAAGCTGACGAAGTACGGCAGCGCGTAGAGCAATGCGATTCCCAAGAGCACGGTCAGGGCGTCCCTCCCCGGCAGCGCCTTTTTCCCGGCGAAGAGCGCCGCGACGGCCGCCCCGGCGATGCCCACGTAGAGCGCGCCGTCGGCCGCGATGGCCGCCAACCCCATCCACAGCGGCAGCCCGTAAACCTTCACGAGCTGCGAGCCGGTGAAGCTGTCCGCCGCGAGGTAGGTCCGCACGCGGCTCAGGCTGCGCACGATGAAGAGGTCCGGCCGCCCGGTTATCTCACCGAGCGCCGCCGAAAGGTATCGCCCGCCCTGCTCCCCGGCCGGCAGCCGCACGATGTCCGCGAAAAGCCGGGAGAAGCCCGCCGGCTCGTCGCCCGCGTGGGAGGCGAACCACCAGGTTTTGTAGAGCGGCGTGTAGGGGTTGTTGCCGTAGAAAAAGTTCTGGAGGTTGGTGTGGTTGACGGGGACGAACCCGCCGGTCATGTTCCAGGCGACCAGGAGCCAGAGGCCGACGACCCCGGCCGCCGGGAGGAAGACCGCCAGCGGCGTGAGCGGCTTTTTGCGCCTCACCGCCAGGTAGACCGGCACGGCTACGATTAAAAGCAGCGCCGCGGGCCGGATGAGCGCCGTCGCCCCCAGCGCCGCCCCCAATACCACCGCCGTCCCCGTCCCCGCGCCCCGGGCGACCCGCAGCGTCAAAAGCGCCGAAGCCATGAGCCCCGCCGCCGCCGGGAGGTGGCTCATCGTCTCCACCGACGACAGGACGTAGACCGGATAGCAGGCGAAGAGGGCGAGGAAAATGTTCGCGCCGAATTGCGCGGAGCGCCGCCCCTCCTCGCTCCACCGCTCCTCCCGCGCCGCGTCCAGCGCCAGCCTGTAACCCAACAGCGCCAGGGCCAGGAACCACAAAAGCATCGAGGCCCGGGCCAGGAATTCGCCCCCGCCCAGGCGGTGGACCAGGGCCAGGAAACAGGGCAGCCCCGGCGGCAGCCAGGGCTCGTGGGGGATGCCCGCGGCCAGGAGGCGGGCCTCCGCGAACTCGCTCGCCGAATCCGAGGCCAGCGGCGCGTCGGCGACGAGGAAGAGGGTTATAAGGCGCAGGACGACGGCGGCGAGGAGGATGACCCACCCCGCCCGCCGGTCTTCGAGGAGATTGAGGATGCCCTTGTGCGCCGTTACCATCGTATTTCGAGCTAAAAACGCGGCCCGGGGCCGCTTGGAGTTGCTTTTCCCAATTTAACTTTGTGGAGTAACTTACTTGAGATTAATGTCTAACTGATTGGGTGTATATATATTATTTTCAATAGAATCTTCTTTAGTAACAATGTTTGATAATCCTTCAAAACGGAAAGAACTGGCTATTAGATATTCTTCTTCTCTTTCAAAGGATAACCACTTCCTTCCCAACCTCTCAGCGGCTTCTCCTGTCGTATTACTGCCGGCGAAAGGATCAAGCACAATATCACCCGGCTCAGTCAGAAATTTAATGAAAAATGTCGGCAGTTGAATGGGAAAACGTGCGGGGTGAACCTTCAACCCGGATTCCTTGCATCTTTTAAGGTAGTACCCTGTGCTGTCGTTGTTACCGAAAATCAAAATGTTGTCGGGTATTGAGCCTCCTCTATCAT
Source organism: Candidatus Coatesbacteria bacterium RBG_13_66_14 (assembly GCA_001774505.1). Lineage (GTDB taxonomy): Bacteria > RBG-13-66-14 > RBG-13-66-14 > RBG-13-66-14 > RBG-13-66-14 > RBG-13-66-14. The sequence goes on along the minus strand of MFAF01000071.1, from coordinate 16,484 downwards.
TTTGGAACTTGTGCGTAATATTATGGCCCGACGGACGCCTTTTGGTTCTATAACCTCTTTCAATAAGGCGCTTCATATCCTCGCTGTACTCACGCAGCACCTTTTCGTTACTTGCTTTGGGTTCGGGTGTTTTAGAAAGCCACCATAAACATTCGACAGAGTCTTTTACCCTCAATTTACGGACTGTTACCCACTCCGCAGGGACGGGCAACTTTGCGGGGTTGTACCAGTAAAACTCCTGAGCTAAGTAGAAGCCTATATCTTTTACAAGCTTTATTAATACTTCAAAATGGCACAACGACCTGGTCGGTCTTCCTGGTTCCCAACTACCTCCAATGTTTAGTACAAAACTACCCGTCGGCTTTAATACCCTCTTTAAATCCCCTCCTAACGATATAAACCATTCGACGTATTCGTCCTGGTTTTCATTTCCATACTCCTTTTTAAAATGGAGGGCATAGGGAGGGGATGTTAATACAAGATCAATACTCTCGTCTGGTACTTGTTTTATTAAAGAGAACGTATCACCTTGGTAGGCGGAACCAAGAGAGGTTTTATAAAAGGGTTCAAGTCTATTATTGCTTTCAAGTTTCATCGTGGATATCTCTTATAGCTTCTTCTAATGATGAACGCCAAGTGGAGCCTGGCTTAATAGAAACAGGCTGCATGGTAGCCAACAGCGTGTCATCGCCTCTTTTTCTTGCAAGTTTTATTGAAGCCGCAAACAAGTAAATCCATTCATTAATTTGATTGAATAGGCAAGCGGCTAAGAGATCAAATTCGCCTATCCCATATGATCTACTGTTTGAACCATCTTTTGAATTTCGTGTTTTTTGGACTTCTACACGATAACCATCTTCTTTTTTCATTTCTTCACCGCTGCGTACATTTTTACATTCTAATGTGAAGTCACTTCCTTTGTATTTGATTGAGAAATCGGGGAGTTTATCTTCGTCATGCCATGTATAGCTCTCTATTACATCATCATGTTCTAGGTCGTTTAAATAACGTGACAGAAATAACTCGGCAAGTTTGCCCTTAACATCAACCTGTGCTCTAAAGCCAGCCTCGATGGCTTTTATTATGTCGTGTTTCGAGCAATTAAGGTCTTTCTCTAGTTGACTTCTCTCTACTTGAATTATTTCAGTTGGTTCAACTTCTAACGCATTCGAGATGTCTTCTAATACATTAATGGTTATGTTCCTAACCCCCCTTTCGATACCGCTTATGTAAGTTGGGTGCCTTTTAACTCTAGACGCTAGTTCTTCTTGAGTTAGATTGAGTCGTTTTCTTAAACGCCTGATGTTCGAGCCGAGTATTTGAAGTAACTTCCCCATAGGGGAATTGTTACTCTCTTACACTAACATGTCCATAGACTATAAGTCAAGTTTTACCTCCGCACGTAGTCCACGTAGTCGCCGATCTCCAGGCGGGTCGTAGCGCCCAGGACCAGACAGGTCGCCGTGGTCTCGGTGACCTTCAGCACCCCCAGCGTGCCGATCTCCCTGTCGGGCAGCCGGACCGCCTCGAGGCTGGCCGGGTCGTCCACGGTGCGCCCGGCGCGCCAGACGATGACCCGCGAGCCGGGCTCGAGGCCCTGGTCGGTCCCCCAGTTGATGTAGACCACGTGGCCCTGGGCGGCGTAGCCGCGGCCGTCGCGCTCCCAGCAGACGTATCCCCGCTCCGCCAGGGCCTCCTCCTCGGACCCCCACTCCGTCGGCTCGACGCCCGTGCGGAAGCGGAGGAACTCCGAGTCAATCTCCTCGCGGAAGCGAATCTTGTCGCCCGTGAAGATGGCCTCGTTGCAGGCGACGACCTTGGCGCGGCTGACGTCGGAAAAGACCTCGGCGATCTCGATGACGCCGACGTTCTGGATGAGGCGGCCCACGTCTATGCGGGAGTCGGGGATGACTATAAGGCCCTTGTCGCGGTAGACGAGGAACTGGGCGCCGGGGTAGAAGCCCTCGTCGTCGCCGCCGGAGATGTAGACCTCGTCGTAGAGGGCGAGCATGGTGCGGTCCTCGTCCACACTAGCCACGATGTGCGCCAGCTCCCAGTACTCGCCGATGTCGGGCACGACCATGCCGGCGTACTCGAGGAGGCGGCGCCAGAGGGCGACGAGCTGCTCCCGCGTCAGGGCCACGATGGGCTCGTCGTCGCGGATGCGGACCTGGATGCGCGCGGGGAGCTCGGGGGGGACGTTGGGCGGGATGTAGAGCTCCTCGCCGGGGTAAATCCAGTGCGGGTGCTCCACGAGGGTGGGGTTGGCCTGCCATATCAGGGGCCAGAGCCAGGGGCTGCCCAGGAACTCCTCGGCCAGGTCCCAGAGGGTGTCGCCGCGCTGGACGGTGTAGACGCGGTCGGGGTCCAGTTGGTCCCCGCCGGCGGCGAGGGCGGCCATCAATATGAAGGCGGCGACGAGAACGGGTGTCCAGCGGCGCATGGCGTCTCCCGGGGGGAGTTTACGGGTAAAGTTTAGCGCCCGCGCGGGGCGGGGTCAAGCGTCCGGCAAGGGGCCCAAGCCCCTCGTCCCCTTGAACCCCCGGCGGGGCGCGATCGAGCGGGGCTACTCCAGGCACTGCGAGACCCCGACCAGGGCGACGCCGGCCTCCCGGGCGTAGGAAATCACCTCGCGGACGGCGTCGAGGGTGGCGTCGCGGTCGTGGCCGATGACGACGACGGGTCCGTCGCGCTCCCGGGCCAGGTCCACGGCGCTTTTGAGCTGGCTGACCACGGCGCGGCGGGCGGGGTCGTTGTCCAGAAAGATGTCCCGGCGGGCGTGGGGCATGCCGCGCTCCGCGGCCAGGGCGTCCGCCACCGAGGTGTGGTGCGTCACCGAGTCCACGAACCACAGTCCCCGGTCGTCAATCTCGGCGAGGACGGCTCCCATGCAGCGGCGGTCGGAGGTCAGCTTCGAGCCCATGTGGTTGTTGACGCCGTCCACGGGGCCCACATCTTCCAGGGCTTTTACGACGAGGCGGCGGAGCTCGGCGTCGGTCATGTAGGTGTAGAGCGCGCCGGTGCCTGGGTTTTCGCTTCCCAGCGGCTCGCAGGGGAGGTGGAGCATGACTTCGCGCCCGGCCTCCCGTGCCGCCTGGGCCACCGCCCGCGAGTACGTCCGGTACGGCAACACCGAGGGGGTCACCGGCAGGTCGAGGATGCCGGTCGCGACGGGGTCCCTCCCGCCGCAGTCGTCTATTATTATGGCCAGTCGCGGCCCGCGGGGGGGCTCCACGGGCCAGATTATCGTCAGGCGGAAACGCTCCGGGCCGCCCTCGGGGCCGAAGCGCATGACAAGCTCGCGGCGCCCCGGCAGCTCCCGAACCTCGTGGGAGATGACCGCGGAGCCCAGCTCCCCGGCGCGCCGGGCGGCGGACTGGGCCAGAAGCTCGGCCTCGTCCGAGTCGGCGGCGGTGACCTTGAGCTCGGGCTGGGGGAGGCGGTTGGGCGGGCCGACGGGCCGTTGGCCCAGGTGGAGCGGGAGGGCGAGGGCGATGTCCGCCTCGCCCTTGACCGTTTCGGGCTCGACGGGTAGCGGGACGCGGGCGCATCCGGAATACAAAATACAGAGGGCGAGGCCGAAAAGGGCGAGCCTTCGGGCCCGCCCCATATTCGGTCCGCGCCTGTCGGAGTCGGGCGTTATCACCGCCCCCTAGTCGGAGTGGTCCGGGGCGCTCTCCACCACGGAGCGACCGCGGCTCAGGAACAGCACGTTGAAGAGGTAGAGGACGAGGATGGTCAAGGCGGCGCAGAGGATTATCGCCTCGACCATGTTCAGCTCCACGGTGGCGATGACCTCGCCCTTCCCCAGGAGTGAGGCCTCGCTCCGGATCCACTCCTCGGAAACCGGGGCCGGCCCCGTGGGAAGCGCCACGTCCTTCTCGCCGGTGGCGACGCGGGCCTGGGCCGCGGCGAGGTCCTCCTCGAACGCCGCCTGGAGGCGGGCCTTCTCCGCCACTATGCGGTTGTAGATCGTCTCTTCTCCGTATTGGTCCACGTAGATGCGCCGGTAGTTCATCTGGGCGAAGAAGTTTTCCCCGCCCAGGGGGACCTGGACCGGCTTTTCCACCGACGTGATGTAGAGGTAATCGCCGACCGCCAGGCCGGCGAGGAGGACGACGAGGACGATGACCTGCCAGACCTTGTTCGCGCCGAGGAAGTTCATGTCGTCTCCCGGGGCTTTTCGTGGGGCTTTTAATAAAAGGTTCAGCGGCCCGGG
>MFAF01000071.1:12025-12248 GCA_001774505.1 Candidatus Coatesbacteria bacterium RBG_13_66_14 | reverse complement strand
ACCCTCTCCCTGGTAGGGAGAGGGGGCCGCTGCAGCCCTTACCTTGGCCCGTCAGCTACGAAAACAATACGACCCGCCCAACCCGGCCCAGGGGGCTAGAAGTCGTCCAGGCGCATGGGCATGATGAGGCAGAGGTACTCGTCGGAGCCCTCGCCCTTCAAGAGGCCCGGCCGCAGGTTCTCCAGGAGCAGAAGCTCGATCTCCGGGGCGTCGGTGGCCTTGG
>MFAF01000071.1:9514-11906 GCA_001774505.1 Candidatus Coatesbacteria bacterium RBG_13_66_14 | reverse complement strand
CCCTCGAGCTCGTAGGCGACGCGGTGGGAGGTCTCGTCGGCCATCAAGGCCACGCGGCGGGTGGCGTCCTCGAAGAGGCCGCGGTTTATCCGCGTCCGGCGCGGGAACTCCTTGGGGATGAGCTTGTCGTAGTCGGGGTACTCGCCCTCGATGAGCGAGGCGGTGAGGACGGTGTCGGCGAAGGCGGCGACGATGTGGCCGGGGCCGAGGGAGAGCTCGACCTTCTCCACCTTGGCGGCCAGCTTGTCCATCTCGACCACGGCCTTGGTGGGGACTATTCCGGCGAAGTCCAGCTCCGGCCCCTCGTCGAGGGTGCGGACGCTCTTGGCCAGGCGTCGGCCGTCGGTGGCGACGAAGGTCAATTCCCGACCCTTGGCCACGACGTACGCCCCGTTGAGGAAGTAGCGGGTCTCGTCGTAGCTGACGGCGAAGATGGTCTGGCGGATCATCTCGCGCAGGGTGTCGGAGACGACGGTGAGGGAGCTTTCCGGCGAAATCTCCGGGCGGGGCGGGAACTCGTCGGCCTCGATGCCGACCAGGGAGAAGCGGGAGTTCTCGCACTTCACCGTGCAGCCCGTGCCCTCGGTGGCCAGTGTCACCTGGGCCTCGGGCAGCTCGCGCAGGATGTCGGTGAGCTTGCGCGCGGGGAGGGTCAGCTCGCCGCCGGCGGAGACCTGGGCGGGGATGTTGCAGCTCACGCCCACCTCGAGGTCGGTGGCGGTGAGGTGGAGGCGCCCCTCCTCGGCGTCGGCCTTCACCAGCACGTTGGAGAGCACCGGGAGAGGCGGGTTCTTCTTGACCACGCCGGCCACCATGGCCAGGGTGTCGAAGAGGATGCCTCGGGAACAGCTGAACTCCATCAAACTCCTCCCCGTGTGGGGGACCTTTTTAACGCCCGGAACGTTCCGCCGTAGAGAATGACACGATCGCGCCCGTCAAGCTCCTCCTGGCTATGTATATTCAGAACGCCCGAAGAACTTCACCGTCATGGGCGACCCGTCTAGCTTGGCCGGCTCCTCCCCGTGTGGGGGACCTGTAACGTGCCCTGTCGTGCGGACCGCGGGGTCGTATGTCACCCGAGCATTGTACCGCTCGGGGCCTATCCAACTGCTTCGAATATACCCCGACGGGCCGAGCCGAAAATCATTCGTCCCGTTTCCCACCCTCGGCCCCGACGGCACCGAGGTTCAAGGGTATTGTACTAATCCGGGGCGCCATCCTCAATAAAAACCCACAGGAGGAGGTCGTCGCCGCCGGGATCGTCGTCGGAGCCCATCGCGGCGAGGTCGGTCTGCCATTCGCCGTCCTCGCCGGCGGTGGCGATCCAGACCCCGCGCGCGTCCACGCCGTACTCGAGGGGGTTGCCGTGGACGTCGGTGGGCCGTCCCTGGCTCAAAAAACGCTCGTCGCCCAGATAGGGGCCGGTCCAGCCGGCCTCGTCCGCCGGTTTTCGCACCAGCTCCCCCAACTCCCGGGGCCAGCGGCCCGTGTCGGTCCGGAAGCTCTCGACGGCCGCGCCGACCTCCTCCAGGCGCTTCACCTCGGGCGGCAGCTCGCCGGGGCGAGTGAGCCAGTACCCCACCGCGAGCCCCACCAGGGCCAGGACGGCGATGCGGCTCACCGACTTCCACCGCCCGCCCCGCGACTCGAGCTCGGCCTCGCACTCGGGACAGACGTTGCGCCCGTCCAGGCGGACCCGGCATTCGGCGCAGATCAGGCGGCCGCAGTTCATGCAGACCCCGACGACCGTACCCGCGGGATGACGCGGGCAGCCGTGTTCGCCGGGGCTCATGTGCGGGCCCGTCACGGGACGGTGAACCATCCTCGGCAGTATAGCACCGGGGGTGGGGCGTGTCAAAGGGCCCCGTCCGTGTGCTATCATTGACCCCGTCCGGGAACCCGGAGGGTCCCCCGGAGCGTTTCACGACCGAACCCACCACCCGAGGACGGGTCATGCCCCGAACCGACGATGAAGGGAAGAAGCGGGCGATGCCCCGCTGGCTGCAGGTCATCACCTGGCCCTTCCGCAAATACCGAGAGCACCACCGGCGGCTGTCCAAGACCCTGCGCTTCTTCGAGGGCCTGGCCGTCGCCCTCGTCATCGCCCTGATTCTGCGCGAGGTGGCCATCCAGGCCTCCTGGGTCCCCTCCACCTCGATGTACCCCACCCTGGAGAAGGGGGACTTCCTGTTGGTCAACCGGCTGGTGTACCTCTTCAACGAGCCCGAGCCCACAGACATCATCGTCTTCCGCCACTGGACCTACGACCCGCGGACGCTGGCGGAGGTGGAGACGGACTTCATCAAGCGCTGCCTGGCGGTGCCCGGGGAATACTTCCTCTTCCACGGCGGCTTTTTGTGGAAGGACACGGACGCGGACCACGCCGACGCCC
>MFAF01000071.1:9192-9435 GCA_001774505.1 Candidatus Coatesbacteria bacterium RBG_13_66_14 | reverse complement strand
CCGCTCCGGCGAGCCCTTCGAGGACGGGGTGTGGTACCGGGTGCCCGAGGACCGCTACCTCATGCTGGGGGACAACCGGACCCGCTCCGCCGACAGCCGCTACTGGGGTTTTTTGGCCAAGGACGACATCAAGGGCAAGGCCTTCGTCATCTACATGAGCTTCGCCGGTCCCGAGGGCGAGAACGAGCAGATGAACCTCGACCTGATGGACATCCCGTTCTACGTTACGCACCTGCGCCTGGA
>MFAF01000071.1:5937-9018 GCA_001774505.1 Candidatus Coatesbacteria bacterium RBG_13_66_14 | reverse complement strand
CTTCGTCTTCCAGGCGAGCTGGATCCCCTCGGGCTCCATGCGGCCATCGCTGGTCGAGGGGGACTTCATCCTCGTCAATCGGCTGGCCTACCTGGTGCGCGAGCCCTTGCGGGGCGAGGTCGTGGTCTTCCGGCGCGACGAGGAGGACTACGTCAAGCGTGTGCTGGCCCTGCCCGGTGACCGCTTCAGCTTCGCCGACGACTACCTCGCCGTCAACGGGGAGCGCCTGGACGAACGGGCGTACCTGGCGAAGGGCGCCTGGGGCCGGACCCGGGGCGGGGAACGTTTCGGCGACTCCGAGCACCTCCTGCCTCCGGACAGCTACCTCGTCCTGGGCGACAACCGCAACTCCTCGGACGACAGCCGGGGGAGCCTGGGCTACGTCCACCGGGACGAGATAATCGGCAAGGCCTTCATGGTGTACCTCTCGGTGAACCTGCCACGGATGCGGTCCGAGGGGGAATCGGGGCTGGCCGTGCTGGGGTACGTCCGCTGGGACCGGATGCTGGACGTGGTGCGCTAGGGGGGGTCGGTCGGTTGGTGGTAGTTGCGGCGGCCGCGTTAGGGGAGCTGGGGTCGGGAAGGTGCGCCCTCATCACGGCCGCGCCCCCCTCTCCCTCCGGGAGCGGAGTGCCGACAGGGATGGGGGTGAGGGCTGCCGCTAATCCCCTCCCCCCTCTGGGGGGAAGCTCGCTTACGGGCTGGGGAGGGGGGTGCAGCGGTCCCTTCTCCCCTCTGGTGTGAGGGTCGAGGTTGGTATCGTAGAGAACGCCGCGGGCCGGGTAAATCGAGATGAAACCCCGCCGTTTCGTGGACGGCCGGGGGTGTGAACAATCACGCCGGCCAGGAGCCGGGGGGACGGATGGCGACCGGGGATAAGACGCCGCTGTACACCGCGCGCCGCCTGGGACAGGCGGTCCTCGCCGCCCTGGTGCTGGTCGTCGGCGTCAGACTCTTCCTCTTCTGCCCCTACGAGGTCTCCTCCCACTCCATGACCGACACCCTTCTGCCGGGGGACCTGGTTTTAGTGGACAAGGTGGTCTACGCCCGCGCCGAGCCGTCCCGGGGCGACGTCATCTGCTTCGCCTCCCCCATGGGCGGGGGGCGGGACTTCTTCGGTCGGGTCATCGCCCTGGGCGGGGAGACGCTGGAGATACGGGAGGGGCTGGTCTTCATCGGCGATGCCCGGAAACCGCTCCCCGAGCCGTACGTCGGCCGGGCCCGCCGCGAGGAGTTCGGGCCGGTCGTCGTCCCCGAGGGGTGCCTCTTCGTGATGGGGGACAATCGCGCCGACGCGCGCGACAGCCGCATCTGGGGGCCCCTCGATTCCGGGCTCGTGCTGGGCCGGGTCGTGGGGATCCTCTTCTCCGACGACCCCTACGCCGTGGACAAGGACCTGGGCCTGTCGGGAACGGTGCGTTGGGAGCGGACCTTCGAAGCGGTGGAGTAGCCGTGCGGGCCTTTTTACCGATGCTGGCTTCGGCCCTTCTCCTCGGGGGGTGCGCCGAGCCCGACGACGCGGAGGTGGCCTCCGTGGCCGCCCGTATAAACGCGGGGACCCCGCCGGAGAGGGCCGTCCTCGATGCCGGCCTGGACACCGCCGCCCTGGTCCGCGCCACCCGGCGGATACTCGACGACCCCGCAAGGTTGCGCGATTTCCTGGAACTCCTGCGCCGGGAGACGGAGTAGATGCCCCGCGTTCCCCTCGCCATAGCCCTGCTGACGCTCCTGGCCGCCGCCTGCGACTCCGACCACCCGGCGAGCCTCCGGGAGGCGTACTTCGCCTACCTGGACGCCCGCTCGGCCGGGGGGGATACGGGGGCGGCGCTGGAGGGGCTGGGCTGGACCGTCGGGGAGCTGGAGTCGGCCGTGGAGCACCTCCGCTCCGAGGACCCCGAGGGCTTCCGGGCGCTCATGGACGCCTACCGGGCGTCGCGGGGGCTGCCGAAGGGTGATTGAGCCGTACCCGGCGCGCCGCCGGGCGCGTCCGGTCGTTTTCACGGTCGCGGGGAGGATCGTCCCGGCCGTGGCCGCCCCGGTCGAGGGGGCGCCGGTCATGTCCGGGACCGAGCCGGACCTCACGGATTCTCGACCCGTGCCGACCAAGGGGGTGCCGTGTCGCCTACGAAGCGCCTGTTACTCATTATGAGCGCGATCGCCGTCGGGGTGATCGTCCTCTCCCTCGCGCTCTTCTACGGTATCCGCGAGGGGGCGCCCGGGCCGCTCCCGCTCAAGGAGGTCCTCTACGGCATGGTGGACCTCGCCGCCGAGCGGGGCTCCCTGGACGAGGACGATATCGAGGGATACCTGGAATCCGTGGGGTGGACCTCCGAGCGCCTGGAGGCGACCATGGACAACATCACCCGGGAAGACCCGGAGCTTTTCTGGGAGCTCATCGGCGGCCTGGAGAGCTACGCCCAGGAGAATTACGGCGTGTCGCTCTGGGAGCTGGGGATCGGGTGACCGATGGTTCCGCCCCGGACACCCGTGAGGGTGCGGTGAGGACGGGCGCCCCGCCTCGGCGGTGAACGGGGTCGTGCTCAACGGCCCGCCCCCCCGCGACCGGACGACGGGGGGAGGGCGTTTACCCGTCCGACTTCAGCCGGGGACGGGTGCCCGCGGGGGAGGGACGGATATGAAAACCGTTATTTCGACGGTCGTTCTCCTGGCGCTGGCCTGCGGGTCGTGGTCGGTCAAGGTCGAATCGGCTCGGTTGACCGTCGTCAACGGGCTGGACGACCGGGACATATTTGAAATCTGTGTCTGCAGGGACGGGGACGAAGAGCGCATTTACCGCATCAATGGGCGCGACGACCCCTTGCAACCCGGCGAGAGCGTCGAGGCCGTTCTGCCGTTGGGGGACTATCACGCCTGGGCCAGGATTTGGGGAGACGATTTCGCCGAGCGCGACGTGCCCCTGTGGAAGGACTACACCTGGGTGATTGAATAAACCGTGCCCTATCCCGTGACGAGCCGACGAAGATGGCGAAGGGGTGGGTAAGTGTTTTTTCGGGATGATCGTAGCGTCGTGAAGGCGGAGGTTTTCGCGTTTTTCCCGGGCGCGCCGCCGGCTCGCGGCGC
>MFAF01000071.1:0-5902 GCA_001774505.1 Candidatus Coatesbacteria bacterium RBG_13_66_14 | reverse complement strand
GGCCCAGGCCCGGGCGCTGGCCCACGAGCTGCGCAACCCCCTGAACGCCATGCGTCTCAACCTGGAGATGCTGCGCGAGGACCTGCGCGCGCTGGGCGCCGACGGCGAGACCCTGGAGATTGCCGACGCCATCGGGCGCGAAATTGACCAGCTCGCCGCCATCGCCACCGCCTTCCGCGACTTCGCCAGCTCCCCGGCGCTCCGGGTGGAGGAGGTGGAGCTGGCCGAGCTGTGCCTGGACCTGGCCGCCTTCCTGAAACCGCAGCTCCGCGAGTCCGGCGTGCGGCTGGAGTCCGACTGCCGGCCCTCGCCGGTGGAGGGCGACCGGACCATGCTGCGCCAGGCCGTGCTCAACCTGTTGTTGAACGCGCTGGCCGCCTGTCACGAAGGCGGCCTCATCCGCTGCCGCTGCCGGCCCGAGGGCGGCGGGGCGAGGGTGACCATCTCCGACGACGGCCCCGGACCCGGTCCGGACCCCGAGGCGCACTTCAAGCTCTTCAGCTCGACCCGTCCCGACGGGACGGGCATCGGGCTGCCGCTGGCGCGCAAGGTGGCCCGACTCCACGGTGGGGACGTGACGCTCTCGGTAAGCCCCGACGGGGGCGCCGTCGCCGAGCTGACACTGGGACCGCGCCCCGCCGCGCGGACCGCCGATTGACGAAAACCCCGGTCGGGGGAAAGTCCATGACCAAGCCGCTCATTCTCATCGTTGACGACGACCCGGAGGTGAGCCGGGCGCTGGAGCGCACCCTGGGCCGCGCCGGGTACCGCACCCTCGCCGCCGCCGACGTGGAGGAGGCCCGCGAGGCCCTGGCCGTCAACGAGGTGGACCTGCTCCTGGTGGACCTGGTCCTCCCCTCGGGCTCGGGGATGGACCTCATCACCCGGGCGCGGATGCGCGACGCCGACCTGGCGGTCATCGTCCTCACCGGCCACGGCTCGGTCCAGAGCGCCGTGGAGGCCATGCGGACCGGGGCCTACGACTACCTCACCAAGCCGGTCAACCCCGACGAGCTTCTTTTACAAATCGAGCGCGCCCTGGAGAACCGGCGGATGCGCCGGGACCTGGAGTCCCTGCGCGGTCGGCTGGACGAGCGGCTGGGCGACGAGGGCATCATCGCCGCCAGCGCCCCCATGAAGCGCATCCTGGAGATGGTGGACCAGCTCGCCCGCACCGACATCTCCGTCCTGGTGACCGGCCCCTCGGGCTCGGGGAAGGAGCTGGTGGCCGACGCCATCCAGCACCGCGGCGACCGCCGCGACGGGCCCTACATCAAGCTCCACTGCGCCGCCCTCTCCGAAGGTCTTTTGGAGAGCGAGCTCTTCGGCCACGAGCGCGGGTCCTTCACCGGGGCGGTGAAAAGGCACTCCGGCGCCTTCGAGCGCGCCTCGGGCGGCACCCTCTTCCTCGACGAAATCAGCGAAATCCCCCACGCCACGCAGGTCAAGCTCCTGCGCGTGCTGCAGGACCAGCGGTTCGAGCGCGTGGGGGGCGAGGAGACCCTCCAGGTGGACGTGCGCCTCATCGCCGCCACCAACAAGGACCCCGCCGAGGAGATGCGCGCCGGGCGATTCCGCGAGGACCTCTACTACCGGCTTAAAAAAGTTCAGCTCTACGTCCCGCCGCTCACCGAGCGGCCCGAGGACCTGCTGCCCATGATTTCGCGCTTCATCGCCCAGGCCGCCCTCCGGCACGGCCGCCCCGTCACCGGCGTCGAGCCCGCCGCCCTGGACCTCCTCCTGACCTACGACTGGCCCGGCAACGTCCGCGAGCTCTCCAATACCGTGGAGGGGATGGTGGCGCTGGCCCGGGGAACCGAGCTGACGGTGGAGGACCTGCCGCCGGAGATAAAGGACCGCGTCGCCGCCATCCGGCCCTCCTCCATGATCCGCGTCCCCGTGGGCTGGACCATGGCCCAGGTCGAGCGCGAGGTCATTCGCATGACGCTGGCGAAAAACGAGGGAAACCGGACGCTGACCGCGAAGGTCCTGGGCATCGGCCTGCGGACCCTGCACCGCAAGCTGAACGAGTACGGGCTAAAGTAGGCGGTCGTCTCCTGATTCGTCTTGAGATGTGGCGTAAATAGGTTGTGACAACGAATGAAAACGTACGGAGGATCGGCAATGAGAGCCTTATTAGATACGAATATCATCATTCACAGGGAAGCAGATGTAGCAGTAAATGAGGCAATCGGCACTCTTTTTAAATGGCTGGATAAGGCGGGGTATGAAAAATGTATTCACCCAATCACGGTAGAAGAGCTACAGAAGCTCAGAAGTGATAAGAAACGCGATACACTGAACATCAAACTTCAAAGCTATAATGTTCTGAAAACCGTCGCTCCGTTAGCGGATGCAGTTCAAGCGGTCTCTAGTGAAATAGATATCGATGAGAACGATAACAACGACACTCTTCTGCTCAATGAAGTTTCAAACGGTCGAGTGGATATTCTCATCAGCGAAGACAAGAAGATTCATACAAAAGCGACACTGCTAAATATTCAGGATCGGGTTTTCACAATTGACGGTTTTCTGGAAAAGGTCGTCTCGGAAAGCCCTCAATTGGTTGATTATTCTGTTCTAAGCGTAACTAAGAAATATTTTGGCGATATCAATCTACAGGATTCGTTCTTTGATACTTTTAGAGACGATTACAAAGGGTTCGATCAATGGTTCAACAGAAAGGCAGATGAGGTCGCTTATATAACCTATAAGAGCGACAGAATTCTGTCCTTCCTTTATATGAAGGTAGAGGACGAAACTGAGAATTATTCAGATATAACACCAACTTTCACTCCTAAGCGTCGACTCAAGATAGGTACATTTAAGGTATGTAGTAACGGTGTCCGATTAGCGGAACGCTTTCTGAAAATCATCTTTGACAACGCATTACAGAATAAGGTTGATGAAATCTATTTAACTATTTTTAATAATAGTCTATCCAAGGATTTATTAATAAAACTACTTCAGGATTGGGGATTTACTGAGTTCGGAGTTAAAAACACGATGAGTGGCGAAGAGCTCGTTTATGTCAGAAATTTCACCCCTTGTTTCGATCCCCAAACCCCCCAAAAAACATTCCCCTATATATCAATAAATAAAAACATATACCTTTGTCCGATATACCCAAAATATCACACAGAGCTATTTCCCGACTCCATTCTAAAAACTGAGTCTGAAATTGACTTTATAGAGAACAAGCCACATCGAAACGCACTGAGTAAGGTCTACATCTCCCGTTCGATAAATCGGAATCTTGTCTCTGGCGATATCATTGTATTTTATCGTACTCGCAGCAAAGGTACAAGTGGTTACCATACAAGTGTAGTAACTACCATAGGGGTTGTAGAAAGGATTATTGATGAAATACCAACGGGAGAAGAATTCATTAGAAAGTGTAGAAAACGTAGTGTCTTTACCGATGAGGAGTTAAATAAATATTGGAATTTCAAACCTAACAATCGACCTTTCATCGTTAACTTTCTCTATGTTTATTCATTCCCAAAGCGACCAAACCTGGAAAGACTCATAGAATTAAGTGTTATTACCGATATTGATTCCGCGCCTCGCGGATTTGAGCCAATCTCTAAGGAGCAGTTTCGAACAATCATCAAGGAGTCGCAGAGCAATGAAGGTATTATTGTCGATTAAGCCTGAGTTTGCGGAGCGTATTTTTGACGGAAGTAAAAGGTATGAGTTCCGTAAAGCCATTTTTAAGAACCCGAAGGTCAAAACTATCGTGGTTTATTCGTCTTCTCCGGTACAACGTGTCATAGGTGAATTTGACATTGAAACGATTTTACAAGACACTCCCGAACGCTTATGGAGAGAGACTCGAAAGCATGCAGGCATAACTGAAGAGGTATTCTTTAATTATTTCTCCAAGTGTAATCAGGGATTCGCCATTAAGGTGAAAAAAACTCGTCGCTACAGTGAACCTTGCTGTTTGCATACCAGCTACAACATCAAACCGCCCCAATCGTTCTGTTATCTAGAAAGTTGGAGCTAAACGCTGCTCTGCCCTCCGGCGTGTACCTCTACCGCCTGGAGACGGCCGCGGGGGCGCTGACGCGGCGGCCCGCAGAGGACTCGTCCTACGGGGCCGCCCTACATTTAGGTAACGGGCAGGGGTAAGAAAGCGGGCGGGGACGGAGCCCCGCCCCTACGTCAGCGCGAAAACCTACTGCAGCCCGTGGAGCTCCTCCGCGAGCTCACGGTCGTTCTTTAATCTCGGCACCTTGTTCTGCCCCCCCAGCTTCCCCCGCGCCTTCATGAAATTATAAAAGCTCCCCGGCCGCAGGGACGTCACCCGCGGCGGCAGGAGGCCGGCGTCGTCGCGCCGGTGGACGGCGTAGTCCGCGTTGAGCTCCCCGAGGCGCTCGTCCAGAATCCGCTCGAAGGCCGCCAAATCGGCGGGCGGCGTCTCGAACTCGACCAGCCACTCGTGGCGCGGCAGCTCCCCGCTTTTTTCCGGGAAGACCGGGGCGGCGGTGAAGTCCAGGACCCGCGCGCCGGTCCGCTCGCACGCCGTCCGCACCGCCTCCTCGGCCTCCTCCACGATTAAATGCTCCCCGAAGGCCGACAGGAAATGCTTCGTCCGCCCGGTGACGAGGAGCCGGGGCGGGTCGGTGCTCAAAAAACGCACCGTGTCGCCCAGGATGTAACTGTACAGCCCGCCGGGGGTGGTCAGCACGATCGCGTAGTTCTCGCCCGTTTGAACCTCGGGGAGGGCCAGGCGCGGCGGGTCGTCCTCCTCTATCCGCCCGGCGGGGACGAACTCGTAGAAAACGCCCGAATCCGTCTCCAGCAACATCCCGTCCCCCATGGCGCCGTCCTGGACGGCGACGAACGCCTCCGAGGCGGGGTAGGTCTCCGCGAAGTCCACCTCCGGGCCGACCGTCCGGCGGAAGAGGTCCAGGTAGGGGTGGACGTTCACCCCGCCGCTTACCAAAAGGCGGAAACCGGGGTAGATTTCTTTCAGCGTGGCGTCGGGGCGGCCGTGGTCCGCGCGGATCTTGTCCAGGAGCACCAGGACCCAGGAGGGGATGCCGGAGAGGAAGGTGAGGTTCACGCCCCGGACCATGCGGGCGATGCGGGCGATTTTCTCCTCCCAGTCGGCGATGGCGCCGATGCGGTAGCCGGGGAGGTAGTAGCGGCGGTAGAGAAGCGGCAGTCGGCGGATGGTGATGGCGGAGAGGTCGCCGGAATACACGCCTCGGCCTTCGCGGTTCAGAATCGTCGTGCCGCCCAGGAAGAGCATCTTCCCCGAGAAGACGCCGAAGTCGCCCCCGCGCCGCCGGATGTGGAAGAAGAGGCTGTCCCGGGCCGCGGTCTGGTTCGACAGCCACAGGCCCCGGGTGAAGGGGATGTACTTGTTGCCGCGCGCCGCGGTGGTGCCGCTGGTCAGCGAGAACTCGCGCACCAACCCCGGCCAGAGCACCGATCGCTCCCCGGCCAGCATCCGCCCGATGTAGGGGTCGAAGGCCTCGTAGGGCGCGCACGGGACGCGCCGGCGAAACTCGGCCAGGGTCATTCCCGCCGTCAGGCCCCGGTCGCGGCCGAAGGCGGTGCCCGACGCGGCTTTTAAAATGCCCCGGAACGCTTTTTCCTGGAAGCGCCAGGGGTCCCGCAGGACCCCGTCCAGCTCGCGCAGGCGCCGGTCGTAAGCCCGGCGCAGGATGGAGATTTTTGCCTTTTCCACCAGGGACATGCCCGGGGGCTTTCTAAAAAAAACCCGCCCGTTCAGCCGCGGCGGGTGTCGCTCGTTTTTTTAAGCCAGGCGGTCGAGGAACTTTTCCAGAATTTTTGAGAACTCCGCGGCCTTCTCCATCATCGCGGCGTGGCCGCACTCGTCGAAGAGGACCAGCTCCGCCCCTTTGATGCCCTCCTCGAACTCGCGGGC
>MFAF01000070.1:4534-8338 GCA_001774505.1 Candidatus Coatesbacteria bacterium RBG_13_66_14 | reverse complement strand
GCCGAACGTCCCCCTGTCGGGCGGTGCTGCGACCATGCGGAAAGGCAAGGGGCTATCTCCCCGCCAGGCTCGGCGATACCCCCTGTTTACCTTTTACCAGCCCTCGACGATGCGGTCCACGACGCGCTGGGCCAGGAGGTTGACCGACTCGGTGTAGGCCTCCGCCTCGGTCCCGCTTCCCCCGGTGGTCTCCACGTCGTAGTACGTCACGCGCTCGGAGAGGGAGGTGTCCCGCCAGAGGTCGCGCTTGGCGTCAAGATCCCGGAAGACCACCTCGAGCTCCACGGTGAGCTCGCGTTTTTTCACCGCCTCCTCCACGTCGTAGGCCACGGCGCGGGTGGCGTAGCTGGTGATGGTGACCAGGAGGAGGGAATCGGCGCGCGCCTCGGGGGCCACGGTCAGGGGCGAGTTGACCAGGATCTCCTCGATGATGGCGGCGGTGAGCTCCTGCTCGATGCCGTACTCGAAGGTGGTGTTTGTGACGGTGGGCACCGCCACCGATTCGATCCCCGGCGGCAGGTTGGGGCTGAAGGTGTAGCGGCAGCCTGCGATGAGGAACATTGCCACGAACGGGACGACGATTCTCCTCACGGCCGTTCCTCTTTCAGGAAGTCCAGGAGCCGCTTCAGCGCTCGGCCGCGGTGGCTGACGGCGTGCTTGGCCTCGGGGGCGTGCTGGGCGAAGGTCAGCTCCGACCCTTCGGGGATGAAGAGGGGGTCGTAGCCGAAACCCCCGTCGCCGACCGGCCGGTCGCCGATCCGCCCCTCAATCTTCCCCACGGCGGCCAGGAGGACCTCCGCCGTCGGGGTGACCAGGGCGACGGCGCACGTGTAGCGGGCCGTGCGGTCGGAGAGACCCTCGAGCTCGGCGAGGAGCCGCACGTTGTTGAGCGAGTCCGCGGGGACGTCCGCCGCCGCCAGCGGACGGCCTCCGGGGTATCCGGGGTAGACCCCGCGGAGGGTTACGGCGTCGAGGGCGTGGTACCGGGCGGAGAAGATGCCCGGAGCGCCGCCCAGGGCGTCCACGGACAACCCAGAATCCTCGCCCAGCCCCAGCTCGCCGAATTTTTGGGCGATGGCGGTGGCCTTGAGGACGGCGTTCTCGGAAAAGCTCAGACCGGTCTCGGCGATTTCCAGGGTGCCGGCGAGGTCGAGCTCCAGGAGCGAAACGGGCTCGTAGCCCTCGGCCCCGAGGATGTCCCGGAGCTCGCGGAGCTTGTCGGGGTTGCGGCTGGCGACCAGGATGCGGTTCATTGTTTAATATAATTCATTTGCTTATTAAATAATTTAATTCTGCGCTTGACATTATAAATGTTTCCCGCTATACTTTCTCTCGGTCCGGGTGAACATGCCAAAAATAAACTGCCGACCCGGTCATTTTACCAGACGCGCGGGTTCCGTACTAAGCCAAAACGTCCGAGGAGCCGAAGATGCCTTACCCCATACCCGGCCACTGCCCCGTCTGCGGCAAGGAGTTCAACGCCACCGAGCTCCTCTGCAAGAGCTGCCGCGTCACGGTGCGCGGCGACTTCACCCTGTGCGATTTCTGCCGCCTGAGCTCGGAGCAGCGCGCATTCCTGAAGCATTTCGTCGCCGTCGGCGGGAGCATCAAGGACATGGAAAGCATCTTGGGCATCAGCTACCCCACGGTGAAGAAGCGGCTGGCAGAACTGGCCTACGTCCTGGGCGTGGGGCACCGTTTCCCCAGGCAGGACCCCAAGCGGACGGCCGCCGAGAGGCTCAGGCTGCTCGAGATGCTATCCGCCGGTGAGATGACGGTCGATGAGGTATCCAAAAAATTCGAGGAGGCGCGGCCTACGCTGAACGAAGAGGAGGAAAGATGACCGCCGAGGAGAGAAAGAAAATACTGGAAATGGTGGCCGACGGGACCGTCACCACCGAGGAGGCCGAGCGGCTTTTCACCGCCGCCGGGTCCGACGACGACGCTCCGACGAGCGCCCGGGCCGATAACAAGTTCCTGATAATCAAGGTCCACCAGGGCGACAAGACCAACGTCAACGTGCGCCTGCCGCTGGCCCTGGCCCGGCTGGCCAAGATGTTCATCCCCAAGGACGTCGAGGTCAACGGCAAGCCGCTCAACGTAGACATGGACCAGATCATCAACCTCGTGGAGTCCGAGGTCGAGGGCAACATCGTCGAGGTGCACCAGGTGGACGACGACTCCGGCGAGATCACCGACGTGGAAATTTACCTCGAATGACCAACCAACTTGAAAGGCAAGGGGCGTAAGCCCCTTGTCTCTCCCATACGGGAGGGAGAGATGAAGGCCGAGGAAAGGCGCAAGGTGCTGGATCAGGTGGTCGGGGGCGAGCTCTCCGCCGACGAGGCGGACCGGCTCCTCGCCGGGGGCGTACCCGCCGCCGATGGGCGGAATAAATTCCTCATGGTCAAGGTCCGCCAGGGAGACAAGACCAACGTGGACATCCGCCTGCCCATCGGTCTGGCGAGAATCGCGAAGATGTTCGTGCCCAAGCGGATAGACGTGAACGGCGAGTCGGTGGATTTCGATTTCGACGAAATCATCCGGGTCGTCGAGAGCGAGGTGACCGGGAACATCGTCGAGGTGCACCAGGTGGACGACGAGACCGGCGAGGTCACCGACGTGAGCATCTACCTCGAATAGGGGCCCGCGCCCGACTATCCGCAGCGACGAAAAAAGACAAGGGGCATCGCCGCACCCGGCGGGGAGATAGCCCCTTGCCTTTATCGGTTTCCGACCTGCCTTTCTCAAGGCAAGGGGTGGAACAAGGGGTTTTAACCCCTTGTCTCCCCTTGTCTTAAGAACCGACCGATGCGGGACATCTATTACGGTGCGCCGTTGATGGATAGCGCCCGCTCCACCGGTTGGTCCGTGTCCACGTAGAACTGGTTGAAGATGTCCTTGGAGCCGAATTCCTCGGGGCCGATTCCCAGCTTGAGCGTGTAGGTCCCCGTCTCCCGCCGGAGCTTGATCACCGCGGCGAAGAAGCCGTCGGGGTCGGGAGTTATGGGCGTGAAGTTCTGGTCAGAGCCACGGATGAAGCAGCCGGCCCATCCGTCGGCCAGGAGCCAACCGGTCAGCTTCACGTTGTAGAAGGCGCCGTCGGATACGATGGATATCGGGTTTAGCTCGATGCGCTTGGCGGTGAACACCTCCGTGACGTGGATCCCCTCCAGGTCCCCCCGGCTGCTGCGCACTATCCCGATGCCGACGCGGTTGAAATCGGGGTCGAGGATGTTGGCCCGGTGGGGCGGCGAGTCCATCAGGCCCTCGAAGGTGGACCGGGTGAGGGCCGCCCAGTCGTAAGCCCCGCTGCGGTAATCGGCTCCGATGTTCTCCCCGACCCAGACCTCCGTCAGCCCCGCGTTGGCCACGCGTTGGGGAACCGTCTCACTCCCCGGCACCGGCGACTCGTGGCTGAAGTAGTCCAGGGCGATCATCTCCCAGGAATGCTGCCGGGCGACCTGGGTGAAGGCCGGGTCCATGGCGAGGGGAGCCAGGCCCTCCCCGGCGCGGGCGGCGTTGACGAGCTCCAGCATGAGCTCCTCCGCCTCCGCTTCCCCGGTGAAGGCGGCGGCGCCCATGGCCAATGAAGCGCACAACAACATCGCGGTCAGCCTCCGGAGCACGGTTCTACCTCCTTCCACCCCCATTATAGCCGCACGGACCCCGGTTCTCCAGGTTTACCGCTTGGCCGGCGCCTCCCCCTGTGTTACCGTAGCAGCGTTAGAACCACCGGGAGGGTCCATGAAAAGGGTTCCGCTCTCTCTTCTTTTCTCCCTCGTGCTCCTGGCCTCCTGCGGC
>MFAF01000070.1:4342-4508 GCA_001774505.1 Candidatus Coatesbacteria bacterium RBG_13_66_14 | reverse complement strand
CGTCCAGGATCCGCGTTCCACGGCCGCCGAGACCCCCGATGTCACCGAACCCCTGGGGCTTCCCGCCGGCGACCCGGCCGCGGCGGTGGAGGCGTTTCTCCTCGCCGCGAGACTGGACCAGGGGGAGAAGCTCCGGGAGATGCTCTACCCGCCCGGGTCGGGTGAG
>MFAF01000070.1:0-4313 GCA_001774505.1 Candidatus Coatesbacteria bacterium RBG_13_66_14 | reverse complement strand
AGGCCTCGGAGGCGCGGGAATCACCGATTGGGGCGAGGTCACCGTGGGCGTGGAGTACCCGGGAGAGGGGGAGGTGCGGTCGAGCCGGGAGGTGACGGCGCTGGTCCACCGGGGGGAGTCGTCGCGGGTCTGGCGCTTCACCGTGGTGCGCACGAACGCGGGCTGGTACATCCGAGACCTGAAGGACTGAAGGTCACGCCCCGGGGAGCTCGTCCATGAAATGGGGCCAGCCGCCGCGCCCCTTCGCGGCCAGGGCGTGGACCAGCTCGAGGAAGGCCGTCTCGACGGCCGGCAGCCCGCGTTTCACCGCCGCGTCGAAATCCAGTAGCGCCGACTGCGCCTCCCACAGTTCGCGGGGCGTTTGCCGTCCGGCCGCCCGTCGGTAACCGTCGAGGAAGTAGGGGCTCACCCCCGCCAGCCGCGCCAACTCCCCGTTCTCGAGGTCGCGCCGCGAGTGGAACCGGATGAGTTGCAATATCCGGTAGTGCCGCGCCAGGAGGCCGACGAGGCGGGGTATCTCGGCCGGATCGGCCAGGGACCGGGCGGCCATGAGGCAGGCCTCGGCCTCTCGGCCCGCGGTGACCAGGTCGCACAGCTTGAAGGGATCGAAGCCCGGCGCCGTGCCGACCGTCTGGGCCACCTGCTCCGCGGTGAGCGTGCCACCTTTTTCCACGAGAAGGGACAGGCTCTCGCAGGCGTTCTCCAGGGCGTCCAGGCTCCCGGCGACGGCCAGCATCCGTTCCAGCGCCTGGGGTGTGGCTCGGACGCCGCGCTCGTCGAGGAAACGGCCCGCGGCCTTCCGCAGATCGGCCTCTTTCAGCGGCTCGCACTCGACGGTGGAATCCTTCAGCTCCTTCGACAGGCGGGAACGCCGGTCCAGCCTCTCCAGCACCACCGCCAGGTGGTTGGGCGGTCTGACCCTGGGTAGGAGCTTGAGCACCGTTTCCCCCAGTTCCGCCGGGAGGGTGTCCCCCTCGACGACGGCGAGGCGGGCGGCGCCGAAGAAGGGCAGCGTCTGAACGGCGTCGGCGAGCTCGCCGGGTGCCACGTCGGTGCCGTACCGCTCCAGGTCGGCCCCCGCCCCCAGGGCGTCGCGCAGAGCGGCCAGGGCCCTCCTGCGCAGACCCGCCTCCGGACCGGCGATGAGGGCCACGGCGGGCGGCTCTTTTCCCAAAACACTGCGCCAATGTGTGAGGTTCACGCGGCAAGGATACCCGGCTCCGCCGCCGGAATCAAGGGCCGGATTGTCGTCTTGTCTTAACCCGCCCAGCGCCGTATAATCACGCCGTGAGAATATTCGCGACCCTCCTGATGCTCCTGGCCCTCCTCTCCGTCGCCTCCGGCGCTACGGAGGTCTATTACCGCACACTTTCGAACCTTAACTGCCGCCCCCTGGCGATGGGCGGCGCCTTTCTGGCCGTGCCCTGCGAGTTCGAGGCGGCGCTCTACAACCCGGCCGGCTTCGTCCACGGGGAGGGGTTCGGCGGTGTGTTGAATCTGGGGCTCACCCTCTACTGGCTTGCCCGCGGCTTCGGCGAGGAGGCCCGGATGCAGGACGTGGAGCTCGGCGGCCCACCGGGCTCCGATTTCGCGACCCTGGCCCTCTCCACCCTGGTGGGCGCAAAATCGCTCAGCTACTCCGTCGGCGGATTTTACGCCTTCTGCAACCTCTGGGAGGAAAGCCTCGCCGATCCGGCGACCTTCGACGACCCCCATTTCTTCCATGCCAAGGGGCTCTGGGCCGACCGCTCCAACACCCTTGGGGCGGGGTACCGCTTCCCCGAGGGGGTCACACTGGCCGTGAGCGGAACCTACTACTCCCGCGAGTACCCGGTGGTGCGCGATGGCGGGGCTCTCGAAGGAGTCTTTGACTGGGAGCGCAGGAGCGGCTACGGCTTCACCGTGGGCGCCATCTGGGAGTTCATCCCCCGCGCCTACGCGGCCGCCACCTACGTGGACCTGCCCGACGATCTCCCCGGCTGCCGGGCCAACCTGGAGGGACTGGGAGACGAGACCATCAACGTGGGCGCGGCGTGGTTCCCCTTCCCCGACGTCGTCTTCTCCATGGACGTGCGCAACCTGGTCAACAACCGGGCCGGGGCCTTCCGGGAAATTAGGCTCGGGCTGGACCAGCGTCTGCTGCCCCACCTCACCTTCCGGGCCGGTTACGCCTACACGGGCGACCGGGAGCACATGTGGAGCCTCGGGTTGGGGGTGGGCGACGGCAGCCTGGGCGCCGCCGGCGGCATCGAGACCAATCTGGCCCAGAGCAGCTATATCCTCAACTACACGTTGGTGAAGAACCAGACCGCCGACCAGATCTACCACCTCCTGAGCTTCGTCGTGACGTTCTAGCTCGCGGGCTTCCTTGACACAACGGTCTCGCGGGGATACCATCCCCCGTGGAAATGGGCGCCTTTTTTAAAATCCTGATCGCTTTACCCGCGCTCCTCCTGCTCGGCTCCCTGGGCTGCGTGCAGGCGCAGTTCAACGTGGAGCTGGTGGATGCCAAGACGATGCTGGAAAACCAGGTCCTGGGCAGCTACGCCGAGCTCGGGGAGGACGTGTGGATGGTTTCCAACGTCCGCGCGACCGGGGAGCTCATCTACGGTTACGAGCCCCTGATTCCCGAGGGCGAGTTGGACCCGGAGAAGGCGGCCGCCCTGACCGCGCTTCTGGACACGCTCTACACCGCCGATGAGGTCACCCGCCTGAAGGTTGTCGGTCTCATCGGGGAGACCGCCGGGGGCTACCTGGCGGTGACCCCCTCCGGTGAGGGGGACGTCTACGCCGAGGAGATAGTCGGGCGCGAGAACAACAACCGAGGGCTCATCTACGACCGGCTGGCGGTCACCACGCCGGAACTGGCCCATTCCCCCAACCCCCGGGCCGAGGTGGAGGGCATCTTCGCCCGGTATTTTCGGGAGAAGCTCGCCCCGGGGATGTACTACCTCGACGAGGCGGGCAACTGGCTGCAGCTCTAGGCATCGCGGCGGGGATGGGGAACGGCGCGTCCAGACGCTTCTTTTTTTATGCGAGGTGGATCGCCCTTGAGCAAACGGGGTAAAGTCAAACGACCGGCTTTCCGCACGCAACGGAAAGGGATGGCCTTCCGCCGCCACGAATTCGCCAAGCTTCGCTCCAACGCGGAGAAGGCGCTCAAAACCCTGCAGAAACGGGACCCCGACGGCGAGAAGCGGTTGCTCGAAGATCGGGATGGCTTCGGCGCCGCCGTGGCCGAGCTCGTCGGGATTCGCGAGTGGTCCAACGTCCGCCTCGACCCGCGGGTCATCGCCGATTACATCGCCTCGAAGAAGCCGCCCGAGAAGGGCAAAGAGGAGGCGATGGCTGAGTACATCGGGACCTGCCTGGACGAAATCGTGGACGACCAGGCGCGGATGGGGCTCACCGTCATCGCCCTCTCCGCGCAGGTGAACCTGGTCGGCCGGAACGAGGACCGGGCGGCCTGGATGAACCTCGTCATGCTCAACCTCTTGACCAACCCCGAGGTCAAGCCGCGGAGCATCCCCATCCTGCACCACCTGTTCTGGCTCAACTACGGCGATTACGTATTCCAGCGCAACGTGATGGGCTTCGTGGCGCAGGTGCTCGATCCGGACCTTCTCCAGGGCGAGGCGTTCCGCGAGGCGCTGGTCCAGGATTGGGAGGCGGAGGCGATCGAACTCGGGGGCCTGGCGGAGAGCCTCGATGTCAAGCCCGAGGACGTCGCGGTCAAGGTCTGCGAGACGACCCGGCTGACGACCCTCGCCGCCGAGCGGTTCGAGGGGTTCGTTCCCGACGATGAGGTGGTGGAGCGGACCCTGGACGTCATCTCCGACCAGTCGGTGGAACTGATGCGGGCCGCCCTGGACAACCGGGCCAAGCGGGAGGAGCTCGAGGCGGCCGCCGCCGGCCTGGTCCGCCAGGTGGCGACGGAGGTCGCCCGCGCCTTCCAGGCCAAGGAGTACCTGGAGCATCTGGAGCGGGCCCTGACCGAGCTGGAGGCATCCGACGCGGGGACCCTCCCCCGGGAGCTGGCGCGCCGGGCGAGGCGCGTCCTCGGCAGCCTGCCAACCCGGTTCAACCCCCTGTTCGACGCCCTCTTGATCCACGGCGTGCGCCGGATGGCCGCGCGGGACTATCACGAGAGCGCCGAGAAGGGGGCGGAACCCACCGAGGTTCCTGGTGGGAAAGAGAAACCCGAGCCGGCCCCCGACGTATAGAAACCCGGGAGGTTTCGATGAAGCGTCGCACAGTGACCACCGATAAAGCCCCGAAAGCGGTGGGCCCCTACAGCCAGGCGATCGTCGCCG
>MFAF01000069.1:18075-18215 GCA_001774505.1 Candidatus Coatesbacteria bacterium RBG_13_66_14 | reverse complement strand
AAGTTAAAGCGGCGGGGATTAAAATCCCCGCCCTACATTCATGTAAACAGCGATGATTAATAGCGGGCGGGTGTGGACACCCGCCCCTACGACATCGCGGATGCGTTTTTCCGCTGGTCCGAATAACGGTGGCCCCCGTT
>MFAF01000069.1:10556-17977 GCA_001774505.1 Candidatus Coatesbacteria bacterium RBG_13_66_14 | reverse complement strand
ATTCGTCCAGCTCCAGTTCGTCCTCGGGGGAGAACTCCCCGGAGGCGGCCACGGAGCCGTCGGGCGCGATGTAGAGCTGCTGCATCCCAACGAGGATGACCTGCTTCCACTGCTCCTCTGACACCTCGACCGGGCCGGAGACCTCGTGGGGGCCGACGACCTCGTACCTCTCCCCGGTTCCACCCTCGCCCTCGGTGCCCTCGGTCTCCCAGAACATGGGCCCCTCGATGGCGGCCATGGGGTTCCACAACTCGACGCTGCCCGAGTAAACGCGCAGCAGGGTCGAGGTGTCGGGGTACACGTCGGTGCGGAAGACGGTCCCTCGGCACGCCGCCGCGGCGGTCGGAGTCTTGACGACGTAGTTGCTCGCGGGATCGGCGAAGGGGGTTACGGTGGACCACAGCCTGCCGCCCGTGGAGGAGACCACGGTGCTGGTGGCCAGGCCGCTGGTGGACGAACGCTCGATGGTCAGGTCGGAGTTGGACGAGAGGCGCACGAGGGAGCCGTCGTCGAAGGTGATTTCCGTCCGGGAGCGGTCCCCGGTGTGGACGACGTCCCCGCCCTTGAGGCGCGATCCGAGGGAGGCCGTGAAGCTCTCGCCCCCGCGGAAGACGCTCACGCTCCCCACGATGTAGGTCACCTCCGCCCCTGCCAGGGCGGCGGTCAAGAGGGTCGCGCAGAGGAGTATAAAAGCCCTTTTGATCATCTTAACCCCCGCCGCTACAGTTCCTGCACGGCCAGTTGTCCGGACTGGAATCCGCCGCCGGAGATGGGCTCGGCCAGCGATTCACCCGGTCCTACGCTCTGGATCCTCACGCTGCCTATCCGGCTCCCCCGCTCCCCCAGGACCGTCGAGGGGCCGTAGATGATAAAAATGTCGCCCGGAGCCGCGTTTTCCTCGAAACCTACGGGCAGGATGACCTTGTCCCCTTCCACTTCCGTTACCCGGCCTGACCAGGGCGTCTTCTCGAAGTCGGGGGCCAGGTCTTCCGCCAGCTCGTCCACGGCTCCCTGGGAGGCGCGCCCTTCGAGGGTATCCAAAAATTCCTCGTTGGGTCCGATGACCATCCCGGGGCGCCAGCGGTTGGTGTTGCTCTGGGCGAGGAGCCGCTCGGTCTGGGCTTCGGCGATGAACTCGCCGGTGGGAGCCAGGTACAGCCGGACCGCGAGGCTGACCTCCGCCTCGTCCCGGCGAAACCCCACCTCCCCGAAACTTTCCGATAGCCCGAAGGTGTGAACCTCGCCGATCAGGTATATCTGGACGCCCAGCTCCCGCAGTCCTGCCGGGATGGTGAGCACCGGCCGCGCCAAGGAGCCCGGTTCCCGATATTCCGTCCCCAGGGCGACGGTCCCCCCGAGCTCGACGACCAGGTCCCTCCGGGTCCAAGGAACTATCCCCGGCAGCTCGCCGAGCCTTTGGGCGAGCATCTCCTCCAGGCCGCGGGCCTGTTCCTCGGTCACCTCGAGCCCGGGCCGCAGATCAACCACCAGAAGCCGGTCTATCTTCGGCGCGGTGGCGGTCTGGGTGAAAAGGCATCCCGCCAGGCCGAGGAGCGCGAATGTTCCGTAAAATCTTCGCGTCGGTGCGCCCCGTCTCACGGTCGTAAAACGGGGCGGGGGGATTATGCCCGGCCCGCCCCGTGGTCATTCAAAGGGTCGGGTCAATGGAACGGGTTCTCCCGGACGATGTCTTCGGCGGAGAAACCGCCCCCGGCAATGGCCCGGCAGATGGCGTACTTCTCCTTGACCTCCATCACCTGCACGGTGCCGATGAGGGTCTCCTCGGCGCCCAGGGAGATGCCGGTGACGGGGTCTATCAGGTCCTCGCCCTTCTGGTACACGCGGAACTCCATGCCGGTCTCGATGCCGGAGTCCATGCCGGCGTTGATGTAGACTTTCTCTTCGTCGGCCTTCACCACGGCTCCGGTCCAGGGCACGTCCTTCATCTTGATGATGATGGCGTTGACGATTTCGTCAATGGCCTGCCGGGCGGCCTTGCCCTCCAGGGTGTTGTCCCACTCGGAGCCCTTGCCGATGACCATGCCGGGGACCATCAGGATGCCGCCGGTCTCGGATTCCTCACCGGTGGCTTCGTGGCTGAAGATGATCTCGCCGGTGACGGTGTCAATGATGCGGATGTTCAAGCCGACGCGGGCGGTGACGCGGGAGAAGCCGATGCCGCCCATGAAGGTGCCCAGTCCGACCTCGTCCTTCTGGGTGGAGAACTCGGTGACCGCGCCGTAGACGATGGCCTGCACGCCGAGGAGCTTGCCTATCTCCGGGGCGGTTTGGGGGGTCACCAGGCCCGTGGTGCCCAGGGCTTGCTCCTCCATGACCGCGGCCAGCTGCTCGCGCTCGAAGACCTGGAACTTGCCGCAGTTGAACAGGGCGGTGGTCAGCACGTCGGCCAGGCCGGTCCCCACGTTGTAGGAACTGCCGGCCTTGTCCTCCAGCTCGGACACGGCAATGCGCTTGCGCATCTCCATGGCGGAGGAGGAGAGGGCCAGGACGAGCACCAATACCAGGGTAGCGAGAACGATTTTACGCATGAAACGCCTCCAGGCCTAGTTGAAAATGGTTCAAGGCTCAGCCGTCGCGGGACACCCTCGGTCGTCGCGGCAGAGCCGTCCGCTCTATTCCGTGCTGCCCTCTTCGGGCGGCGTCTCCCCCTTGGGGGCGATGGCGATGTCCACCGTGTTGCGCGTCTGACCGTAGACTATGACCTCGAAATCGCCCTCCGTGCGGGGCTTGTAGTTAATCTCCTTGGCGATCTGGGCCGCGTCGTAATCCGAGTCTATCTCCAGCTTGGCCGTGAGACCGAAGTGGCTGCGCACGATGATGTTCTGCACGCCGCGGATGTGCTCGCGGAGCCAGGACTGGAGCTTGGTCAGGGTGGCGTTGTCGGCGTTGTAGACGGTCATCTGGACCGTGGAGCCGGTGGCCGCGCGGAGCGCCCAGTTTTTCAATATCTGGGCCATGACGACGTCCGCGGCGGCCTTGGCCGCCTTGCGCAGCGCCTCGTTGCCGCCGGTCAGGTCGTCGGTGTGGGCCGTCTTGTCGGACTTGGAGGTGGAGGCGACCAGCGTGGCGGTGTCGGTCTCGTAGACCTTGATGTTGCAGGTGGCCTGGTAGGACTTCATCCCCGACCCGGCGGTGACTCCGTAGGCCACGATCTCGGAACCCTTGACCACGGCCTTCCCGGTGAGCACGTATTCGGCGCCGTACTGGAGGCCGATTTCGGCGGCGGCCAAGGGGTCGCCGGTGAGGGCGGCCTTGACCATGTCGCGGTCAATGTTCCGACGCGCCTGCTCGGCGTCCACGAGTGGGAAATCCTTGTCGAGGAAAATCTCCTGCAGCGTCATCTCGGTGGTGCCCATGTCCAGGGAGTCGTACCAGTAGTAGTGGTAGTCGTAGCCCTCCAGGAGGTTCTCCTCCTCGACGATGATCATTATCCGCGGGTTGCCGACGAGGGCGGTCAGGGTGCGGACGTCGAGCTCGTCGAGCTTGGCCTGGAGCATGCTGCGCGCGATGGTGCACTCCACCTCGACCTCGTAGGAGTCCGCGAAGGATCCGTAGCCCTCGGATATGATGCGGTAGTCCAGGACGTAGGCGGTGGATCGGGCGTAGATGGAGTCCTCCAGGGTCTCGAACATCTCCACCATGGTCTGGGAGTCGAGAAACATGCCGGTCTGCTGCTCGACGGCGTTCCGGAGGGCGTCCTTTACGGCGTCGTCGCGGGCCTTGGCGGTGTCGCCCGAGTAGATGACGCCGAGACCGGTGCTCCGGACGGTGACGGTGTCCTGGGCCTGGACCGCTCCGGCCAGGCAGAGAACCGCGGTGAGCAATATGAGGGGGAATGTACGCATCGTAACTCCTCGGCCGTTGGGCGGAGTGTCCGCCCCCAGGTTAAAAGCTTTGGGGGACGGCCGGGCCGCCCCCCTGAAAATCCTAATAATGGGCGAGGATCGTCTCCACGGTGCGGACGGCGTTCACGGCGTCGGTGCCGGTGATGAAGTCCAGCGGCCGGAAGAAGCCGTCGGGGTCGCCGGCCAGAATCCCCCGGCTGGTGCAGGCGACGATGGCGCCGTAGGCGAAGTTGTCCGCCCGGACGTCCTTGAAGATGCTGTCGCCGGTCATGCCCCGAGTCATGAGGTCGGGGTCGCCCGTGGTCAGGGACAGCACCTTGGCGGCCAGCATGGCGAACTCGGAGCGGTTCAGTTTGGCGTCGGGCAGGAAGCTGCCGTCGGGGTACGCCTCCATGAGGCCGGTCTCGATGCAGAGGTTGATCTCGGGCAGGGCCCAGTGCTCGGCGATGTCGGTGGCGTAGTAGGCGACGGCGCCGGTATCGGGCTCACCGGGGCCGACGAAAACGGGGCCGCCGTAGCTCGTCACCGACCGACGCTCCAGGCGAGACAGGTCGAGCTCGCGGGCGAAGAGGGCCGCCGCGTCGGCGCGGCCTATCCGGTAATTGAAGGCGATGGCCCGGTAGTTCTGGTCGTCAACGCCCTGCATGAGCCTTCTGGCCATGGCGAGGCGGTCCCAGGCGTCCTGGACCTCGGGGTTCGTCGGGTCGAGCTCGTTGGCGCGTTTCAGGGCGTAATCGGCCTCGTCCCAGTCGCCGACGCATCCGGCGGCGATGCCCCACCAGAGCGCGCCCTCGATGTTCTCCTTGTCCTCCTGGGCGGCGGCCTTGGCCAGCATGCGCGCGTTGCGGGCGTCGCCCCGCTCGATCATGACGCGGGCCTTGCCTATCTTGCCGTAGATGTCGTCCACGTCGAGCCCCATCGCCTTCTCGAACATGTCCATCGCGTCGTCGAGGAGAGTCTTGCGGGTTTCGCCGGTGGAGTCCTCGCTCTGGCGCAGGTAGACGTAGCCGATGCCGGAATAGGCGCCGGCGCAGCGGTGGTCGAGGTCTATGGCCCTCTCGAAGGCGGCGATGGCGGCGTCGTACTGCCGGTTCTCCAGGTACTTGTGACCGGCCGCCACGTGGGTTTCCGGCGTGTCCATGGCGGATTCGCCCTTCTTGCAACCCGCCGCGAGCATGACCAGGGCGATGACGGCAAACCCGATAAATAGCTTTTTCATCGTAATCCCTTCGTCTTGACTTGGGGCAAGGGGATTACCCCTTGTCTCCTCTGGTAAGTTGCTTAAAGGACTATCGTCACCCGGCAGTCGGAGATGCCGCTTACGTAGGGTATCTTCGAGCCGTCGGGGTTGCTGACGATGAGGTCGCACTTGGCTGCGCCGGATACGCCCACCGCCCGGAGGACGATGGGGTTGGTCCCGACGCGGTCGCCGCCCCGGGCCTCGTCCACGCTGCGGGCGTAGCCCACGATGCCCACGGAGACCGCGTAATCGCGGCTCACGTTCATCGGGCCGTAGAGCACGTCACCGGACTGGTTGACGATTTTCGGGCTCATGGCGGGCATGGCGCCCAGGCCCGAGGCGTCTATTATCAGGCCGGTGCTGTCGCCGCCGCCGGGGTGGACCGTGGTGTTGTAGGGCTCGATGAGCACGGCGTCGGCCAACTGGCCGTCCAGGTTGATGGCGAAGGTGCGCTCGATGGAGCCGTCGCTCATGTAGCGGGGGCTGCCCACCTCGTACGCGCCCTGAACGACGCCGGAGACGCGGGCGATGATGGTGTCGTCCACCGTCTCGAAGTTCTGGATGGTGGTGGTGGAGTTGATCTGGACGCCCTTGACCTGCTCGAGGAGGTCACGCAGGGCGACGATCTTGGCGGCGCGCATGGCGTTGGCGCGTTCCCTGGCGGCGTTTACCGGGTTGTCGGAGACGACGCCGATGCCGGTGGCCGAAATGGTCCGCTCGCCCCAGTTCGTGATGCCCACGCCCCCCCTGTCCTGCGGGGTCTGCGCTTCGTAGGTCGAGCGCTGGACACCGGCCCAATCCTGCGCCAGAACCAGGACCGGGAGAAGCACTATCAGCGCAAAAAGCTTCTTCATCTCTACCCTCCTGGGTGACATCCGCTCGGCGCCCGTGGGACCGAGCTTCTGCATTTGTAAAAAATTTATGGCGGAACGTTGCCTTGCGCTCAAATTGGATAAGTATAGCAGGAACCGGTGTCCTTTACAATACGGATTTGAAATCGCTTTACACGGCGTCGGGGCTGTGCTATAAAGGATTTCAGGCGGGGTTAATTCAGTGGTAGAATGTCAGCTTCCCAAGCTGAACGTCGCCGGTTCGAGCCCGGTACCCCGCTCCAGCCCGCCGCTGCGCCGTCTCGGCGGCTTTTTGCTGACCGGGAGGGGATTGGGTAAATACCCCCACGGGGAGGGAAAGGTTCCCTTCGACCGGCCCAAAACCAACCGCGGGCTCGGCCTGCCGCGCTGGTTCTGCGTCCTGGACTACTTCTTCCTCCTCCGCCCGATGATCCTCATCCCCGTCTGGCTCTTCCTCCTCCTGGGCCACTATCACGCCCTGGACGCGATCGGCGCCTACCGCTGGCTGGATCAGCTCTACCCCGCCCCCGATCTCGCCGTCGCCTTCGTCGCCTTCACCCTCCTCGTGGGCGGCATCTACGTCAACAACCAGATTCACGACCACGAGACCGACCGGCGCAACCGCAAGCTCTACCTCGTCTGCGACGGCTACATCTCCATAAAAAAGGCCTGGGTGTACCAGGGGGTCGTCCAGGCCCTGGCCCTGGCGAGCTGCCTGTGGTTCTGGAGCTCCGGCTACCTGTGGGTCATCCTGGCGAGCATCCTGTTGGGATTCTTCTACAACACGCCGCCCTTCAAGCTCAAGGGACGGCCGGTCCTGGACATCCTGGCCAACGGGCTCGGGAACGGCTTCCTGAACGTGGCGGTGGGCTACGTGGTCGTTCTGCCCCTCACCTGGGGTTTCTCGACCGTCTGCCTGCCCTACGTCCTCGCCGTGGGGGCCGTCTTCGCCAACACCACGGCGATGGACACCGAGGGCGACGCCGAGTCCGGCGAACGGACCTCCGCCGTGGTCTTCGGGATCCGGGCCGTGGCCTGGACCGCCCTGGGCCTGATGGCGGGCTGCGTGGTCCTGGCGGCATTATGGAGCGTATGGCCGGCGCTCATCGCCGGAGGGGTGAGTCTGCCGCTCTTCATCCCGGCGCTCACGGCCAAGCGTAAATGGCTAAAATTATCCTACACGGCCGCGACGGGTATTTTCGCCCTGGCGGCGGCCGCGCTCTTCCCCTGGTTCCTGCCATTCCTAGTCCTCATGCTGGCCCTCACCCGCTACTACTACCGGCGCAAGTTCGGCCTGAAGTACCCCTGACCATCCGTTTGCGGCTGCTCACGCGGCGGCCCGTTCTGCGGGATATATGTAAGGAGACAAGGGGTTTAAACGAGCGGAGCGAGTAATGCCCCCGGCAAAATCCCTTGCCTTTCCAATGTAGGGATCGGGACGCCGCCAGTCTCCGGTCCACGTAA
>MFAF01000069.1:2028-10436 GCA_001774505.1 Candidatus Coatesbacteria bacterium RBG_13_66_14 | reverse complement strand
TAGGGCCTGGCCTCCGGAACGGCCATCTCGCCCAGGGCGATGGCCACGACCTGGCGCACCTCGGGGCGCTCGTCGGCGGCCAGGGCGGCCACATCCGCGAAGGCCACGGCGGGCATCTTCCCCAGGGCCACGGCGGCGTTCTCCCGCAGAACCTTGACCTCCTGGGTCAGGTTCTCAAGAAGCTTCGGCAGGGCCGCCACCTGCAGATCCCGGTTCTGGGTGTAACCGAAGAACCAAATGGCGAAGGCGCGGAGCTTGGGATCGGGGTCGCTGAGTTTTGCCAACAGGAGCGTCGTCGCCGGGGCGCCGTTGGCCTCGAGCATGTCCGCCGCGGTCTCGCGTATGTCCGAATACTTCAGGGCGTCGAAGAGCGCGGCTATCGCCTGGGAGGTGCCTATCCGCCCCAGGGAATGCAGGGCCACCTTCTTGACGTCGGGACCGGCGTACTCCGAGGTGTCCGCCAGGATGTCCACCAGGGCCGAGGTGGCTTCGGTCAGCCCCAGGTAGCCCAGATAGTGAGTGCACATCACCTGCAGGGACTTGTCCTCGCTCTCGCGCTTGGTGATGAGCGCGTTGATGGCGTCCAGCTTCAATTGGCCGAACACCCGCTGGGTGACCTCCAGCGCGGCGTTCGACGCGGAATCGGCCCTGAGGGTTTCCAGGTACGTGGGAGGCGGCTTCTGGAGCGATTGGAGGCTCAGGGTGATGTACTTGCGCGGGATGGCGTTCTCGTTGCCGATGCGGTTCAAAAAGCGCCCCACGCCGTCTATCTTCGTGTCGGCGAAGTCCTCGGCGGGATCGGGCGTGTATCCCTGGATGGCTGCGGCGACCTCATTGTAAAGGGGCATCTTCGGGTTGGCGAAGGCGAGCATGGCCTTGTAAAAGCTCTCCCGCTCGTACTCGGCGAGGGCGGCGTTCAACGGGCCGACGGACGGCTCGCCGATGGCCACCAGGGCGCGGCTGGCGGATATACGCCTCTCCTCGGCCGCGGTGTAGAGCTCCGTGTCGTCCAGCTCCTCGGGCGTAAAGCCGAGGGCACGGATCAGCGGCTGCACGGCCTGCTCGCCGAACTGGACCAGGCTGCGTCCGGACTGGCGGCGCACCTCGGGGTCGGGATCGTCGAGAGCCTTGACCAGAACATCAATGGAGTCGGGATTTTGGAAGAAGCCGAGCCCGCCGGCGGCCTTGGCCCGGATCCGCGGGTCCTCGCCCTCGTCCTCCAGGACGCGGTGCAGATGGGCCACCGCCTCCGGGTCGCCGGTGGCGACCAGGTCGTCCACCGCCGCCAGGCGCACTTCCGGATCGTTGCCCTTGTCTTCCAGGTCGGCCGCCGCCCCGGACAGGCTGGGTCCACCACAGCCCGTGAATAGAAAAACGAGAGACGCCACCAGAAACAGACACCGCGCCATGAATGCTCCTTGGAGAAGATGACAGTGGACCGGATAAAGCTACCACAACGCGGAACCGATGTAAAGACTCGCCGCCCCCGGCGGGCGGTCTTCGGGTATAATCATTCCCGGATGAGAAAGGCGACGCTTCACATTCTGCTCCTCTTCGCTGCTGCGGTCCAGGCGGCCGAGCCCCCGGCGGTCTTCACCGTCGCCCGGTTGCACTACGGCGGCGGCGGGGACTGGTACTCCGACCCCAGCTCCCTGCCCAACCTGCTAAAATTCCTCCACGATTCGACGGGGCTGGAGGTCGCCTCCGACGAGGCCGTGGTGGAACCGGCGTCCCCCGAGCTCAGCGACTACCCCTACCTCTACCTCACCGGTCACGGCAACGTCAGCTTCACCCCCCTGGAGCTGGAGCGGCTGCGAAGCTACCTGGACGGGGGCGGCTTCCTCCACGTGGACGACAACTACGGACTGGACCCCTACATCCGCCGCGAAATTTCACTGCTCTACCCCGACGAGGAGCTCGTCCAGCTTCCATTTGATCATCCCATATACCACTGCTTCTTCGACTTCCCCCAGGGGCCGCCCAAGGTCCACGAGCACGACGGCGAGCCGCCCCAGGGGTACGGCATCTTCCGAAACGGGCGGCTCGTCCTCTTCTACACCCACGAGTGCGACCTGGGCGACGGCTGGGAGGACCCCGAGGTGCACAAGGACCCGCAGGAGATACGCGAGGCGGCCCTCGAGATGGGCGTCAACATCATCATCTACGCCCTGACACACTGAGGCATGCGGTTTCTTCAATCCATTGCGCTCCCAATCCGAGCCGTGTTCAAACCCCGGGGATTCTCCGGGGACGGGGAGGCCCTGGAGCGTCTTAAAGGCTGGGGCCTGCCGCTAATGGCCCTGCGCTGGTTAGCCTACGTGGCCATCTTCCTCCTGCGGGACTACGAGACGCTCCAGCCGCCCTTCGTGGAGCCGCCTTTCGGCCTGGACCTCGGCGGCTACCGGCTCCTGGAAATTTACACCGCGCCTGTTTTCGGCGCCCTCCTGATCGGCGCGCTGGTGCTCACCGTTTGGGGCTACCTCCGGCTGAGGGGGCAATCCGCGCCGGTGGGGCGCATCCTGGACGCAATAGGTGTCGCCTTCTTCGTCCCCTGGCTCGCCGTTTCGGTGGCGGACCTGGCGCTCATCCACGTCGGGATGTGGCGGTTGGCGGTGGTGGCCCCGATTCACACCGTGGTCCTCGGCTGGGAGTCCTGGGCGGCCGTTGAGCTTGTGGGCGGTCGTATGACGTTGAAAACCTCCGACACGGTGATCCTGACCCTTCTGCTGATGTTCGTCTGGATAGCCCTGTGCGCGATCTGGTGGAGGTGAGATAGTATGGAAAGCGCGCTCGTCCACGCCCTGGGGCTCGAATACCAGCCGGTGGCGCTGTCCCTTTCCGACGAGGCGCCCCGCGGGGCCCGGACGCCGCCCAAAGGCCGGACCTGCGTGATGCGCTTTCTGGCGGACGCCGCCCGGGGGGAGACCGTCGCCCTGGAAAAGGACACGGTGTCCTGCCGGGGCGGGCTCATCGGCCTGGGGTTCACCGGTGATATTTCTCATATGCCCGGCGGCGAGGAGGGCTTCTACCGCTTCCTCTCCACGGGCAACCGCCCCCACCTGAAGGAGCTGGGCCTGGCGGAAGCCGGGATGAGCGAGGACTTCCTCGACGGCGAGCGTTACCTCAAGACCCCCGAACTGGTGAAGCTCTTCGTCGAGGGGCTGCCGGCCGTCGAGATTGAGGAGAAGTTCGTGGTCCTCCGGCCGCTCTCCGCCGTCGGGCCGGGAGAGGAACCGCTCTCCGTGACCCTCCTGGCCGACCCAGACCAGCTCTCCGCCCTGGTCGTTTTATCCAACTACGGCCGGGAGACGGCGGACAACGTGATTATTCCGATGGGCGCCGGCTGCCACCAAATCGGCATCCACGTCTACCGCGAGGCGAAACGGGAGAAGCCGCGGGCCGTCGTCGGTCTCACCGACCTCTCCGCGCGGTTGTGCGTCAACGCCCTTCTCGGCGACCGTTACCTGACCTTCTCCGTGCCCTGGCGGTTTTTTCGGGAGATGGAGCGCGACGTCCCGGGGAGCTTCCTGGAGCGGACCACCTGGCGGAAGCTCATGGCCCTGCGGAAAAAGAAGCGATGAAGTTTCTTGTCATCCGCCTGTCCTCCATGGGCGACGTGATCCTGACGACGCCGTTTCTGCGCGCCCTGCGGCGACGTTTTCCCGAGGCGGAGGTCCATTTCCTGACGAAGCCGCTCTACGCAGGGCTCATCGCATCGCACCCCGCCGTGGACCGCGTCATCCCCTTCGACGCCGCAGTCCCCCTGCGCGAGACGGGACGGTTTCTGCGTGCGGAGAGCTACGACGTCGTATTCGACCTGCACAAGAACCTGCGCTCGATCCCCCTGGCCCGTATGGCGCGGACGGGGAGGATTTTTCGGATTCGAAAGGCGACGCTCCGCCGCTGGCTTTTGATTGATTTCAAGCTGGATTTCTTGAAGAACCGGGGCGACCAGCCCGCGGTGTGCATCGAGGCCGGGGCCGAGCTGGGGCTGACCGACGACGGCGGCCCGCCGGACGTTCACCCGCCGAAAGCCGACGCCGCGCTGGCGGGGACCACACCTCCCCTGTGGGGGCTGATACCGGTGGCCAGCTCCTGGAACAAGCGTTGGCCGCACTTCGTCGAGCTGGGACGCCGGCTGATTGAAAGGTTCGGCGGGACATGCCTCCTCTTCGGCGGTCCCGACGACGCCGGGCTCTGCGGTTCCATCGCGGCGGAGATCGGCCCCGGAGCGGAAACCTTCGCCGACGACCGGGAGCTCATCGAGAAGGCCGCCCTCCTCAAACATTGCGCCGTCGCGGTGGGCAACGACACCGGGTTGACGCACCTGGCGACGGCCGTGGGGACGCCCACCGTGGCTCTCTTCGGCCCGACGACCCGCCAGTTGGGCTACTATCCCCGAGGTGGGCAGGTTCGAGTCCTGGAGCGGATTCTGGAGTGCCGGCCCTGCACCAAGAACGGCCTCGAGCGGTGCCCCCGCCGCCGGGACCTGGCCTGCCTCGCCGAGATTACCGTCGGGGAAGTCCTGGACGCCTGCTCCAAGCTCGCCGGCGTATAACGAACGGCTGTTCGACCCATGGTGGAGCATCTCACCGCCTACTACGACCGGTTCGACCTGGGCCTTTTCCGAGCGCTCAACTCGGCGGGGGACCCCTTTCTCGACGGGCTCTTCACCGTGGTGTCCAGTCGGTGGTTCGGCATCGCCCTGGGGCTCGTCGTCTGCGCCTGGTTCGTTTACACGAAAAGGTGGGGGGCGTTGCGCTGTATCGCGGCCCTCGTCCTGGCCGTGGGCCTTTCCGATTTAATCGGCTACCGTGTTTTGAAGCCCCTCTTTTCCCGGTTGCGTCCCTGCTACGCCCTGCCATCCGGGAGCTTCAACTGGGTTGCTCACGCGGCGAACGTGGGCTCCCTGCCGAGCCTCCACGCGGCGAATCTCTTCGCCTGGGCCCTGGTGGCCGCATTGGCCGATAAGAGGCTGGCCTGGGGCGCCTACCCCCTGGCCCTTCTGGTGTGCTTGAGCCGCGTATACCTCGGGGTCCACTGGCCCACGGACGTGCTGGCAGGGATGGTCTGGGGGAGCCTGGCCGCCCTCGGCTGCTGGTTCCTCACTGGCTGGATCGAAAAATTATTGAAGAGGAGGAAGAAGGAGTGAAGATGCAGGTTCTGGTGGGCTACTTTTCAAAGACCGGCAACACCCGGGCCCTGGCCGAGGCCGTGGCCGAGGGCGTGCGCGAGGTCGAAGGGGTCGCCTGCGTTTTAAAGGACACATCCGCCATAGTCCAGGACGATTTCCTGGAATCCCAGGGCCTGATTCTCGGCTCGCCGGTATATTTCGGCACCATGGCGGCGGAGCTCAAGTCGGTGATAGACCGCTTCCTGCCGGTACGGAAGAAGATGGAGAGCAAGGTCGGCGCCGCCTTCGCCACCTCCCACGACCCCACCGGCGGCAAGGAGACCACCATCTTCTCCATCCTCTCGGCCATGCTCATCT
The DNA here is from genome assembly GCA_001774505.1 of Candidatus Coatesbacteria bacterium RBG_13_66_14. Taxonomy (GTDB): domain Bacteria; phylum RBG-13-66-14; class RBG-13-66-14; order RBG-13-66-14; family RBG-13-66-14; genus RBG-13-66-14. Next base: position 4,945 of record MFAF01000069.1, on the reverse strand, counting down.
ACGGGATGGTGGTGGTCGGCGACCCCTTCTCCGCCACGGGACATTACGGCGTGGCCTGCGCCGGCGCGCCCGACGAGAGGTCGAGGGACCATGGGCGCAAGCTGGGCCGCCGCGTGGCCGAGCTGGTCAAGCGCCTCGCCGGGTGAGCAGGCAGCGGTGGGTGATTTTAGGCGGACCTTTAGGTCCGCCCGCTCGTAGTCTGTAATCGTAGGGCGGGGGCTCCGTACCCCGCCCGTTTAATTGCGAATCGGGCGGCACACGGAGTTGCCGCCCTACGTCTGGTGTTCGATGATCCCGGGGTCACACATCTCCGCCGTCTCAGATGAACGCCCGGTCCCGCAGCACGTCCTCCAGCGTCGGCCGCCCGATCTCCTGAAGCTCGTAGCTCACCCGCGTCGCGGGGCAGCCGATTTCGATCAGCCGCGCGAGGTTTATGGGCGTCCCGACGACCACGGAGTCTATGGCCTTGTCCTTGACCATCCCCCTGACCGTGGCCTCCAGGTCCTTGACCTGCGCCGGGCCGTAGCCCATGGCCGGTAGGAGGACGCCGATTTCGGGGTACTCGTTAAAAACCTCGGCGATACTGCCCACGGCCCAGCGTCGCGGGTCCACGACTTCCGCCGCTGCGAACCTCTCCGCCGCCGCCGTCCCGGCGCCGAACCTCATCCCCCCGTGGGTGAGCGTCGGGCCGTCCTCGATTACCAGGACACGTTTGCCGGTGATGACCGCCGGGTCGTCCACGAAGATCGGGCTGGCCGCCTCGACCACCACGGCGCCGGGGTTCGTGGCGCGGATGTTCTCCCGCAACAGGGCCAGCTTTTCCGGCGGCACGGCCCCCAGCTTGTTGATGACTATCACGTCGGCCAGGCGCAGGTTCGTCTCGCCGGGATAGTACGCGAGCTCGTTCCCCGCCCGGAAGGGGTCGGTGACTACCACGGTCAGGTCGGCCCGGTAGAATGAGGTGTCGTTGTTCCCGCCGTCCCAGAGGATGACGTCGGCCTCCTTCTCCGCCTCGCGCAGGATGGCCTCGTAGTCCACGCCGGCGTATATGAGGTTGCCCGCGGCGATGTGCGGCTCGTACTCCTCCATCTCCTCGATGGTGCAGTCGTGGTCCTCCAGGTCGCTCATCTCGGCGTAGCGCTGCACGCGCTGCTTGGCCAGGTCGCCGTAGGGCATGGGGTGGCGGACGGTTACTACTCTCTTCCCGGCGGACTGGAGCAGGTTTATTATCCGGCGGCTGGTCTGGCTCTTGCCGCACCCGGTCCGCACCGCGCAGACGGCGATGACCGGCTTGGAGCTCTCCAGCGTCACTGCGGGGCCGCCCAGTAATAAAAAGCTCGCCCCGGCGGCGTTGACCAGGCTGGCACGGTGCATGACATATTCATGGGAGACGTCCGAGTAGGCGAAAACGACGAAATCCACGCCCAGATCCTTGATCAGGCGGGGCAGCGCCTCTTCCTCGTGGATGGGGATGCCGTCGGGGTAAAGCTCCCCCGAGAGCTCCGGGGGGTAACGGCGGCCCTCGATGTCGGGAATCTGGGCGGCCGTAAAGGCCACGACCTCGTAGGCGGGATTTTTCCTGAAGAAGGTGTTGAAGTTGTGAAAGTCGCGCCCCGCGGCCCCCATGATGATGGCTCTTTTCCTATCCATGTCTCGCTCCGTTGCGGAATGCGGTCCGGCGTAGACAAGGGTTTGAACAAGGGGTTTAAACCCCTTGTCTTCCCCCGTGTCCTGGATTTGGACCCAATCTTTTAATCAGGGGAGGGGATGGAAATTTATGGGCTGTTCAGGGGGTTCGGAGTCGGAGAATCGGGCGAGGCGGCGCAGCCGGCGGGCCCGGGCGCCGTGTGGGGTCAGCGCGTTGTGGTGGAAGACGCGGTACACGGATGACCCCCCATAAAATGACACCCCATGTTTAACACGGTGCGCCGGTGGTGTCAACACACATAGAAGAGAAGGAATTTAAACGAGACCGGGTAATGCCCCCGGTAAACCGAGTGAACCGAGCGAAGCGAGCTAAGCCCCAGGCAAAACGAGCTACGCCTCTGGCGACCCCCCCTGTCTATATAAAAAAAGGCGGCCGTCGAGCCGCCCATGGGTCAACTAAAATAAATCACCAGGACGTGTCGAGTATGTCCAGCGTGTCGGCGTCCATCACCAGCCAGCCGGCGAGGGAGTAATCGGTCTCGTACGCCTGCACCGTCGCCGTGTTGGAGCACTCCAGCGCCAGGAGGTCGAGCATGTAGAAGTAGTCCGCGGGGTCCAGGTTCTCCTGGAATGCGTCGTCGGACGTGTTCATCAAGTCCTTGACGTGGCCGTCGGAATACTCGGGAAGCGGGTGACAGGTCTCCGAGGAGCCGTCCTCGGAAGTTTCATAGGCGCCGTCGTAATGTACGCAGACGTTGAAGTCCCTGTCGCCGCCGTCGTTGAACCGGAAGAACCACTTGTCGTCCCCGCCGGCCAGGGAATCCGGCCCGCGCAGGACGCCGTCGGAATCCACCTCCAGGCCGATTATGTTGAAACAGAACGCGCCCGCGTCCCAATCCCCGGCGAGGGGGGCGGCGATTTCCCGGGCTTCCGACAGGGTGTCCGCCTCGTAGGGGTTGTCGTCTCCGTCACCGCCCGTGCCGCCGGCGCAGCCGGGGATGAGGACCGAGACGACCGCCGGGAGCATTAATAAAAGGCCCCGCTTCATCGGCGCTCCTGACGTTCGTGGGGATGGTGGACACCTTCGAGCCGATCGAATTTTCTCCATCCTACCCGCAGCCCGCCGCCCTGTCAACGATCGAAAGGCGGTAGTGTCCGTCGGACGGCTCAGGCCGACACATCCTTGACAGTTCAGCGTTTCGACCGATATACTGTAAACCCTCGACCCCAAAGAAAAAATCCCGTGCCCCGTTTCGACACCCAGAGCCAA
>MFAF01000069.1:1622-1924 GCA_001774505.1 Candidatus Coatesbacteria bacterium RBG_13_66_14 | reverse complement strand
CCCTCGGCGAGGGGGGGATGCTCCCCGAAGTCGTGAGGGAGGCCGTCCGCGAGGACGAGGAGATGACGGCCAAAAACACCGGGCTCAACCTCAACCTGGCGGTGAGCTATGGCGGCCGGAAGGAGATTCTGAGCGCGGTCAACCGCCTCCTGGAGGACCAGAGGCGGGGGGTTCTGTCGGAGGGTCCCGTGGACGAACTCGCCTTCGCCCAAAGGCTCTACACCGCCGGTCAGCCCGAGGTGGACCTGCTGATCCGGACCTCGGGGGAGCTGCGCGTGTCCGATTTCCTGCTCTGGCAGATA
>MFAF01000069.1:643-1616 GCA_001774505.1 Candidatus Coatesbacteria bacterium RBG_13_66_14 | reverse complement strand
GCCGAGCTCTACATCACCGAGGTCTTCTGGCCCGATTTCTCCCGGGAGGAGCTCTACCGGGCGCTCAAGGACTACGAGGGGCGTGAGCGACGCTTCGGCGGCGTCGGGAGGGAGAAGGGGCGATGAAAGCGGTTATCAGGATTCTGCTCCTGGCGGTCCTGTTGACCTCCTGCTCCGGCGGGTATCCTAGGGTGACGGTGGTCAACGCCGGCGGCGGACCATTATCCCAGGTCGTCGTCACCCTGGAAGAGGGAACGTCATACACCATCGGAAACCTGGACGCGGGCGAGGAGACCACCATCGTCGTCGAGCCCCGGGGGGAGAGCGACGTGACGCTCGACTACACGGACGATTCGGGGGAGACGCGGTCGGTTTCCGGCGGGTACATCGAGGAGGTGGGTGACTACCACCTGATACTCACCGTTCGGGGTGACGGCGGGGTTGATTTCGAGAACACTTTCGATTAGCCTGCACGGTTCACCATCATGGAAGAAAAAACGAAGAATTTTCTCGTCCGAACCCTATCCGGCTTGGTCTGGGCCGGTGTTTTTCTCTTCTGCGCCTGGTACGGCTCCACCTGGCGCTGGGTCATCCTGATGGGCCTGTGCATTATCGGCGGCGTGTACGAGATGCACAACCTGACCCGGGAGAAGGGGAAGGCGACCGATCCCCTCCTCAGCGGTCTGGGCGCCCTGGTCATTCTGATCGGCGCCTGGTTCCGCGGGGTCGAGGGCCTGGCCTACGGGTCCCTGGCCGCGGTGCTGGTCAACGCGCTGACGGTTGTGCGGCGCCGGTACGAGGGCGCGCTGGAAATTTTCTCCCGCAGCGTCCTCACCTCGTTCTACCTGGGGCTGGGGACGGGGGCGGCGGTGCTCCTAGGGCAGGGGAACACGGGGGGGCCGCTGCTGGTGGTCACCCTGGGCGCTCTCTGGCTCGCGGACACCGGGGCCTACATCGTCGGCTCGCTCCTCGG
>MFAF01000069.1:431-634 GCA_001774505.1 Candidatus Coatesbacteria bacterium RBG_13_66_14 | reverse complement strand
GCTCGCCCCGCAACTGTCGCCGAAAAAGACCGTGGAGGGGCTCATCGCGGGTGTCGTTCTGGCCGCGGGCGGCGCCTGGGCCCTCGAAGCCTACCTCTTGAACGCCGGCATCCAGGGGAGATACGTCCTCATTCTGGGTGTGGTCGTCGCGCTGGCGGCCCTCCTGGGCGACCTGGCCATCTCGGCGATAAAACGCGACACCG
>MFAF01000069.1:0-230 GCA_001774505.1 Candidatus Coatesbacteria bacterium RBG_13_66_14 | reverse complement strand
ATAGACTCGGAGCACTCTGCCATCTGGCAGTGCCTGGGCAACCTTCCCCGGAGCGAGGTCGCCCGGCTCATCCTCACCGCCTCGGGCGGACCCTTCCTGAACCGCGCCGATCTGACGGGCGTTACCCCCACAGAGGCGCTCCGCCATCCGAACTGGAGCATGGGGGCCAAGATAACCGTGGACTCGGCCACCCTCTTCAACAAGGGACTGGAGCTCATCGAGGCCCACTG
>MFAF01000068.1 GCA_001774505.1 Candidatus Coatesbacteria bacterium RBG_13_66_14 | reverse complement strand
ATCCTCGTCTGCGGCAGCACCCACCACCCCGACGAGGAGGGGCTCCTGCCCATCATCGTGAAACTCCTGACCGAGCGGGAAGATCTGGCTGTGGTCCTGGCCCCCCACCACGTTGACGAGGGGCGTCTGGCGGGGATAGAATCCTTCTTGACCGCGCGCGGGGTGAATCCCGAGAGGCTGACGGCCCTCGTCGAGCGGGGAGGAATTCCCGCGGGCCGACTGGTCCTGGTGGATACGGTGGGCTGCCTTTTCGAGCTTTATTCCCTGGCCAGGGTCGCCTACGTCGGCGGCGGGTTCTGGGACCGAGGTCTGCACAACGTCCTGGAGCCGGCGGCCTTCGGAGCGGCGCTGGTTTTCGGCCCCCGAATAGGCAACTCGGCGGAGGCGGCGGAGCTCGCCGGGATGGGTACGGCCGAGCGTGTCGAAGATTTCGACGGGCTCGAAAAAACACTGATACGGTTGTTAGATGACCCGGCGGAAGCCGGAGTGAAGGGCGCCGCCGCGCGAAGGTACTGCGAGGAGCGGGCCGGCGCCTCCGCCCGCATCGCGGACCGACTGGAGCGACTGTGCGGTTTGTCGGCTCCTCACCGGGGAGGCTGTGGGAATGACGGATAGCTTCAAGCTCCTGGCGTTCATCGGGCTTTCCTGCGCCCTGCTCTTCGCGGCCGCCTGCGAGGACTCCTCCACCGTAGAGGGCAAGTTCAAGCTGGGCGTCATCTACGGCCTGGGCGGCAGCAACGACAAGTCCTTCAACGAGGCGATAAAGCTGGCCGTGTCCCGGTCGGTGCGCGACTACCGGGTCAGCCTCACCGAGCGGGAGCCCCGCGACCTGGAGGAGCTTCAGAAATTCCTGGAGGAGCTGTCCGCGGACGGTCTGGACTGCATCGTGGTGGCCTGCGATCCCTCCGACCTCGAACCGGCGGCGCTCGCCCACCCGGACCAGCACTTCATCCTGGTGGACGGAGAGGTCGAGATGGACAACGTCGTCGCCCTATCGCTGGAGAGCCGCCGGGCCGCGGTTTCCATGGGCGTCATCGCGGCGATGACCACTCGGACGGGCCGGATAGGCTTCATCGGGGCCTTCGAGGACCGCTCCAGCCGGCGGGTGCTGGCCGGCTACCAGGAGGGGGCGATGATCGCCGCCGGGTTCCTGCGCGACGAGGGACAAGAGCTCCCCGAGATCGAGGTCATCGCGGATTTCATCGGCTCCGGACCCGACGCCCTCAACAACCCGCAGCGCGCCGAATTCCTGGCCCGCAAGCAGTACGGACGCGACGTGGACATCATCTTCGCCTTCTGCGGCAAGAGCGCCGAGGCGGTCTTTCTGATGGCCAAAAACTACAACCGGCTGGCCATCGGCAGCGACCTCAACCAGAACTGGATAGAGAGGGGGCACATCCTGACCAGTATGCTGCGCAACATCACCGACGCGGTGTACGACGTCCTGGAGAAGACCATCCACGAGGGCTTTACAGGCGGCATGATCGAGGTCCCGCTGGGCAATAACGGCCTGGGATACTTCGTGGACCGGTACAACGAGGCGCTGATGCCCGAGGGGGCCGAGGAGATGGTCCGGCGGGTCTTCGCCGAGCTGGACGCCCGGGAGGCGGAGCTTCTGGCGGAGGAGCCGGTGCTCTGACCATTGGAGCTGTCGAGGACGGATATATCCAGGCTCGGGCGATGCCGGGCATTTTTGAAAAATTCCGTAAGAGGTTGGGCGGGTTAGTCGGATTGCGATTATTTAGGGGCGGACCTTTAGGTCCGCCCGTTTTATAAGGTAGCCCTCACCCAAACCCGTCGGCGTGCCGTTCCTCGGAAGGGAGAGGGAACACGCAGCAAACCTCACTCAAGCCAATTTACCGCAGGTATTCCAGGAGTGGAGGAAAAACGCGGGCCGACCTGAAGGTCGGCCCCTACGAGGGGGATGTACGATTATTGTCCCCGTCGTTTTTCGTATCGAGCCGGTCCGTCAGCGGTCCGACAGCCCTTTCAGCGTTTCCGCGAAGGGCGGCCGGATGATCCCGCGCTCGGTGACGAAGGCGGTGACGTAACGGTGCGGGGTCAAGTCGAAGGCGGGGTTGAAGACGTCCACCCCCGGCGGCGCGGTCCGCACGCCGCGGAACAGGCGGACCTCGTCGGGGTCGCGCTCCTCGATGGGAATTTTGTCCCCCGAGGGCTGGCCTAAATCGAAGCTGGAGAGAGGGGCGGCGACGTAAAAGGGTAGGCCGTGCTCCCGGGCCAGGACGGCCAGCCCGTAGGTGCCGATTTTATTGGCCGTGTCGCCGTTGGCGGCGATGCGGTCCGCCCCGGTAATCACGCAGTCCACCAGGCCCCGGGCCATGACCGCGGCCGCCATGCCGTCGCAGATGAGAGTGACCGGCACGCCGGATTTCTGCAACTCCCAGGCGGTCAGACGCGCGCCCTGCAACAGGGGCCGCGTCTCGTCGGCGTACACGCGGATTTTTTTCCCCGCCTCCAAAGCGGCGTAAACCACGCCCAGGGCGGTGCCGTAGTCCACGGTGGCCAGCCCCCCGGCGTTGCAGTGGGTGAGAATACGGGAGCCGTCCGCGAGGAGCCCCTGACCGTGGCGTCCGATGGCCCGGCAGGCCTCCCTGTCCTCGGCCATGATTGCGAGCGCCTCATCCAGGAGAGCCCGCTTCACCGCCTCGGGCTCCGCGCCGGGCATCCCTTCGGCCACCTCCGTCATCCGCTCCAGGGCCCAGGTGAGGTTGACCGCCGTGGGGCGGCTCGACGCCAGGAAATCCGCCGCTTGACGAAGCGCGTTTTTGAGGCTATCGTATGTAGGGAACGCGCCGTGCTGGACGGCGACGTAGAGACCCAACGCCGCCGCCGCACCGATGGCCGGGGCGCCGCGGACCTCCAGCCGGAGAATCGCACGGTGGACGTCCTCGACGGTTTCCAGAACGGCGTAGCGCTCCTCGGTCGGCAGCAAGGTCTGGTCGAGGATGACGAGTGAGTTGTTCTCCCAGGCGATGGTCTTCACCGGCACGGAGCGACCTCCGGTAGAGTTTACCGATCAACCATCCCATCTCGGGGGCGCCCTGTCAAGCCCCGTGAAACGATGGAACCAAACGAACGAGGTTGGCGCGGAATTCGCCGCTTCCTGCTGCTGTCCCTCCTGGTCAACCTGCTGATACTGATGTGGGTGACCCGGTTCGGGGTGGCGCAGGGGGAGCCGCCGTTCCGCAGCGGCGGGCCCATCAACGTCCTGTCCATTGTCACCGAGCCCGACGCCGAGCCGCAGCGCCTGGCGACCATCCGCCAGTTGATGGACAGCATCACCGAGCCCATCGTGGTTGACGACAAGGACATAGAGACCGAGGAGGAAGAGGGACGGCCGGAAGCCGAGAGCGTACAATCCAGGCCGGCGGTGGAAACCTTCGATTACCGCTACGATTACAGAATGCCGGCCGTCATCGTCCAACCGGTTCTCGTCGGCGGGCGGCACGACCCGGTCATGCCGGAATCACTCTCCAGCTCCCGGTGGGAGGGCACGGTCACCTTGGGGCTCCTGATAGACGCCCAGGGGCGGCTGGTGGACATGTGGGTGGAAGAGTCCTCGGGTCGGGAGGACGCCGACCGGGACGCCCTGACCTGCTACCGCGACACCCAGTGGCGGCCGGCCACCGTGGACGGGCGGCCCACCGTCTGCCAGCTCTTCGTCAACGTGCCCTACGAGCAGGCCTATCAGACGGCCGGGTTCTGACCGGGATCGGGGTGGTCTGTGCGGTTTGGTTTAAGGCAGCCGACCGAGGCCGCTCTTTTATTGTAAAATCGGGCCGGAAGTCGCAGGCCGGCAGGACGCCCACAACCCCGGACCGCAGTAGGGGGCCATTGACCTCGTGAGATCACAACTTATCAGGAGCGGTGTCCTGTTTTCCGTTCTGGCGCACCTGCTGCTCCTGCGGGCTCTGGTGGCCGGCTCGGGCTCTGTGGAACCCCCACCCCGGGTATACCGGGAGCTGCCCGTCGAGGTGAGCCTCGAATCCTCCGAAACGGTCATCGAGCCCCCGGGAATGCCCGAGGCTATCGTCTCGGCGACACAAGTCGCGTCGGCTTCGGTGGATGTCGGGGTTGCGGAGGATTTTTCGGAAATCGAATTCCGGCCGCTCTCGACCGAATCGGTCATCCCGGGTGAACCGATCGAGGAGACCGACCACGATCCCTCCCCCGGTTCGTCCGCGACCACCCGTGTGGTCGAACCGACCGGCATCTTCATCCCGGACTCCCCGCCCCTGAAACTGAACGACCGCCGCTGGGAAGGCGAAGTCAGGGTGGGCGTGTACGTCACGCCCGACGGGCGGCCGGGGAAGGTGTGGATAATAGAGAGCTCGGGCCGCCGCGAGGCCGACCTGGACGCCCTGGACTTTTTCGCCGAAACGCTGTGGAATCCGGCCACGGTCAACGGAGAGCCGGTGGGCTGGGTGCTGGAGCGGACCGTCGCCTACAGGCAGCCGGAGTATTTCTGGTAGAAAGAAAGGTCGTTCGGTAAGAATGAGCGGGCTTCGGGGCCCGCTTTTTTGCCGGTGGGAGAGGGGCGGGGTGACGGCGGTAATCTTCTCGGCGTGGATTTCAACGACAGGAGGCCGTGGACAGCCGCCCCTGAGGCTGACAAGAAGGGGTAATCGAGCCCCCGTTCAATTTTTTCTTGAAAAACAACAAGGGGTTAAAACCCCTTGTCTTACATGCGGAGGTTAACTCGCGGCCTTGTATCCCTCGGTCACGGTGTCGTGCGACCATTGCCGGTCAACGCGCTTACAGGTCCACCCGGACCTTCAGGTACACCTCGTCGTTGGTTTCCATGCCGGCAAACTTGGAGTCGCCCTCGCCCTCGAGCCAATAGCCGCCGAGAATCACGGCGAGCCCCGAGAGCGGCTCGTAGGTTAGTTCGGGCAGCAGGATGAAGCCCCAGTTCTCGTCTAGGGTGTCGAAGTCGGGCACCTCCACCCCCGCGGCCAGGCGGATTTTCAGCGCGTCGTAGAAGAGGCCCTTCTCCAGGGCGAGGACGAAGTAGTCGCCCATCTCGGCGGCGCCGCGCTCGTCGTACAGGCCGTGGATGTACTGGATTTGGGTGTAGAAGCCGTCGAAGCTGTAATCAATCCCGCCCATCCACTTGAAGAACGCGCCCTCGGGGTAGAGGACCGTTTCAATGGTGCCCAGGGGGCTGGTCTGGGTCTGGATGACGTCCTCGGGGTAGATGTAGGCCGCCGCCTCGCCCCACAGGCCGATATCCAGGATGTCGGCGGCGAAGGCGGCCCCGACGATGTGCCGCCGGGGGAAGGTGCCTTTGGCGGTTACGTTCACCGGGATGGTGAAGGGTGGCGCGTCGGGGTCCACGGTCATCTCGACGGTCAAATCGGTGGCCACGGGGAGGTGCTCCCGGGTGTAGAGATAAGCCAGCTCGAGGTCCACCGGCCCCAGGCTGCCCCTGACCCGCGCGCCGTACTCGGACGACTCGGCCAGGGTGGGTTCCGGCTGCTCGACGGGCGTGGAGAGCTCCGACAGCCAGAGCGGCAGCCCCATGAACTCGCCGAGGTCCATTTCGGGAATCTCCTGCCACCGCTCGGCGGGGAGCCGGGCCGGGGTGAAGCCGGGGACGAAGACGCCCTCCATGAACCAGGTGCCCGAGAACCAGCCCGTCAGCCGCACCATGTTCACCCCCAGGTGCTCGCCGAAGTTCAGGGGGTCCTCGTAGTCGCCGGGATTGACCTCGTCGTAGGTGCGCAGCTTGTCTCCGACCCCCCAGCCGATCTCCCGCCTGCCGATGGAGATGTCCACCGGCTCCAGGGGGAGGCCGTAGAGGTCGAGGTAGGCGCTTTCAAGCTCCAGGCTCCACGGGTCCACGTAGCCGATGTACTCCAGGTCCGCCGAGGAGGAGGCGGTGGAGAATCCCAGCCCGCGCAGGCGCAGGCTGCCGGCGGCCTCGGCCTTCTCCCATTTGGTCGCCACGGACAGGAATAGATCGTTTTCGTTGTAGGTGAAGGTGTGGGGCGGCTCGGTCATGTGTCGCAGGTCCACTGTGATGGCGGCGCCGAGCTCGACCTCGGGGATTTCTGCGGAATCCTCGACCACGACGCCGGGGTCGGCCTCGGGATACTCGACCTCGCCTTCGCCCTCCCGGGCCGTGGAGGCGGCCGCCAGGAGCGCCAGTAAAAACATGACGGGTAAGCGTTTCATGGATACCCCCGATTATTTCTTGAGTTCGCGCTGGCTGAAGAAGGACGACTCGAGCCCGGTGTCGTACTCCACGCTGGAGATGGTTATCTGGGTCTTGTGGCCGGTCCCCTGGTTGACCATCAACAGGGCGCCCAGGGTCATGTAGCCGTCCCTGACCGATACCGACCCCGTGGTAATCCGTTTCGCCAGGCCCGAGGAGTCGTAGAAGTCTATGCGGTCGAAGACCCAGGTGTCCCGGTTGACCCACATGTAGAGGCTCGAGTAGCCCGTGTCGGCGCCGGACTTCGGGACGAGCTTCAGCTTGTACTGCGCGTCGGTGGTCTCGACCAGTTCCGCCGTGTAGTCCGCGGCATAGTCGTAGCTGGCCAGGTCCGCGTAGCTGAAGTCGGTGTTGTGGAAGCCCTCGTTGCGGGCGTGGCCGGCGATGCGGCGGACGTCGGCCCGGCTGGGGGAGTAGAAGTACATCTCGTCCTCGCCCAGCACCAGAAAGCCGATGCCCTTCACCGAGGACGGGGAGGTGTACTTGATCATCCGTTTCTCGTCGCCCAGGGTCCAGATTTTGATCGTCGAGGTCTGACTCGCGCCGTCGGCGTCGGTGACGGTGATTTTGTACACCGCGGTCATGTCGGCCGCGCCGGTCAGGGTGTCGGAAATTTTATCCAGAATCCCCTGGGCGGTGATGGCCAGTGTGGGCGCGCACGCGCCGAGAACCAGAATCAGGGTGATTGACGTTAAACGACTCATTCGTTCTCCTTCTTCGAGGCGGGGGGCTTTGACCCCTTGTTGAAAATGAATTTCGGCCGGAAGGTGAAGTAGATGGCCGGGAGGATGACCAGCGCCGCCAGGGAGCTGGCGACCATGGTCACCGCCACCAGGACGCCGAACTGGCGCAGGGGGATGATTTCGCTGGCCAGGAGCACCAGGAAGCCCGCGGCGACGCTGACGGCGTTGATGATGACCGCGCGTCCCGTGGTGGCCAGGACCTTCTCCAACGCTGCGACGGGGCTTTCCGAGCGCGCGAGCTCGCGGCGGAACGACTCCGTGAAGTGGATCGTGTAGTCCACCCCGATGCCGATGACCAGGCTGGCGATCATCATGGTGACGAAATCCAGCGGGATTCCCCACAGCGCCATGATGGCGAAGTTGATTAAAACCGTGAGCAGGATGGGGATCGAGGCCAGCAGGCCGCCGACGACGTTGCGCATCACGGCTAGGAGGAGGAGGAAGACCAGCACGTAGGCGATGGCCATGGAGGCCTTCTGGTTGTCCACCAGCTTTTGTTCCATGACGCCGTAGATGCGGGGGAATCCGGTCTGCGTGACGAGCAGGGGGACGATTTCCCTCGGGGGCTCGCCGGTCAGGCGCCAGGCCATGTCCGACGGCACGTAGGCCGCGCGGTCGGTGAGTTCGTAGAGGGCCCCGCGCAGGTCGGCAACGAATTCCTCATTTGCGGAAAACGGCTCGGGCAGCCTCCCCAGCACCTTTTGCGTCCATCGGTCCACCACTCCGTTCTGGACCAGGTGGGTCGTCCGCTTGGCGATGATGTCGGCGAGCCAGTCGGGGTCGTCGGGGTATTCCGCTAGGTACGCCTGGGGTAGGGCAGCGGCGATGGCGGCGGAGAGATCCGCGGTGTCCGGGTAGAGCGTTCCGCCGGGTCGCCAGACGCCGGTAATGGCTTTACCCAGGCGCTCCAGCGCGGGACCGTCGTCGGAGAGCACGTCGCCGGAGTTTTTCACGTATTCCTCCACCCAGGGGGCCAGGGTGCCCGCGATGGTTACGTCGTCCATGGAGACCGGCTCGGCGAGCCCCGCCTCCCGGAGCGCGAGCAGGGCGTCCTCCAGGTCCAGCTCCAGCCCCCGGTACGACGCGTCGCGGGAGAGCCCCCAGGCTATCCAACCGAGCTGGTAGTCCCGAAGCTCGTCGAAGGCGGCCCCGTCCAGGTCGGCCACGGTCACCGGCGATTCCAGCCGTGGGACGCTTTGTTCCAGAAAATCCTCCACCACCTGCGTGTGGGCTATCATCTCCTGGGTCCGGGAGCTGGAGACGTTGGTGACGATGACCGCCTCGGTCTCCAGACCCCCTTCCGTCCCGGAATCGGCATCGCCTTGGGCGGCGGACGGGTAAAACGCGGCGAGACGGCGCGTCGCCTCCGGCGGGTAGTAGCCCCCACGGGCGACCAGGTTCTTCAAAAGGTCGTTACCCTCGATGAGGTAGAAGAGCTCGTTGACCCCGGCGCGGGTCGGCGGGATGCGGCGCTCGTCGTACAGGTTGAAGCACAGCTCGCGCAGGAGCGCCCCGATGCTCTGGACGCCGTGACCCACCTCCGAGCGCATCAGCTTCTCGATGCGCTCCATGCGCGCCAGAACGCTGGGGTGGCGGATGTCACCCTGCACGTACACCTGCATCGGCACGCTGCCGCCGAAATGCTTTTCTATCACGCGCTCGCTCGAGCGCATGGTGGAGTCCTCCGGGAAGAACTCGACCAGGTTCACCTCGCGCTTCACGTAGGGGAGGGCGATAACGCCCGCGATGAAGAGGGCCAGGACGCCGAGGCTCACCAGCGCCGGGCGTCTCTCGATAAAGCGGCTCACCCCGTGGGAAATCCTTCCCGGCTCGACCATGCGGTTCACGAAATCCCGCTTGACCGAGCCGCCGATGATGGCCAGGACCGCCGGGACCAGGGTCAGGGAGATGACGGTGGCCCCGAAGACGCCGAAGGCGGCGAAGATGCCCATTTCACGGATGATCTGGATGTTGGCGCTCGCCAGGGACACGAAGCCGACCACCGTGGTCAGCCCGGCGAAGAGCACCGGCAGTCCTACGTGGGATATGGCGAGCCGCGTCGCCTCGCGCCGGTCGTCCACCTGGCGCCTCTCGTCCATGTACCGGCTCACCACGTGGATGGCGTAGGCCGAACCCACCGCCACCAACACCACCGGCAGGACGCCGGTCATGAGCGAGATGGGGGTCCCGGTGAGCCCCATGAGCCCCAGGCTCCAGACCACGGCGAACCCCACGCCGGCCAGCGGCAGGAACACGCCCGCCAGGCGGCGGTAGAAGAGGCCCAGCACCAGCGCCACCAGGCCGAAGACCACGGGGGTCAAGAGGCCCATGTCGTCGAGGACGATCTGGTCCATGTAGTAAATCTGGAACGGCAGGCCGGCGTAGTAGAGCTTCACATCAGACCAGGCGAACACCTCCTCGGCCGTTCGGCGCAGCTCCTGGCCCAGCGCGACCCGGTCCACGTCCCCGTTGCCGGTGAGGCGGACCAGCACTACCGCGATTTTCCCCGAGGGTGAGACGAAGATGCCGGTGTACATCTCCTTTCCCAGGATGTAGCGGCGCAGGGAATCTATCTCCCTCTGGTCCGGCAGCTCGCCGGGGGCGATGAGGTCGCCGACCTCTATGCCGCCCTCGGTTTTCTTTATGTCCAGCATCTCGGTCAGGCACAGGACGGTGTCAACACCCGCCAGGGTCTCGGCCTTCCGGGCGAAGCCCCGCATCGCGGTTAAAACGTCCCGGCGGAAGACATCGTCCGCCTCCAGGGCCACCAGGGCGACGTCGTTCCCGCCGAAGGTCTCTCCCAGATAATCGTAGA
>MFAF01000067.1:7827-10849 GCA_001774505.1 Candidatus Coatesbacteria bacterium RBG_13_66_14 | reverse complement strand
GTTGCGGTCTACGTACTTCCGGTGGAGGTCGAGACTGGTGTAATCGAGGTTGGGCTGCCGGTGAAAGAGGCGGTGGAGCGTGAGGTCGGGGGCGATATGGAGCACCTTGAGAGGCTCACTGAACAGACCAGTCTCCCGGCGCAGGTAGAGGATCATCAGTCGCTGCCTCCGCACCGAGACGCAGCCGGGGCAGAGACGTTCCAGGCCGTGGGTGATGAAACCGCGAAAACGTCTCCCGCAGACCGGACACTCCACCTTGTCGCCGCGGTAAAAAAGCCCGCGGAATCTGAAGTAAAACTGGCGCAGATAGGGTCTGAGTGAGCTTGGAATCAGCCGTCTTAAAAAATTCTTCATCGGTTACCGCCAGCAGACGAGGCCGGTGGCTTCGTCGGGGACCCGCTCCAGCTCTCGGCCGGTGAACTCGACCACGACCAGCTCGGTCAGAAAGACCACGGCCCGGCCCAGGTGGCCGCCGTACATCGCCCCGGAATGGTCGGCCAGACCGACGTGCAGGTGGGCGTGGCAGCGGCCCTCCCGCCGGGAAATGTTGCCTAACAGGGAAACGATTTCCAGGCCGCCGGTGAGTTCGCGCTCATGGTAGTCGCGGGTTTTCTGGTCGTAGAAGCCGATGGTTGCTTCCGCCACGGCCCCGATGCCGGAGATGAACCCCTGCGCGATGCCCTGCTCGTTGACCAGCCGGTCAATGTAGGCCACCAACTCCTCACCCCTGGGGACGCGGACGAGGAACCGGCGCCCCTGGCTGAACTCATAGAGGCCCACGCCCCTCCTTCTCCGAGGATACATTTCAATCATACCACGTCGCGGCGGGTGTTGGGATACCCCCGGTTTGGAAAGACAAGGGGCTTAAGCCCCTTGCCTCGATAAATAGACAAGGGGTTTCAACCCCTTGCCTCAATAAAATGAAATGTGGTAAAGTGCATCGCTCACAAACGAAAACCCCGACGAAAGGAGACCCCCTTGGGGTGCTAAACGAACTGAGAGAAGACGTCAACGCCCTCTACCGGGACGACCCGGCGGCGCGCAGCCGCACCGAGGTCCTCCTGGCCTACCAGGGCTTGCACGCCATTTTCCTCCACCGCATCGCCCACCGTCTCTGGCGCTCGGGCGCCAGGCTCCTCGCCCGCATCCTGTCCAACGTCAACCGCTTCCTCACCGGGGTCGAGATACACCCGGCCGCGCGCTTAGGCCGTCGGGTGGCCATTGACCACGGGGCCGGCGTCGTCATCGGCGAGACCGCCCAAGTCGGCGACGACTGCGTCATCTACCAGGGGGTGACCCTGGGGGGGGTGGACCTGCGCCCGGTGAAGCGCCACCCCACCCTCGGCCGCAAGGTGGTGGTCGGCGCGGGGGCCAAGGTCCTCGGCGCGATAACCGTGGGCGACGGCGCCCGCATCGGGGCCAACGCCGTGGTGGTCAACGACGTGCCTCCGGGTGCCATCGCCATCGGCGTCCCGGCCCGCCTCGCCGGTACACGAGAAAAGCAAGCCCGGCTGCACTTCGACCACTACAACCTCCCCGACCCCCTCCGCCGCCACTTGGAGGCCCTCGACCGGCGCCTCGGCGAGCTGGAGGAAGAGCTGAAAGGATTGAAGGGGGACCGATGAGGATAGAACTCATCACCGAGCTCATCGGCGGCACGCCCCTGGTCCGGCTGGATTCCATGCTGGAGACGGACGGCGTGGCGCTCTTCGCCAAGTGGGAGGGGGCGAACCCCGGCGGCAGCGTCAAGGACCGCGTGGCGGCGGCGCTCATCGCGGACGGCGAAAGAACGGGAGCCCTCCCGCCGGGCGGGGAAATCGTCGAGCCGACCAGTGGCAACACCGGCATCGGCCTGGCGCTCGTGGGCCGGGCCAGGGGTTACCGGGTGACCGTGGTCCTGCCCGAGGGGTACTCCGAGGAGCGGGTGCAACTGCTCCGGGCCCTGGGGGCCGAGGTAGAACGGACTCCCGCAGCGGAAGGCATGGCCGGCGCCATCCGCCGGGCGGAAGAGATAGTGGCGGAGCGCGGGGCCTGGCCGGCGGGGCAGTTCACCAACCGCGCGGTGATCCAGATGCACCGGGTCACCACGGCCCGGGAGCTCATCGCCGATCTGCCCGCGAGGCCCGACGCCTTCGTCTGCGGCGTGGGCACCGCCGGGACGCTCACCGGCTGCGCCCTCGCCCTGCGGGAAGCCTATCCCGGATTCAAAGTCTACGCCGTGGAGCCGGCCGCCAGCCCCGTCCTCTCCGGCGGCGGGCCGGGACTCACCGGCCTCCAGGGTCTCGGCGCCGGTTTCGTCCCGCCGTTCTACGACCCCGGGCTGGTGGATGGGGTAATCCAGGTCGGCGACGCAGAGGCCTTCAGCGCCTGCCGGGAGCTGGCGGGAAGGACTGGTCTGTTGGCGGGGCCGAGCTCCGGCGCGGCGCTGGCGGCGTGCAACAAGTTGATAAAAAGCGGCTTCGCCTGGAAAACCCTCGTCACCATTTTGCCCGACCGGGGTGAGCGCTACCTCTCCACCGGCCTCTACTCCGGACGGCCTTGAACGTCCGGCGGTTTTCGGGTAGGATTGGGTAACCGTTCGACAACCCAAGGAGCGACCATGCGCAAGATGTTTATCCTCGTGCCGTTGCTTCTGGCCCTGCCGAGCCTGGCCTTCTTCTCCGTGGGCGCCCGGGTCGGGTATCTGATGCCCCTGGGCGAGTACGCCGACACCTTCTCCGGCGGTTTCACCTGCGGCCTCAAGTTCGACCTCGGCATCCTCCCCTTCCTGGACACCTCCCTCAACATCACCTACGTCGAGGGCACGGTGAAGGAGAACGAGCTCGGCATACCCACCACGGAGATGAACTCCATCGTACCGGTCATCCTGCAGGCCAAGCTGAAACTGCCGGGCTTCATCGCCCCCTACCTCCTGGCGGGGCTCGGGCTCTACTTCTACAGCCTGGAGTACACCGACGAGGTGACGCAGGAGCACATTGACGAGTCCGGGGCCAAGTTCGGCTACAACGCGGGACTGGGGCTG
>MFAF01000067.1:6694-7819 GCA_001774505.1 Candidatus Coatesbacteria bacterium RBG_13_66_14 | reverse complement strand
CTTCCTGGGATTCATGGGGGCCTACGCGGACGGGACGTACCACTGGGCCGACACCGAACCGGCGACCATCAACTCCCTCACCTTTCAGGCCGGCGTCTACGTGGGGTTCTAGCCCCCCCAGCGAACGACCGCTCGGGGAGCCCGCGGCTCCCCGTTCTGTTAGAATATCACCGGAAAAGGGCCGCCGTGTTCGGAGCCGCGATGAGAAAAATCACCCTTCCGCTTCTGCTCCCCGCCCTTGCCGGCGCCTGGTCCGAGGGTCCATGCGATACCTCGGCGGCCCACGACGACGCGTGGTGGAGCCGGGCAGCGGCCCACCGCGAGCGCGCCTATGTCCCGGTGGCCTGGGACGAGGGGCTCGTCGGGTTGACCTACACCGAAACCCCGCCGGAGCTGGTCGGCGTCTACCTGGTCGGTCTCCGGGCGGGGTGGGAGTCCAAGCTCAGTGAGCTTGCGCGGATGCTGGCCGAGGGGCGTATAAACTGTGTCGTCTTCGACGCCAAGAACGCGCCCGGCGAAATCTGCTTCCCCATGAAAATCCCCGAGGAGCCGCGACCGGAGCTGGCGACCTACACCCCGCTCCGGGGCTCGCCCGCCGACGCGCCCGACCTCTCGCCCGAGGCGCTGGCCTGGGAACTCGATGCGGTCCATTCGTATTACGACCTGCCGGGGCTGGTGGAGCGCCTGGCCGGGGCCTACGTCATCGCCCGGGTTGTCGTCCACTACGACTGCTACCTGGCCGAGTACGACCCCCGGGGCGAGGCCAGGGACGCCCTGGCGGTCAAGGACGAGCGCACGGGGGAGGCCTGGGTGGGCCACGCCGACTCGGTCTGGGTGGACCCCTACGCCGAGAAGGCCTGGGATTACCACCTCGCCGTGGCCCTGGCCTGCGCCGAGGCCGGGGTGGATGAAATCCAGTTCGACTACCTGCGCTTCCCCACCGAGGGCGACGTCCTCCACGCCTACACCCCCCACGCCGGGGGGCGGTCCAAGGAGTGGGCGATAGAAGCCTTCCTGGACCGGGCGGAGGAGGTGCTGCGACCGACGGGGGTGAAGCTCTCAGTGGACGTTTTCGGTTTCTCCGCCTTCTACTCCAAGCGCAACCCCGAGGGCCAGGACGTGGAC
>MFAF01000067.1:6080-6598 GCA_001774505.1 Candidatus Coatesbacteria bacterium RBG_13_66_14 | reverse complement strand
CTTGAGGACTGCGCGGCGGTGCTGAAAGGGCGCCTGGAAGCGGCGGAATACGTGGCGCTTCCACCGCCGGACATCCGGCAAGAATCCACCCGGGCCCTCCTCGAGCTGGCCCACCCGGGGATGATCTACCGGCACTCGCCGCCGCCCGAGTTCCCCGGCACACTGTCATCCTGCTCCAACCGGCCGTTCCTCCAGGCCTTCGATCTTATGGCGCCCTCGGATTTTACCGGGTACGTGCGGGACCAGATCCGCGGTGCGCTGGCCGGCGGCGCCGACGGCTACCTCTTCTGGCACGCCAACTCGAATTACGGGCCGCTGTGGCCGGCGCTGGACCCGTACTGGAGGCCGCTGCCCCCGCCGCTCAACCCCCCGCCCAAGGTCGAGCCCGTCCCCATAATTCCGCCGGGGGCGAGGTAGGAAACGGGCCGGGGCAAGGGCTATCGTTGAAAAAACACGGCGGGGACTGAAGTCCCCGCCCTACATTTAAGCGCACATCGGGTGTGGCGCCCCTGCGAATC
>MFAF01000067.1:4277-6028 GCA_001774505.1 Candidatus Coatesbacteria bacterium RBG_13_66_14 | reverse complement strand
TCGAGGGTGAACGTCCGGTCGCCGCCGCCCGCGACCCAGGGCGTGAAGGTCTCGGCCTCGTACCGCCAACCCGGGCGGGCGGCGGAGTCGCACTGCCAGTTCTCGCCCGACATGTCGCCGGTGCTGTGGTCGGTGCCCAACTCCCATTCGCCGGAGAGGCCGTGTTGGTCCTGATACCAGCCGCCGCTGGAGAAGTCCTCCACGCCGTAGCCACCGGCCTGCAGGGGCAGGACGTTCACCCCGTCGGCGGTGAGCTCCACGTTGTCCACGGCCCACCAGCCCTGGGCGTCCAGGTCGGTGCCGTACTCGAAGGACAGGCAACCCATGATGCTGTAACTCATGTCGGTCACGTCGAAGGTCTGGTGGCCGGTCACGTCGGAGGAGTCCCAGGTAAAGACCTCTGTGTACTCGCCCTCGCCCCACACGCAGCCGTACATTTCGATGCTGTACAGGCGGAAGCCCTGGGCCACGCCGGTCGAGTCGGAAACCCAACCGAAACTGATGCGCAGATCCCGGGTCCCGTACAAGCCGTCGAGCATGAGGTTAATTGCACTATCTCCGTCCTCGAAGGTGTGGATCAGGTAGTGTTCGTAATCGCTGTCGGAGACGTAGAGCGTGCAGTAGTCGCCGGGGTCGGCGGACTCCTGGGAGTAATTTATCCGCATCCGAACGCCGTCGTAGCCGTGGATGTTTATGGGATTGCCATCGATGAACCCTACGTATGATAACCAGGCATCGTCGTTGGAACCGTAGACGTCCAGGCCGTCACGGACGCAGGCGACGAGGCCGTCATGAATCCACTGCCAATGGGCGTTGTGCTCCGTGGGCGGCTCGACCGTGTCCACGGACACGGCGTTGCCCGCTAAGGCCATCGTTACGGCTAGAATGGTGAAGAATACAAGGGTTTTCATCCCGTTTCCTCCAAAGAAAAGAGCAACCCCGACGGGTTACTCGACTTCGTACTTGTGGATGGAGTATTTAAAATTATCAGGAATACGGCCATTCCAAAGGTCTCCCCCCCCCCCCGAGTATCAGCGCCTTGCGCATTTTAACCTCCGTTAGTGGGACTAATCAATTGCACCAGTTAAATTAGCACATAAAAAGGGATTTGGCAAGAGCGGTTTGAGAAATATCGGATTAATTTTTGGGTTTAACAAACAAGGGGCTCAAGCCCCTTGTCTCCAGGCGAAAACGGCGGGGACTGAAGTCCCCGCCCTGCGTTATCAAACAGCGCGACACTCAGGCGTACTCCGCCCCGCAGGGGTGCGCCGCCCACCACTCCCGCGCCGCCTCCACGTCCCGCTCAATCTGCTCCTTGAGCGCCTTAAGGTCCGGGAAGCGCACCTCGTCGCGCAGCCGGGCGTGGAAATCCACCGCCACCGCCGCCCCGTAGGCGTCCATCCGCTGGTCGAAGAGGTGGACCTCCAGCATCGGCTTGGCCCCGGAGGGCGAGTCCTCCACCGTCGGGCGCCAGCCGATGTTGGCCACCCCCCGGTAAATGTGCCCGATGAGCCGCCCCTCCACGGCGTAAACCCCCGGCTTGGGCGGCATCTCGTAGTAATCGGGGATGTTGGCGGTGGGGAATCCGAGCTTGCGCGCCAGCCCGAGCCCCTTCACCACCCGGCCCAGCAGCCGGTGCGGCTTGCCCAGAAGGCAGGCCGCCCTGGACACGTCACCCTCGGCCAACAGGAGCCTGACGTTCTTGCTCTTGACGACCAGGCCGCACTCGGTCACCGGCTCGAGCACCTCGT
>MFAF01000067.1:164-4264 GCA_001774505.1 Candidatus Coatesbacteria bacterium RBG_13_66_14 | reverse complement strand
CCCCCGCGCCAACTCGCCGAGCTTCCCCGCGTCGGCGTGGTCGGATCCGAATCGGTGGTCGTAACCCCGCGCCATGCCGGTCATCCCCAGTTCATCCACCAGCCGGCGGAGGAGCTCTTCAGCGGTGAGCGCGGCGAAGGTTTTTTCGAACTCCACCAGAATGGCGGCGTCGGCTCCGGCGAGGGCGAGGAGCTCGAGACGCCGCTCAACGCTGGTCAGCGGCTCCGGGGCGCATTCAGGCCGGAGAGCGGCCAGAGGGTGACGCCGGAAGGTGAGCACCACCGCCGGGGAGTTACCCGACATCTCGTCGAGGAGGGCCAACAGGCGCTGGTGACCAAGGTGCACCCCGTCGAAGGTGCCGACGGTGAAGCAGCCGCCTGGTTGCAGGCGGCCCCGGGCGGATTCGATGCCGGGGTAGAGTTCCATGGCGCCTGGCTAGGAATCGGGGGTGATGAGGGTCGTCCGGGGTTGAACGACCGCGCCGCCGGGACCGGGCTCCACCTGGCCCACGCCGACGAAGCCCTCGGGTGAGTACACGCGCAACAGGGTCCCCACGGGGTGCCGCTCTCCCAGGGTCACCGGGATGCCGTGGAGGTAACGGGTGAGCTCATCGGCGGAAACCCGGCACTTGGCGAGGTAGGTCAGGGAGCGCTCGGGCTGGACCAGCTTCTCCAGGGCCGCCTCGTGGAGCTCCGCGGGCGGGCGGTCCACACCGAGGGCCTCTTCCACGGTGAAAACGCCGTTGCGCGTGCGGACCAGGCCGGCCAGGTGGGCGCCGCAGCCGATGGCCCGGCCCATGTCGTGGGCCAGGGCGCGGACGTAGGTCCCCTTGGAGCAGGAGATGAGGAACTCGGCCTGCGCGCCCTCGAGGCCGACGAAATCGAAACTGAAGACGTTCACCTGCCGGGGCGGGACGTGTACGGGCTTCCCCTTCCGCGCCAGCTTGTAGAGCCTCTCCCCGCCCACCTTGGCCGCGGAATAGGGGGGAGGGCTCTGCATTATCTCGCCCTGGAACCGGGGGATGACCTCCTCAATGGCGGCGCGCAGGTCCGCGGGCGGCTCCGCCTCGTCGGTTACCTCCCCCTCGGCGTCGTAGGTGTCGGTGGCGGCGCCGAAACGGACCCAGGCGCGGTACTCTTTCTCCGTGGCCATCAACAGGTCCACCAGCCGCGTGGCACGCCCGAGACAGATGACCAGCACACCGGTGGCGATGGGGTCCAGCGAACCGGTGTGGCCCATCTTCTTCATCCCCAGGGCGCGGCGCAGCTTGCGGATGACGTCGAAGCTCGTCCAGCCCGCCGGCTTGTCGCAGTTGAGCACGCCTGTGAGCTCTTCGGCCACTACCCCTCCGGTCCGCCGTCCAGGGCGGAGCGCACCGTCTCGATGACCCAGCGCCGGGCCTCGGCGAGGGTCCCCTCAAATCGAGCCCCGGCCGCGCAGGGATGCCCGCCCCCGCCGATGAGCCGGGCCAGCTCGTTCACCGCCACGCCGCCCTTGGACCGCAGCGACAGCTTCACCAGCCCTCCCGGGTCCTCGCGCAGGAAGGCCCCCACCTCGACCCCCTCGATGCCGCGGGCGTAGTCCACGATGTCGTCGGTGTCCTCCACGTCGGCGCCGGTCTGGGAAAGCATCTCCAGCGTGACGCTCACCAAGACCAGCCGGCCGTCCAGCTCCCGCTCCAGCGTCTTGAGGGCCAACCCCAGGAGGATGTGTCGCTCGAAGCGGTGGGACTCGTAGATCCGGTGCGCCACCCGGTCCGTCTTGAGGCCCCGCTCGATGAGCTCGGCGGTTATCCGCAGGCACCGGGCGTCGGTGTTGGGGTAACGGAAGGAACCGGTATCGGTGTCTATGGCGGCGTAGAGCCCCTCGGCGGCGGGCACGTCCACCGGCCAGCCGAGGCGTCCGAGAAGTTCGTACACCAGCACCCCGCTGGCGGCGGCCGTCGGGTCCACGATGTTGACCCCGCCGAAGGGGGCGACGTCGGTGTGGTGGTCAATGAGGACTACCCTCTCCCGGCGCGCCAGAATCCGGTTGTTCTCCGGACCCAGGCGCCAGGGGTCGCTGCAATCAATCACCACGACCGCGTCGGAGTCGTCGAGGGCACCCGTGTCACGGGTGAAAAGCTCGGCCCCGGCCAGAAAGCGGAAAGCCGCCGGGACGGCGTCGGGGCAGTAGCAGACGGCCTCCACGCCCCGCCCCGAGGCCAGGTGGGCCAGGGCGGCGGTGCTCCCCACGGCGTCGCCGTCGGGGTTGACGTGGGTGACCAGGAAGAGGCGGCGGGCGCCCCCGATCAGCGCCGCGGCGCCGTCGAAATCAAGACTCGGACCATCACTCATCCCCCGGCTCCTCGGTGTCGCGGAGCAGGCGGGAAACCCGCTCGCCCCGACGCAGGTCGCTGTCGAAGAGGAAGCGCAGCTCCGGCGTGTTGCGCAGGTTCAATCTTTCCGCCAGGCACCGGCGCAGGTACCCGGAGGCGCGCTCGAGCGCCCGGATGGCCCGGGCGGCCTCCGCCTCGTCGCCGAAGACGTCCACGTAAACCTTGGCGTAGAGGAGGTCCGTCGAGATAACGACGTCGGTGAGGGTGACCTCCTTGACGCGGGGGTCCCGCATCTCGATGATGAGCTCGGCAAGGGCGTTCCGGATCAGCCGGCCCACCTGGAGTGTTCGTTTGCCCATCCCTCACCCTCATAGTCGCGCCGCCCTCGTTTCCGGCGGTCGGAGAAGTATAGCACGCCGGATGGGGTCCATCAAGGAAGTGCCCGCCGCGTCCCCCTCTCCCCTTTGGGGGGCGGCGCGCCTACGGGCCAGGGAGGGGGGTGCAGCTGTTCCCTCTCCCTTTTAGGGAGAGGATTAGGGTGAGGGTCGGGGCCGGGAGCGTAAAAACGGCGGGGACTAAAGTCCCCGCCCTACATTCAACGCACGGTTAATGTGGTCACCCGCCCCTGTGAATCGTCCTCGTAGAGGCCGACCGACGGCGCGCCGTTCAGGTCGGCCCGCGGGCGACCGCAGAGGACTCGTCCTACGGGTCGCCCCTACGTTATCGCAATTAGCGGCGGCCCGCGGAGGATTTATCCTACGGGGCCGCCCTAAATCGGAGCGTAGAAAATTGGCGGAGGGTCACCCGCTAGAACCCCGCCTTGATGGCCCCCCAGGAGGTCTCCTGCACACCGGTGCCGTAATCGTAGGCTTCCCAGTCGTAGAGATGGTAAAACTGCTCCATGTACGCAACGTGACCACGTGTGGTGTAGCAGCCGAGTGAGGCGTACTCGCCGGCCGCCCCCGGGTGGAACCAGGTGTCGAAAAAGAGGGTTATCATGCTGTCATTGCCGATGGTGAGCCAGGGCGATAACGTCTCGGCCTTGTACGGCGACCCCGGATGGGCGGCGGAATCGCTCTGCCAGTTCTGACCGTACATATTCCCGGTGACGTGGTCGGTGCCGATTTCCCACTCGCCGGGGAGGCCGCCTGGATGGTCCTGATACCAGCCGCCGCTGGAGAAGTCCTCCACGCCGTAGCCGCCGGATTGCAGGGGCATGACGCTCTCACCGTCGGCTACGAGCTCCACGTTGTCAATGGCCCACCAGCCCTGGGCGTCCGCTTCGGTGCCGTACTCGAAGGCCAGGCAGTTCAGGCTGCCGCCGAACAACATCCAGTCAATACCGACGGTCTGGTGGCCGGTAATGTCTTCATCGGCATCCCAAGTAAAGATGTTAGTGTACTCGCCCTCGCCCCAATTGCAGCCGTACATTTCGATGCTGTACAGGCGGAAGCCCTTGTCCACGCCGACCGAGTCGGAGACCCACTCGAAACAAATTCCCAGGTTTCGAACCCCGTAGAAGTCGTCGAGCATGAGCTTTACACCTCCGACGCCATCGGTGTCCTCGAAGGTGTGAACCAGTGTGTACTGTTGATCGCCGTCGTCGAGGTAGAGCATGCAGTAATCGCCGTCGTCGGCGGTCTCCTGCATGTAGACTATACTCATACTGACGCCGTCGTAACCGCAGAGGTTGATTGGCGAGCCGACGTACAACAGAAAAGCGTCGTCGTTGCAGCCGTAAGCGTCCAGGCCCTCGCGGTCGCAGCGGACCTCGCTTTGCCTG
>MFAF01000067.1:0-106 GCA_001774505.1 Candidatus Coatesbacteria bacterium RBG_13_66_14 | reverse complement strand
CAGCCGCCATGACCACCGCGACGATTAGGACGACAAGTAACACGAGTGTTTTCATCTGCTTTCCTCTTCAAAAAAGATTGAGCAACCTACGACGGGTTACTCAACT
>MFAF01000066.1:34529-36067 GCA_001774505.1 Candidatus Coatesbacteria bacterium RBG_13_66_14 | reverse complement strand
GGTCTCCACGGGGATGGCGGACCTGGCGGATGTCGCCTGGGCCGTGGACCGCCTGGGCGAGGCGGAAATCCTCCTCTTCCACTGCACCAGCGCGTACCCCGCCCCGGTGGAAGAACTGAACCTGCGCTCCCTGACCGCTCTGCGTGAACGCTTCGACCGTCCCGTGGGCCTCTCCGACCACAGCCCGGGCGTTCAGGCCGCATGCCTGGCCGTGGCCCTGGGCGCCTGCGCCGTGGAGAAGCACTTCACCCTGGACTCGGACGCCGCGGGCCCCGACCACGCGGCCAGCCTCGACCCGGCCGGTTTTCAAGAGCTCGTCCGGAACATCCGACTCACGGAGCGCACCCTGGGCGATGGAAAGAAACGCTCCACCCCTTCGGAAGAGGACACCCGGTCGGTCGCGCGGAAGGGCCTCCGGACGACGCGGAGACTTTCGGCGGGTCACCGCCTGGCGCCGGGGGATCTGACCGCCAAGCGGCCGGCGGTGGGGCTCGATCCGCGCGTCGTGGACGGCCTGTTCGGAAAAAAGCTGAAAAACTCGCTGGCGGCGGATCAACCGCTGACCGAGGATGACGTGGAGTAATCTATCCTCTTTAAAAAGGGGTGAAAGTGGAGTACGAAATCTACGATACCGCCCCCGAAACGCTGCCCACCGAGGCCATCCGGATGAGGAGCGTGGCCTCGATCCACCGGCGCTTCGGCAACGCGGACCTCGCCGGCTGGACCATCGCCAACCTGGGGCTGGCCTCGGGGGAGCGGGTCATAGACATCGGCTGCGGTGTGGGGCACATAACGGTCCCGCTGGCCCGGGCGGTGGCCCCGGACGGCCACGCCAAGGGGATTGACAACGAAACGGACTACGCGGCGGCCTGGGACGCCCTCGACAGGGAAGGCCTGCCAGTCTCCTTCGACCTGTGGCGGTGGGAGGCCCCCTGGCCCTGGCCCAACGGCTCCTACGACGCGGCGGTGTCCAACTTCACCCTCACCATCATGCCCGATCTCGACCTCGCCGTGAAGGAGATCAGGCGGATCCTCCACCCCAACGGCCGGCTGCTCGTCACCGGCTCCGCCCCCGACGACCAGGCCGAGTTCATGCAGATGCACTGGGAGCTGGTGGGGGAGCACCCCACCGCCGAAATGGCCGCCCGGGGGAGGGACATGACCGCCGAGGTCCTGCCGCTCCTGGATGACATTTTCGGCCCCGGCAAACGGGTCGAATTCGCCAACGACCTGAGCTTCCCACGGCCCCAGGACGTGGCCGAGTTCTACGCGACCGGGAAGCTCTACGGGCTCCTGGCCACCGACAACCGCACGCGCGACGATCTCCTGGACCTGATATTCCACGCCGCCGAGGCGCACATCGCCAAGCACGGCACCTACGTCGTCAAGCGGCGGCTCCTGGGCGGGCTCTACATCAAGAAGCCCTGACTTGAAGCACCGGCGGATAGCCATCCTCACCGGTTGTCGCTCCGATTACGGCCTGCTCCGCCCATTCATCCGGCGGGTGGAGGAAGAGCCGGAGGCGGAGTTGGTCCTAT
>MFAF01000066.1:31765-34481 GCA_001774505.1 Candidatus Coatesbacteria bacterium RBG_13_66_14 | reverse complement strand
AGATCCGCCGGGACGGGTTCGAGCCGCTGACCCTGGCCCCCGTGGCCGAGGACGACGACGCACCGGCGGGCATGGCGGAGCTGGCGTCCCGCGTGACCGGGGAGCTGGCGCGCCTCTGGCTCCGCGACCGGCCGGACTGGCTCGTGGTGCTGGGGGACCGGGTCGAGGTGCTGGGCGCCGCCGTGGCTGCGTGGTACTGCCGCGTCCCGCTGGCCCAGTTCCACGCCGGGGACCTGTCCCTGGTGGATGACGGGCCCCGCCACGCCGTCAGCCGTCTGGCCCATCTGCTGTTCCCCGCCACCCGGTCAGCGGCGGAAAGGCTGCTGGCATGGGGGGAGGAGGCCTGGAGGGTGCTCCCGGTGGGCTCCCTGGCGGCCGATCACGCCCTTTCCAGCCCGCCCCTCGGCCCGGTAGAGCTTCGCGCTCTGTGCGAACGTGTGGGTTTGAATCTGGACGGCGACTTCCTGGTGCTGGTGTACCACCCCCTCCCCGGGGAGCCGGAGAGGACGGCAAAGGGGCTCGCGGCGTGCCTGAAGGCGCTGGACGCCGCCTCCCTCCCCACCCTCGCCCTCCACCCCAACGCCGACGCCGGTGGACGGCCGATAGTCGAAGAACTGGAACGGTGGGTGGGTCGTGGGCCGCACCGCGCGCTCCAGGCCAACCTGGCGTCGGAGTCGTTCACCGAAATCCTGCGCCGGACGCGGGCCCTCGTGGGCAACTCTTCGGCGGGGCTCATCGAGTGCTCCGTCCTGGGAACGCCGGCGGTCAACGTCGGCCCTCGGCAGCGGGGACGCGAGCGCGGGGCCAACGTCTTCGACACCGACGCCGATCCCGGAGAGACCCGGGCGGCGCTCGGGAAAATCCTCGCCGAGGCGGGCATCCGCGAACGGCTCCTCCGGCGCCCCTCACCCTACGGCGACGGTGGCGCGGCGCCCAGGGCGCTGAAAAAAATACTTGAAACCCCGACCGACGACACCCTCATGGATAAAACGCTCCGCGGTTGACCCGAGAGGTGCCATGGCGACCAAAAAGGAGACACGGGGTTTAAACCCCTTGCCCCTGAAAAAGCTCTTCCTGTCCCCCGCCGACGGTCTGCGCCGGGCAATGGAGGTGATAGACGCCGGACGCTTGGGGATGGCGCTGGTGGTGGATACCGACGGCAGGCTGCTGGGCACGCTCACCGACGGCGATGTCCGGCGCCACCTGCTCGGGGGAGGCGGCCAGGACGACCCGGTGGAGAAGCTCTACCATCGCAAGCCGGTGACGGCGACGGAGGGGTTCGACCGCGCCGAACTCGCCCGTGTCGCGGAGGAGCGAGGAATCAAGCTCGTCCCCTTCATCGAGGACGGACGGCCCGCGCGGCTCCTGACTCCGGCAGACTGGTCGGGGAAAGACCAACCGGCGATACTGGGCGGCGCGCCCGCCTTCCGGGAGCCCATCCCGGTGGCCAGACCCACACTGCCCGGATTCGAGGAAATTTCCGGCGAGCTGGAGCGCGTGCTCGCGAGCGGCATCATCACGAACGGTCCGCAGGTGGAGGCCTTCGAGCGTGAAACGGCGGCCTGGATGGGGACGGAGCCGGAGAAGGTGGTCGCGGTCTCCAACTGCACCACGGGGTTGATCCTGGCCCTCTCACTCATCGAGCCGCCGGGCGAGGTGGTGATGCCGAGCTTCACCTACTTCGCCACGGGGCTCGCGGCGACGTGGAACGCGCTGACGCCGGTGTTCGTGGACGCGAGGCCGGGCGACTTCAACGTGGACGCCGGGGCGGTGGAAAGGGCCGTCGGGGAAAAAACGAGGGCCATAGTCGGAGTGTACGTCTTCGGTTGCCCGCCCCCGGTGGCGACGCTGCGCAAGCTGGCCGACGCCCACGGGATACCGCTGATTCTCGACGCCGCCCACGCTTTCGGCGCCGTACAGGACGGAACGCCGGCCGGGCGCTTCGGCGACGTCGAGGTCTTCTCCCTCTCGCCCACCAAGCCGGTCACTTCCGGAGAGGGGGGCCTGGTCGTCTGCCGCGAGGAGGCGACCGCCGCCGACCTCAGGCGCCGCCGGAACCTCGGCATCCTGGACTCGGCCACCGACCCCACCCGGGGGCTGAACGGCAGAATGAGCGAGCTCAACGCAGTGCTGGGAAGGGCCTCCCTCCGGCGCCTGGAGAAGAACCTCCGGAATCGTCGCCGCCTGGTCGGGATCTACCATGACGAGCTGGGGGACGTCCCCGGCCTGGGGTTCCAGACGCTGCCGCCGGGCGCCGTCTCGACTTTCAAGGACCTCGCAGTCGTGGTGGATTCCGATGAGTTGGGAATGAAGCGCGACGACCTCGCCGAGGGGCTGGCCGCGGAGAACATCGGAACCAAGAAATATTTCTCGCCGCCGCTGCACCTCCAGCGCCGCTTCGCCGGCCTGTCACGGACGCAGGGGCCGTTGAGGGTCACCGAGAAACTCGCGGAGTGCGCGCTCTGTCTCCCGCTCTACTCCCACCAGGAGGAGGGGGACGTCCGGCGGGTAACCGCGGCGTTGAGACGCCTCGTGGCGCACGGTGAAGATGTCAACCGACGGCTGACCGAGCTGCGTCGGGAGTGGGAGTAGCATTCCCTTTCACGGGGCCGGAAGCCGGGAGACCGCTTTCGGCCGTTTTTTCCCCCAGGATCCGTATTTTGGGAAACCCAACGATCGAGGCCGGAATTGCCCCCGGGTAAAGCCAAGGCGAGCC
>MFAF01000066.1:25204-31681 GCA_001774505.1 Candidatus Coatesbacteria bacterium RBG_13_66_14 | reverse complement strand
AAATCATCGCCGATCCGGCACATTACGGTCTGCTCCTCGTCATCAACCTCATCGTGGGCTACGGGGCCTACGCCCATCTCGGCGTGACGCTGGGCATCTACCGCCAGATTCCCTACCTTCGGGGGGCGGGGACCCCTGAGGAGGAAATCGCCGACCTCCGCAACTCCTCCCTGGGCTTCGTGCTCCTGATGGGTCTCGTGGCCATCATTGCCGCCTTCCTCCTCGGCTGGACACAGATAGAAGAAGGCGCACTCCTCGGATTCGTCATCCTCGGCGCCGGTGCGGCCCTGGTACCCCTGAGGAACCTGACCGCGATTTTAACCAACCTCTACCAGGCTGAGAGTCGTTTCCGTCTCATCGCCTTCCTCGAGTTCCTCTACTTCCTGTCGTCCGTCGGCCTAACCCTGCTGGGGGCGCAGCTCTTCGGGATTCTCGGCGCCGCCGGAGCCCTCATCATCGTGGAGTTCATCTTCGTCGTCATCTACTGGAGCCGGATCGGATACCCCCGTAAACTGCGCCTGGTTCCTCGTCTCGACTGGTCGAAAATTATCCGGGTGATGCGCGTGGGGCTGCCGCTGACCATCGTCGTATTCCTCCGCTTTTGCCTGGAGAGCGTTGACAAGCTGTTCATCGCCCGTTTCATCGGCGGGGTGGACCGGGGGTTTTTGAACCTGGCGGCCACGGTGGGGATGCTCGTCATCCTGGTTCCGGGCAAGCTCGGCGTCGTCCTCAACCCGGAACTGGCTCGGAGCACCGGCGCCGGTGAAATCGGCGAGCTCCGGCGCCGCCTGGTGAGCTATACCGAGGCGACCGCCTACGTGGGCGCCCTGTTGGCCGGGCTGGCGGTCATAGGCTCGAGAACGGTTCTGGCGTCATGGCTGCCCAACTACGCCCCGTCCCTGGCGCTCATTGACCTCTACGCTCCCCGGATGGCCTTCTACGCCATCATCACCATCGCCGGTAACACACTAATCAATCTCCTCCTGGACCGCCGTCGCGTCGGTCTGTGGATCGGGATGCAGGTAGGCATCCTGCTCCTGGCCGTCGCGGGCTGCACCCTGGCCCTGTTCCGTTACGGCACAAGCTGGTCCATCGTGCTGGTGGGTACGGGCGCCATCATCGTCAATTCCCTCATCGTCAACCACTTCGCGGCGAAAGAGGTGGGGATGAATCTGCGGGAGCGGCTGGGCTTCCTCCTGCGGATCGTCCTGCCTCTGGGCTACGTCGGCGCGCTCGTGGAGGGATTAAAATACGGATTGTCCTACATCGGTCACTGGCCGACATTTCTACGCCTGATGACCGGAACCGGCGCCTTTTTCGTCCTCGCTCTGCCCCTCATCGTTTACGGTGAACGCAGGCTGGGGCTGCTTAAGATGTTGAAGACACGACTCCGCGAACGCCTCTTCCGATCCCGCGGTGAGTTGGATGATTAGGGCACCGTCTATTCTGGGTCTGGCCGGATACGTCGCCCCGAAGGCGCTGGAGCGGGAGATTGACCGCCAGAGGCGCTCGAGTCGCGAACCGACCGTGACGGAACTTCTCCCGGGGGTGCTCGGCGCGTCATTGTTGAAGGTCTGCCGGGACAAAGGCGTCGCCGTTGCGACCTCCGAGGAGGCTCTGGGGCGGGACGGAATCCGGAGGGTGGACGCCGAGTCGAAGGAGCTCACCGACCGCGTGTTCGAGGCCCTCGGCCGGGACGACGTGACGCGGGTCATCTGGCACCTCTTCTACTGGTACTATCTGCGCCGGGCATGCCTGAGCGCGGCGATT
Source organism: Candidatus Coatesbacteria bacterium RBG_13_66_14 (assembly GCA_001774505.1). Taxonomy (GTDB): domain Bacteria; phylum RBG-13-66-14; class RBG-13-66-14; order RBG-13-66-14; family RBG-13-66-14; genus RBG-13-66-14. The sequence continues at coordinate 29,911 of MFAF01000066.1, read as the reverse complement.
CTGGACTCGGCGCTGACGGAAGATGTTTACGCGGCAACCCTCCTGGGCGGGGACGAGCTTCTGGCCGGGGTTCTCGACGAAGTTTGCCGAGGCGGAGGCGTCCGCCTCGTCGCGCCCGGTACGTCCACCCCGTCCTTCACTCGCAGCCTGCGGATATTCAAGGTCGGCGCGGGACCGCGCATCCCCCTGAACGAGGGCTTGGCCCGCAGGCTCAAGCTGGCGTCGTCGCTCCCGCGTTCGGTGGGAAGAAGCCGGAGGGCCGAGCCGACGGATTGCCTGATTCTGACGACCCTTCCCTCCGAGAGGGCGACCTGGCGGCCCGTGGTGGACGGGATGCCCGGAGGGGTGCGGGTCGGACTGGCGACGACATATCCGGTGAAGCCAAGCGAGCTTCATCCCGCCGTCCGCCGGTACGACCTCGACGGGTGGGTCCGACCGAAACGCCTCGGCGAATGGATCGGGGCCTACCGGAGCTACTGGCGGATCGGACCGGAGTTGCCCCAAATCCTGCCCCGCCTCCCGTGGAGGGGACTGGACCTGGGGGGGTATACCCGGGGTTGGCTCGCGAGCGTCGTTCGGCAGCTCTTCTGGAGGCTGATTCCCCGGGCGGCGGCCGTCGAGGAACTGCTCGAAACGGTGAAGCCGGGGATTCTCGTGTGCCTGACGGAACGCAACGAGCTCGTCAACCTAGCCATCCGAATGGCCGCCGATAGGGGGATTCGCACCCTGGCGATCGAATCCCACGACATGATTTGGGACTCGCCGCTCTTCGGACGGGTGGAGGCGGACAGGCTGGCGGTGAGCGGGACATACTCGGAGGACATATACGCCAAGAACGGGGTACCCCGAGAGAAGATGGTCGTTACAGGCCAGCCCTCCTTCGACAGGCTGGCCCGGTACCGCGAGAAAGAGCCCGCAGAGAAAGAGGCGGATGAACGCCTGCTGGTCGTCATCACCCAGCCGCCCGACGTCGCCCTCACCGAGGACACGCGCCGGGAGATGCTGCGGGGGGCGTTCCTCGCCGGTCGGGAGATACCCCGACTGCGGGTATTGGTCAAACCGCACCCCCGCGATAACCTCGGGGACCTGCGCCTGATTTTGAGCGAGCTTGGGGCGCCCCGGGACGCTCTCCTGCCGAAGAAGATAGACCTGTACGCCCTGCTCGCCTCGTCGGACGTCATCCTCACGGCCTTCTCCACCGTGGGCGTGGAGGCGATCATGCTGGGGCGGCCGGTGGTGGTCTTCAAGACCGGTGATGAGACACCGGTGCTGCCTTACGTGGATTCGGAGGCCGTTCTCCGGGTAAAAGAAGCGGAGCAGATAGCGGAACGGATAAAACGGATAATCGAAGGTGAGGTCGTCCATGAGCTGGCCCGAGGCCGCGAGGAGTACGTCGCCCGCCACGAGTGCGCGGCGGACGGGGACTCCGCGGCCAGGGTGGTCCGGCTCATCCTCGAAATGTTGAACGGGGAAGGCCGTGCCGGGATATAGGGTGCTTTGCGTTTCGACGCTGATGCCTTACCCCCCGGTGGGCGGGGGGGAGAGCAAGTTTTTCCACCTCCTGCGCGAGGCTTCCCGGTTTCACGAGGTGGACCTCCTCCTCTTCCCTCCCGCCGAGCCCAGGCGAGAAGACATCGAGGGTTTACGGCCCCATGCCCGCAGCATCAGAATCGAACCGTACAAACCTCGCGCGGGCATCCGGGACAAGCTCCGCTCCCTAATCAGCCCGTATCCTTTTTCCATCGTCGCCTACCGCGAACCGAGCGAAGCGAGCTATGCCCCTGGCACACCGAGCTATGCCCCCGGCAAATCGCCCGTCCGTGGGGCGGTGAAACGGGCCTTGAGCCTCGACCGTTACGACCTCCTGCACGTGGAGGGGTGCTTCCTCGGCGGCGCAATCGTGGGTCTGAGGACGCCGCCGCGGCTGATCCTGCCCCACGACGCAATTTACAGAAATTACATGGAAAACCTGAAATTGGCCCCCTGGCGCAGAAAACCGACCCTCGCCCTGGACCTCCTGAAGTTCCGGCGCCTCGAGCCGCGTCTGTACGGTTATTACGACGCCGTGGGTATGTGCACCACCGTGGAAGCCCGGGCCGTGAAGAAGCTGAATCCCGCCCTGCACGTGGGCGTTGTCTCCAACGGTGCCGATCCCTGTACCTCGGCTCCCGACCCACAGGTCGAGGAATTCCCCAGCCTCGTTTTTAGCGGCTCCTTCGATTACCCCCCCAACGAACTGGCCGCGCTGAGGCTCATGGGGAGGATCGCCCCCCCGCTACGCAGGAGGTGGCCGAAGCTCACGGTTTTCATCGTGGGAAACCGCCCCACCCGACGCATGGAGAGGGCCGCCGCCCGCAATCCGGGGAACATCATCACCGGTCGGGTGGAATCGGTGCCGGAGTGGCTTGCCCGCGGATCGGTGTACTGCAGCCCTCTTTCCTACGGCGTGGGCTTCAAGAACAAGGTGCCGGAGGCCTGGGCCGCCGCCAGACCCCTCGTAGCCACACCGAAGACCATGGAGGGGATCGAATTCATCCCCGGTCGGGACGCCCTGGTGGCTGAAACCGACGCCGATCTGGTCCGCGCCTGTGCTATGCTCCTGGATGATGCGGACAGGCGAAGAAAAATCGGGGAATCCGGCAGGAAACGGATTGACGAACGGTACAACTGGCCGCTTCTGGCCAAAGACCTCCTCGAGCTGTACGACTACGTAGCCGCTAAACCGGCCAACACGAGATGAACCTTTCGCAACCGGGGATACTCCACAGGTCCAACGAGAGATTGCTGGAATACGCCCGTCGGCACCGCGATCTCACCGCGTGCGCACTTCTGGCGGCGGCGTTTCTGGTCGTCTGCGTGCTTTTACAACTGCCCTACTACTACGTCGGCCTGGCCGTGGTGGGCGTTATCTTACTGGGCATCTCCCTGAAGTACCCCTTCGCCGCATTTCTCACCTATGTATTCATCGTCAACTTCCTCCCCTACGCCTACATCGAATCGAAAACCTTCACCCTGGCTAAAATCGGGGGGATTTTACTAGTCGCCATTACCCTCGCCGTAACGGCGATCAGGACACCGGATTTCGGGAAGAGGATCAAACGGGCCTTCGACAAACGGGGCCTCGTGGTCCTCATGCTTATTGCGGCCGGCGCCGTCTCGACCATCGTCAGCCGCAACCCCCGGTCGGACTTCTTCGAACAGCACTTTCAATTCCTGGCGCTCTTCGTCCTGACCCGCGTGTACGTGGACACGGAGAAACGGTTGTGGTGGCTGCTCGTAATCATCCTCTTGGCTCGAGGCTTGGATGGCGCGCTGGGGCTGTACCAGTACATCACGATACCGGAGGCCGGCAGAATCGGAGGGAATTTTGTAGATGCAAACGAGTACGCCTGCTACACGCTGCTCGCGCTTCCCATCGGGGTTTACCTCGCCCAATACGAGAAGAAAAAATTGACGCGGATTCTATTCATCGCGGCGGGCATACTCACGTTCATCGCGGTAATCATATCTTTCTCCCGCTCCGGTTTCATCACCCTGGCGCTCATCCTCCTGTTAATCTTCCTAATCCCGGCTATAAAATTGAGAAACCGTATGATTCTCTTATTCCTCACCATCGTGCTCGTCATCACGACCGTCCCTTTCGAATACTGGTCGCGCATCGAAACCCTGAACGCCCTTTTTGAGGACGAGGCAACGGAACGCTCGGTCATGATCAGAAAACGGCAGGTGGACACATCCATCCGCATGTTTTTGGAAAATCCCATATTCGGTGTGGGATACCTGCAGTATCGAACAACCCCCGAGAAGCTGCTGGGCGGTTACATCATCAAACGAGGGCGCCTCGGGGAGCACTCGGCAATCCTCCAGGTCCTCGTCGAGTTCGGTCTTTTAGGATTCATCCCCTTCGTGATTCTGATCATCCTCACATTCCGGTCCGGTATTCGTGCGGCGAAGCTCGCCAAGTTGGCCGGAGACTCGGGGATTCGACTCCTGTCCACGGCAACGACGCTCTCCTTCACATCCTATATAATATTCAGTTTCATGTTGGGGACATATACCAAATACCTGTTTCTCTATCTCGCACTGCCCATGGCGGCTTACGATGTAGCGGTCGAAAAGCTATCCCGCCCTGCGGCGGCGCGGGAGGTGGCAAACGGAGAAGACCTCGGTAAAGGCATGGTGTGAGCACCCGTCGGTTCTTCACGTCATCGGGCCATGGCGAATGGGCGGCGCGGAGAAACAGCTCTCCAACGTCGCCAGCCGTGCGGCGAAGGCGGGGTGGAGGGTGGAGATATTGGTGCTCAGTGACCAATGGGATGAAACCTTGGTCCGGATCGCCGATCCCTGCCCCGTGACGACCCTGCAGAACAAACCCCGGGGATTGGCCCGACTCCGAGCCCTGGTGCAGAAGTTGGAACGGGAGGACTGGCCGCTCGTGGCGGGTCAGCTCTTCTCGGGAAACCTATACGCCGTGGCCGCTGCCCGCAAGACGGGCAGAAAGGCGCTCGTCTTCGAGGGGGGGTTGGAACCCTGGAAGCGCTGGTATCACCTGACCGCCTGCCGGTGGTACTGGAAGAGGGCTGAAATTATCGAGGTCAACTCCCGGGCGGTGGGGGAAATGGTTCTCTCGCGGGGCGGTCCGGAGTCCAAGCTCCGGGTCATCTACAACGGTATAGAAACCGGGCGACCCGCGACCGATGACGAGCG
>MFAF01000066.1:22182-25190 GCA_001774505.1 Candidatus Coatesbacteria bacterium RBG_13_66_14 | reverse complement strand
GGAAGCTTGGGGTGGGTTCGGGACCGGTGGTGGTGATGGTGGCCAACCTCCGGTACCCCAAGGATCCCCAAACCCTGGTCAAAGCGACCGCCCGCCTGAAAGGCACATACCCCGGAATCCGGATCCTCCTAATCGGAGAAGGCCATCTCCGCCCCGCGGTCGAGGAGCTTGTACGAAAGCTGGGGCTCGGGGAAGAGGTGCGGCTCCTCGGCCGGATCGGCGACGTTGGGGGCGTGCTGACCGCGGCGGACATCTTCTGCCATTCGAGCCTCTCCGAGGGGCTGCCCAACGCGGTGATCGAGGCCCAGGCCGCCGGTCTCCCCTGCGCGGTTTCGAGGGCCGGGGGGAGTACGGAACTTATTTCGGATGGAGACCGGGGGGTGCTTTTTGAGATGGGTGACGTGGACGGCTGCGCCGCGGCCATTTCCCGTCTGCTGGAAAACCCCGGGGAGGCTCGACGGATGGCCGAAAATTCCCGCGCCTGGGTCGCCCGGGAACTCTCCTTCGAGCGGAACCTGGAGTTGCACCGTCGCCTGTACGAGGAAGCCCTGGGCATCCCATAACATGCGTCTTCTTCTCATCACCCCCCACCTCATCGCCGGCGGTGCCGAACGGGACACCATCGCGCTGGCGGGCGGGCTCGCAAACCGCGGGCATCGGGTGACCCTGGTTTCGCACGGTGGCGCGCTCTCACCGGAAGCTAATGACAGCGGCGTGGAGGTCGTGGAACTGCGGACGCACAGCCGCACGCCACCGGGCATCGCGCGGCTGTCCCGTGAACTGGCGGCGCTGGTCGCCGAGAGGGGCTGCGACCTGGTCCACACCCAGGCGATTCTGCCGGCGGTCGCGGCCCGGAGGGGCCTCGGGCGGGGGATGCCGCTCCTGGTGACCATCCACAATCTCCATCGGCGCTGGTCCTACCCCCTGGCGGCGGGGCTGCTCCGGTGGGCCGCCGACAGGGTGCTGTTCGTATCCGATTACGAGCGGCGGAATTTCCAGCGGGGCGGTTTTCCCGATAGCCGCGCCCTGACCGTGCAGACCGGCCTGCCGGATGCGTTCTTCGACGTCGAGCCTGAGCCGACTAAGGACCGTTTCACCTTCCTGTTGCCGGCCCGCATAGACGGCCGAAAGGGGCACGACGACCTCCTGCGGGCCGTATCCATTTCCGGAGAAGCCCCCTTCGACGTGCGGATCGCCGGCGACGGCCCCGCCCGTCGAGCCCTGGAACGAATGACCGGCCGTCTCGGCGTGACCGGCCGGGTCGAGTTTATCGGGTTCCAGCGGGACATGCCGGCGCTGCTCAAGCGCGTGAACGCCCTGGTCCTTCCCAGCCTGCGCGAGTCGCTGCCGCTTTCCCTGCGGGAAGGTTTCGCCGCCGGGCTCCCGGCGGTAGCCACCGCCGTTGGCGGGATACCCGAGCTCGTCGAACACGGCCGGACGGGATTCCTTGTCCCCCCCCGCGACCCGGAAAGGCTGGCCCGGGCGATGGAGCAGCTCGCCGTCCGACCGGGATTGGCGGCCGGGATGGGTGAAACCGCCCGGCGGACCGCCGAACGTCGCTGGAGGATGGGGGGATACCTGGATCGGCTGGAGACGGTGTACCGGGAACTGCTGGAGGGTCGGTGAACCTTTACGAGTGGGCGCTTCTGGTCGCGGGGGTGGTGCTGTTATCCCTGGCGAATTACCGGTTTTACTTCGGGGGCCGGCGTTCGAGCTACGTGCTATTCGTCCTGGCCTCGGCGCTCTTCGTCGGCGGCTTCCTCCTGGCCGGGCTGGTGCGGGAGGATTACAACGCCGCGCTGACGCTGATGCTCATCTACCTCGCGGTCTACGTCGTAGAGCGCGTCGGCTTCATCCTGTTCGCGCGATTTGTGCGCCGGCGCGCCGCGGAGGGTCACGAGGACGAGGGGGACCAAAACGGCCAGGGAGGCGATTAACCAGGGTCCGGTCGAGGAGACCCCCTCCACGGATAAGCCGCAATCGAAAGTGGTGAACAGGGCGGTGAAGAGCACCGCGGCCGGCCAGAAGCTCCCCGCCGCCCAGGTCAGCATCCCCGCCAGGCCGGCCGACACGACCCCGCGGGTCGTGGGCACGACGGCAAGAACCGCCAGCACCCCCCAGACGATTCTCCCCGTGAGACCGCCCGAGTCGAGAAAGACCGGCAGAAAGCGGTAGGCGAAGTAGGCCACCCCCGCCCCGGCCACCGCATTGGAGACCCCGGCCCAGACATCCACCCACCCCGCGGGGGCCGCGAGCTCGGGGAAGAGGAAGAACACCGCGAAGGCGACCGCGACGGCGACGAGAAGCTGCCGGTAGACGCTCGCCCCCGGTTCGGACGGAACCCGGCTCAAACTTATCCAGACCAGGGGCGCGACGACGCCGACCGCGACGAAGGCTATCAGCCGGTAGAAAAGCTCGTAGGCCACGTTGGCTCCGCCCAGCCAGTGGGTCGCGGCCAGGAGAACGTAGGCGGTCACCAAACCCAGGGCGTAAAAAAGACGTATCCTAGACGACATGCTGTCACCTCGGCTGCACAAAATTATAGGGGTCGTCCTCCTGCTGGTCAAGCCGGCCGCCGCGGACGCCTGGTCCGAGGCCCAATCCGCCGCCGGGGCCGGGGATTACGCGGGTGCGGTCGGGATTCTCACCCGGGCCGCGGACGCGGGCGAGGTCCGACCGGAAAATCTGGGCCGGTGCGAGACCCAGATTTTCCTCTGGCGCCTGGAGCTGGGCGAGGGGCAGCAGGCTCTGGAAAGGCTCTTCGAGCTGCCCGAGCGGGCGCCGGGCGGTCTGGATTCCGCCGCTCTGGCCCTGGGGGATTATTTCGCGCAGGCCCCCGCCGACATCCACCTGTGGTTCGAGGCCGCAGAACGCCTTGCAGCCTGGGAAGGCGTGGCGGACGTGCTGTCAGGGCGGCTCGCGGAAAAAAACGCCTTCGAGTCCGCCGCCCGGGTGGCCGGATCCCAACCCAGCCGATGCCGCAGCGTGCTCGACGACCTGGCCCGCCG
>MFAF01000066.1:21753-22036 GCA_001774505.1 Candidatus Coatesbacteria bacterium RBG_13_66_14 | reverse complement strand
TCGACCCGGACCGGGTGGAGTTCCGTTGCGAGGCGAGCGAGCGGCTGCGCGGTCTCGGCCGAGCCGACGAGGCTCTGGGGCTCTGGGAGGGCCAGGACGGTACCCGGGACGACCGGGTGTACGTCGAGCGGGGGGAGTGCCTCTACGCCCTGGGGCGCGTGGGAGAGGCGCTGGAAAACTGGCGTGCCAAGCTGGACCGGGCCAATATAAGATCGGGCGACGTGCGGACGGTGGCGCGGATTTTCTCCGACCACGGCCTCAACGAGGAGGCGCTCCGGTTGCT
>MFAF01000066.1:21457-21711 GCA_001774505.1 Candidatus Coatesbacteria bacterium RBG_13_66_14 | reverse complement strand
CATCGCCCGGCTCCTCTTCATCCTAGGGCGCTACCGCGATGCCGCCGAAACCTGCGCCGAGGCCGTCTCCCTGGATGGCCCCGGCTCCTGGGGCGTCGGGTTCTTCGAGGACTTCGGCGCCATGGAGGAGACGGCGCTCGTCGCCCTGGAAGTTCTCGAGGATCGCGAGGAACCGGTGTTCGGCCGCATCCGCCTGTTCCTCGCCCTTTCGCCCTGGGCCCTGGACGCCGAGGATGACGACCCCGGTCCCCTGC
>MFAF01000066.1:21246-21360 GCA_001774505.1 Candidatus Coatesbacteria bacterium RBG_13_66_14 | reverse complement strand
ACGCCTGCGCTTCCAAACTGGACGCCCGTGTAATCGAGCCGGAAGAGATCCTAGCCCTGAATCCCGCCGACCGTGAGCTGAAATGGCGGACGGCCCTCTTCCTCCTGCGCGGCG
>MFAF01000066.1:20741-21137 GCA_001774505.1 Candidatus Coatesbacteria bacterium RBG_13_66_14 | reverse complement strand
ATATCGCGCGGAACGGGGACGACCCGCGGGCCACGGACCTCCTGCGCCTGGTCCTGGCCTCGGGTCTCACCGAGAGTCCCGGTGAAAAGGGGGCGTTCGCCGACCTGGTGGAGGCCTATCTTGCCGGCGTCCGGGGCGATTCGTCCGCGGAGGAGAGTCATCTTCAAAAAGCCCTGACCGCCGGCGGTCCGTTGGGCGCCGAGGCGGCCGTCCAACTGGCCGAACTCCTCTCCCGGGAGGGAGATTACGCCTCGGCCCGGGAGATTCTCGTAGACGTCATCACCGCCGGCGCCGAAGGTACGGGTGACCGGGCGCTGGCCCTGGCGGCCTGGCTCGACGCCGATCATCTCGGGAACGTCGAGGGCGCGGTCGGCGACCTGACGGGGTTGATCAACG
>MFAF01000066.1:16107-20719 GCA_001774505.1 Candidatus Coatesbacteria bacterium RBG_13_66_14 | reverse complement strand
GGAATACGCCCGCCGCGGCCTGGCCGCCCTGGGCCGATGACCGGGCGCAACGACGCGTCGCTCCGGTGCCTCGAAGAGATTTACCGGAGCTGCTCCCTCTGCCCCAGGGCCTGCGGGGTGGACCGGACGGCTGGGGAAAGGGGCTCCTGCGGCGTGGGACCGGTTCCTCGTGTGACCTCCGCCGGTCCGCACTTCGGGGAGGAGCCGGAGCTTGTCGGGCGCGGCGGCTCGGGGACCATATTCTTCGGCGGGTGCAACCTCCACTGCCTCTTCTGCCAGAACGCCGACATCAGCCAGCGCGCGGTGGGTAAACCCGCCGAGCCCGGGGAGCTGGCCCGGTTGATGCTCCGGCTGGAGGGGATGGGCTGCGAAAACATTAACTTTGTCACGCCGACACACCTTGCCCCCCCGCTGGCACGGGCCGCAAGGCTCGCCCGGGGGATGGGCCTGCGGGTGCCTCTGGTCTGGAACTGCGGGGGGTACGAGGCTCGGGAGGTCGTCGAGCTTCTTGACGGCCTGGTGGACATTTACATGCCCGACTTCAAGTACGGCCCTGACGCCCCCGCCGGGGAGCTCTCCGGGGCGCCGGATTACTTCGAGAAATGCTCCGCGGTTTTGCAGGAAATGCACCGGCAGGTGGGGGTCCTGGAGACCGACGACCACGGCGTCGCCCGGAAGGGGCTTCTGATCCGCCACCTGGTCCTCCCGGGCGGCCTGGCCGATTCGCGTGGCGTCCTGCGGTTCATCGCGGGACTATCCCCGGAGAGCTACATCAACATCATGGACCAGTACCGCCCGTGCCACCGGGCGGGGGAGCACGGGGGCTTGAACCGGCGGCCGACCGCCGGCGAGTTGGAGGATGTCCGGGAGTACGCGCGGGGGCTGGGTCTCCACCGCGGATTTTAAGGCCGTACCGAACCAATTGAATGGGAGGCTCCACGGCCTCCCTTTTTACAAATCTCCCGAGTGCATCTTCCCTTCACTTATAAAAAGGAGGCCCTCCGGCCTCCCCTCACCGACGATACTCCAGGTGATTTTTTTAAAAAAAGGAGGCCTTTCGACCTCCCCTAACAACCTCGAGTGACGGATCACTGCGCGAAAACGCTCTTGAGGCTGCCCCAGCTAACCTCCTCCACATTCGCTACGTGGGAGGTGAGGAAGTACATCATGTTCTTGAACATGTTGACCGTTTCCGGCGTTTGGGACAGGCGCCACCACTCGGCGGCATCCCGGTTGCCGTTCCAATAGACTACGATGCCGCCTCGGGGCGGAACCAGTTCCGTGACGAGGATTTTCGCCGGTCCCATGGTGTGGTCGCCGATGAGGGTGATGGCCACCGCGTACGTCCACGGCAGCTTCGGGGCCGCTTTGTCCTGATCGGAGGCGTAGTCCAGAATCGTGTATGTGCCGTCGTAGTACCCCGCGTCGCCTTCGGTGATCCAGCTCTCGGGGCGGGTGATCGTGAAACTGCTGCAGTAAGGACAGTCGCCGCAGATTATGGAACCTACCAGTGCGGCCATCAGCGGGTCGTTGGGGCTGCCCAGGGAATCCTCGCCGGTCACCACCAGGAAGTTGCCCTCGCCGACCCACCGCAGCATGGCAAGGTACTCGCTCCCCAGGATGGCCCGGTTGTCGTTGTACCAGAGGATGATGTCGTAATCCATGAGGAATTCCAAATCCGCCGATTTATTCATGATCCAGTTGTTGTGCCAATGGTCGAAGCCGATGCCCATGTCTGTTAAAACATGCTCCACGCTGTCCAGGTTGCTGTAGTCGTCGGGCATGCCGTAATCGGGGGAAGAATCGTCTAAAAGCAGCAGATTATAGGCCGATCCCCCGAGGACCATCGCGAAACACAGAGCTATAGCGGTAAGTTTCATCTTTCGTCCCCCCGATCAGAGGTCACTTTTAGTTGAAAAAGCTCATCCCGACAAAAATCACCACGCACTGGGAACATTGTAGACCAACCGGGTTACGGTGTAAATATGCCCTTGATTCCGCCCCAGCTCGTCTCCTCGACGGACACAAGCTCCACCAGATAGTCCATCAGGTTGCGGAACATGTTGACCGTATCCATCGTCTGGGATGTACGCCACCACTCGATGGAATCCCAGTTGCCGTTCCAGTAGACGATTATCCCTCCGTCGCCCACGTTTTCGGTGAGGAGGATTTTCGCCGGCCCCTGGACGTGACCGAAGTACGCGGTGGCGATTTTCCGCGTGCCGGGGACCGGCTGGGCCCAGTCGTGGTCCGTGGCGTCGGGGAGGATGCCGTAGCTGGTTCCGGCGGCGAAATAGCCCCAATCACCGTCCATGATGAAGTTGTCGTCATTGCCGACGCTGAAGGAGTCGCAGAAGGGGTAGTCGCCGTAGGTCGAAGAGCCCACCAGTTGGGCCATGATAGGGTCGTTGGGGTTCCCCAGGGAGTCGTAGCCGGTGACGATGAGGTAGTTGCCCTCCTCGACCCAGGCCCTGACCGCGTCGTACTCGGTCTGGTCTATGGCCCGGTTGTCGTTGTACCAGATCATGATGTGGTAGTTGTTCAGATAATCGAGATCGGCGGTAATACCCGGAAAGCGGTGTCGGTTGTTCCACTCGTGGTAAAAGGGGATGCCCATGGCGTCGAGGATATCCTCCACCCGCTCCATGTTGGCGTAGTTGGGTAATCCTTCGGGACCGTCCCATGAGTTGTCGTCCACGAGCAGGAGGTCCACCGCGCCCGCGGTGGTGAAGCCGATGAAGAGCAACGCTAAAAACGTGTGTTTCATAAACCACCCCTCTCCCTGAAGCTCCGGCGAGCCGTCCTCAAACCGCCGGGGCGTGTCGGGGAAACTGGTCTATCCCTCCGACCCAATTTAAATATAGCACCGGAGTTCCTCTGCGTCAATAAAATGTGCGGCTTGACTAAACCCGCCACACAAGGCAGAATCCCGACAGATGGACGAGATTCTGTCATTGCAGGTCAGATGCCCCGCCAAGGTCAACCTCGGCCTCGCCGTCCTCGGGCGGCGCGACGACGGTTTTCACGACGTGGAAACCATCCTGGCGGCCATCTCCCTGGGGGACAACCTGACCGTGCGCCTGGCGGATCGGCTCTCGCTCACGGTGCATGGCCAGCCGGGCATCCCGACGGACCGGCGCAACCTGGTGTGGCGGGCCGCCGAGGCCTTCGCCGCGGCCGCCGGAACCTCGCCGGGCGCGCGGATCGAGATATCCAAGCACGTCCCCCCCGGGAGCGGGCTGGGGGGGGGATCGAGCGACGCCGCGGGGACCCTGGCGGCCCTGAATCGGCTCCACGGCGACCCCCTCGACCGGGAGCGGCTGCACGGGCTGGCCGCCGGGCTGGGTGCCGACGTGCCGTTCTTTCTGGATGGGGGAATCGCGCTGGCCGAGGGGCGCGGCGAGCGGCTGACGAGGCTCGGGCATAAAAAAATCCACATCGTCCTGGCCTTCCCCCAGGCCGCCGTTTCGACGGCCTGGGCCTACAAACAGCTCTCGGCGGAAAATTTCGGAAAACTTCCCCGGGAGGAAATCGAGGGCTGGCTCTCGGGTGGAGCCGCCCCGCCTGAGCTGCCCAACGCATTCACCGCTAAAATCATCCGCTCTTTCCAAGAAATCGGCCGCACCCTGGATGTCCTCCGCGCCAGCGGCCTGAAGCCGGTCAGCCTGTCCGGTTCCGGGTCCTGCTGTTTCGGCGTCGCCCGGGACGAGAAGGAGGCCTTCGGGCTCGCCCGCGAGCTGGAATCGAGAGGAATAGCCTCGATTCCGACGGAAGTTCTTGACAAAGGTGTCTCGATGGTCGAGAATAAAATAGCCTGAAGCTTTGTCACCCACGAGGAGGCATATTGTGGAAATCACCGAAGTGAGGGTCAGCCTGCGCGATGAGGAAAAGCTAAAGGCTTACGCCTCCATCGTCTTCGACAACTGTTTCATCGTCAAAGACCTGCGCGTCATTGACGGCAACGACCGTCTCTGGGTGGCCATGCCGAACAAGAAGCGCCGCGACGGCACGCGTCGCGACGTCTGCCACCCCCTGAACGCCGAGACGCGGTCCAAGATCGAGGAAGCGGTTTTGGCGAAGTACGACGAGCTCATGCGGGAGGGCCTCTACGACCGTTCCCCCGAAGCCGGAGGAACAGAGGACCCCCCCGAGGAGTTCGAAGAGGGCGAAGCATAGCCTCAGCGTTCACGCACGGAACGAACGACCGTTCGAAGGCAGCCGTCCGACGCACCAGCCCCGCGCCCGGCCGTCGGGGAAGGGGTGGACTTAAAAAAGCCCTGGGGCGTCGACTAATGGTAAGTCAACGGCCTTTGGAGCCGTTTATGTAGGTTCGAATCCTACCGCCCCAGCCAGGGTATTTGAAAATCCCCCCGATAAAAGCAAGGGGTTTAACCGAGCGGAGCGAGCTACGCCCCCGGCGAAACCCCTTGTCTCCTTTTCTTTCGGGATAGAAAAAGCCGTACCGAACGGCTTTTTCCACTCCTTTAATAAATTCCTCCCGACCAAGACGCAATAAAAAAACCGGGGACATCACCCCCGGTTAATCGTCGTCAATCCCACGAGACAAGGGGTTCAAGCCCCTTGTTATCAAGCCCGCGAGACGAGGGGTGAA
>MFAF01000066.1:9894-16090 GCA_001774505.1 Candidatus Coatesbacteria bacterium RBG_13_66_14 | reverse complement strand
CTACGGAACACCGCCCAGGGCGGCTCAGGGGATACGGGTCAGGACGACGCCGGTCAGGGCGTCCACCACGAACTCGGTGAACGCGGCCTCGTCGTCGGGATTCATCCGCACGGCGAGCCTCTGGAAGACCCGGTAAGTGACGTTGTTGAGCCAGGGTTCACCCAGGTTCTCCGGGTCGCCTTGGTGCACCAGGAAGATGCGGGAAAGCTCCCACCGGGTCTTTTCATCCTCGCGCCGGTCGTCGGAGGCCTCCGCGGCCTCCAGAGCGGCGGGGGAATCCAGGGCGGGACGGCCCAGGGCGAGTCTCGCCGAACCCAGGGGCCAGTTCGCGAAATCGCCGGCGGGCACTTCCGGTGGTGAATCCTCCTGGACCGCCGGTTGGGCCCCCGCGCTGAGCGCCACGCGCAGGATCCGCTTCAGGGCGTTGGAGTAGAAAGCGACCACCCATTCCCGGCTCCGGCCTCCCGAGGGCTGGTCGCCGGAGGCGGCGGCGTAAGCTATCGCGTCGTGGGACCAGCCGCGCCCGAGCGGTTCGGCCAGATCCAGGGCCTCCAGGGCGGTCCAGGTATCCTTCTCGTAGAGCTCGACCAACCCGCCGGCCGCACGTTCAAAGAACCCGCGGGACCCGTCGTTCCAAGCCAGCTCGCCCGTGGTTCCGTCCGACACAAGCTTGATCTCGGCCACGCTCTCCCGCACCCCTGTCACCTCGAGGAGGCTGCCCGGCGGCAGCGGGGTCTCCCCGGTGGAGGTTTTCAACATGGATGAGATGCCCGGTTTTAGCTGAACCGTGTCGCCGACCCGGGGTGGCTGTAGATGGAGGGGAGGGGCGGTACGCTGGCACTGAAAGATCTCGCCGAAGACTACCAGTAAAAGAAAGCCGACGCCGATTACACTCAGGATGGCCCACATCAGTATCCGCTGACTTCGACTAGCCATCGCCGTACCGGCCTTTTTTTACACGACAGCCCGGGGTTTTCTACACCCGCACATATATTACCCCAGATGCCCGGGGAAGGCAAGTTGTAAAGAAAAGGGAACTTATCCTTACCCGACCCGCCGCGGGCGGCGCGGAACAAAGCCATTAATTGTTTCGTATAATCGAAACGAAATACACGCCTTCGACACGATTCCGCGGGGTCCGCGCGCAAGACCCGCGGGGGAGGTGCACCCATGCGGTCCACGCTCTTTATGACCCTTCTCACTATCTTTCTCGTGCAGCCCGGATGCGCAGGGGAAGAGACCCCGTCGATTGAGCTGGCGTTGAGCGACACCGATTCCGCGGCGGTCGAATCCACCGACGCGCGCATAACCACCGAGCGCGGTAACGCCATCATCGAGGCCACCCGGATCGCCGCACCCTCCGTCGTCACCATCACGACCATCACCCGCGTCACCGAGCGCGTGTACGATCCGTGGAGCGACCCCTTTTTCAGCGATCCCTTCTTCCAGGAATTCTTCGGGCGCCGTCCCGGATCCTCCGAGTCCGAGGGTCCCACCTACCGGGAGCGTGAAATCCCCGGCATGGGCTCCGGCTTCATCATTTCACCCGACGGGTACGTACTCACCGCGGAGCACGTGGTCCACTCCGCCGACGAGATAGAGATCACCCTCTCCGACGGGCGGAGCTACCCCGGCGAGGTCGTGGGCCGTGACCCTTACACCGACACCGCCGTGGTCCGCATAGAAGGCGGCGAGGACCTGCCCGTCTCCATCCTGGGCGACTCGGACCACCTGGAGGTCGGCCAGTGGGCCATCGCCATCGGCAACCCCTTCGGCTTCATCGTGAAGGACCCCCAGCCGACGGTGACCGTGGGCGTGGTCAGCGCCACGAACCGTACCATGCGATACCAGATCGCCACCGGCGAGGTGCGGATTTACGAAGGCTTGATCCAGACCGACGCCGCCATCAACCCCGGCAACTCGGGTGGTGTCCTGGTCAACTCCCTCGGCGAGGTCATAGGCATCAACTCCTCGATCCTATCCACCACGGGTGGCAACCAGGGCATCGGCTTCGCCATCCCCATCAACAGCGCCCGGGAGGTGGCCCAGGAGATAATCCGTTACGGCGGCGTCCGCCGTTCCTACATCGGCTTCTACCTCCAGGACGTGACGCCCAGCATCTCCCAGGCGATGGGGCTCCGCTCGACGGACGGCGCCCTCGTCACCCAGGTGGACAAGGGCTCCCCGGCGGCGGAGGCCGGCCTGGAGCCCGGCGACATCATCCTTTCGTACAACGCCGAGCCCATAACCGGGGTGGAAGGGTTCAACGAGCAGTTCCAGCACAGCGCCCCGGGGGACGACGTGGTCCTGGTCGTCCAACGCGAGGGCCGGCAGTACCGCGTCGCCCTGGTCATCGCCGAACGGGACGAGGAGACTTAACGCCTCAAGCCGGGATTCGAGATGAAAAGGCGGGTCGTGCGCCCCGCCTTTTTTTTCGCCTTTTGGAAAATTTACTTATCCTTGGCCCCCACCGTCTTGTATGGTAGGATTGGGGTGAGTCATCTGAAAGACCGCTCATGATACCCCGGTACGAAATCCCCGAAATCCGGGAAATCTTCTCCGACGAGGGCCGGTTCAACACCTGGCTGGAGGTGGAGCTGGCGGCGGCGGAGGCCATGGCCGAGCTGGGGCTCGTCCCGGCCCAGGCCGTCCGCGTCTGCCGGGAAAGAGCCCGGATAGACCCGAAGCGGATCGGGGAGATAGAGGAAATCACCCGCCACGACGTCATCGCCTTCCTGGAGCACCTCGAGGAGACCGTCGGCCCCGAGGCGCGGCACCTGCACCTGGGCATGACCTCCTCCGACGTGCTGGACACGGCCCTCGCCCTCCAGATAGCCAGGGCGCACCGCGTGCTTCTGGACGACCTGGAGAAGCTCCTGGGTGCGCTGCGCGAGCAGGCCCTGAAGTACAAGGACACAATCTGTATCGGCCGCAGCCACGGCGTCCACGCCGAGCCGACCACCTTCGGCCTCAAGCTCGCCGTCTCTTACGCCCAGTTCAAGCGGGACCACGAGCGGCTGTCCGCGACGGCAGAGGGGCTGCGCGTCGGCCAGATATCCGGGGCGGTCGGCACCTACACCTCGCTATCCCCGGAAATAGAGGAGCGCACCTGCGCCAAGCTGGGCCTGAAGCCGGCGCCCATCTCCACCCAGATCCTGCAGCGGGACCGCCACGCGGCCTACCTCTCGGCCCTGGCCATCCTGGGGGCGGACCTGGAGCGCCTGGCCCTCGAAATACGTCACCTCCAGCGCACCGAGGTCGCCGAGGCCTTCGAGCCCTTCACCAAGGGCCAGAAGGGCTCCTCGGCCATGCCCCACAAGCGGAACCCCATCGTCACCGAGCGCGTCGCCGGCATGGCGCGCCTGTTGCGTTCCAACGCGCACGCCGCCATCGAGAACGTCGCCCTCTGGCACGAGCGCGACATCAGCCACTCCTCCGTGGAGCGGGTGATAATCCCCGACGGCTTCCACCTGGCGGTGTACATGCTGCGCAAGATGCTCTTCGTCGTGCGGGGCCTGGTGGTGGACTCTGGGCGCATGGCGGAGAACCTCGCCCTCACCGGGGGGCTCACGGCCAGTTCCGGCCTCCTGGTCGAGCTCATCCGGGCCGGCCTCGAGCGCAAGGCGGCCTACGAACTCGTCCAGAGACACGCCCTGGCCGCCTGGGAGGGGAAGGGCGATTTCAGGACCGCCATAGAAAAGGACCCCGTGGTCGCCGGGCACCTCGACCGGGAGACCATCGAGCGCTGCTTTGGGCAAAAACCGAGATTCATTGACGTGACTTACCGCCGTCTGGGTATAATAGGGGAGTGACTGGTCCATCGTCATTTTCCGGGAAGGGGACCGACATGGCCGAAGAGCGCGTTCTTTACGAGGGCAAGGCCAAGATAACCTACGCCACCGACGATCCCAACGTCGTGCGCCTGTACTATAAGGACTCGGCCACCGCCTTCGACGGCAAGAAGAAGGGCACCATCAAGGACAAGGGGCCCATCAACAGCGCCATCACCGAGGTGTTCTTCAAGCTTCTGGAAAAAGCCGGGGTGGCCACGCACTACATTGACCGCCCGTCTGACCGCGAGATGCGCGTCAAGATGCTCCGCATGATCCCCCTGGAGATCGTGGTGCGCAACGTGACCGCCGGCTCTCTCGCCAAGCGGATGGGCATCCCCGAGGGTACCGCCCTCTCGAGCACCATCCTCGAGTACTACTACAAGGACGACTCCCTGGGCGACCCGTTACTGTGCGAGAGCCACATCCACGCGCTCGAAATCTGCTCCAAGGAAAATCTGGCGAAAATCGGCAAGACGGCGTTCAAGGTCAACGAGGTGCTCACCCCCTTCCTCGCCCAGCGGGACATCAAGCTCATAGACTTCAAGCTCGAGTTCGGCTTCGACTCCGAGGGCGAAATCCTCCTGGGAGACGAGATAAGCCCCGACTCCTGCCGCTTATGGGACGCCAAAACCAACGAGAAGATGGACAAGGACCGCTTCCGCCGCGACCTGGGGCAGGTGGAGGAGTTCTACGCCGAGCTGAACCGGCGCATCACCTCGTAAGCCGACGAACGAGGGTTTTAAAAAGAGACAAGGGGTTTCAACCCCTTGTTTCCGTACAAGGGACCAAAGCCCCTTGTCTAGTGTCTTCTCGCTTCAACCGCCGCGATGACCCGAACGTGCTGAACTGCCTTATGGATAGGCTCCTCGATCGGTCCGGTTAGATGGCATGATGCCTTTCATAAAGACGGCGACTCCCTTCACGCGGCGTTAAAGGGCCAGGGCCTCGTCCAGCAGGCGCTCGAATTCGGCCAGGTCGGCGACCACGGCCATCCGGCGGCGCAGCTCCCCCGCCCCCTCCACCCCGCGCAGGTAGTGCAGGGCGAAGCGCCGCACCTTGAACATCGCCCGCTTCTCACCGTAGAAGCCGGCTAACAGAAGACCGTGCCTGCGCGTCCACTCGACCCGTCCCGTCCAGTCCGCCTCGGGCCGGACCTCCTCCCCCCGCAGCATCTGCGCCATCCGCCGCGCCTGCCAGGGCTCGCGGATGAACGCCCGACCCACCATCACAGCGTGGCACCCCGTGGATTCCAACATGCGCCGCGCATCCTCGGGGGCCTTCACGTCGCCGTTGCCGATGACGGGGCAGCGCACCGCGCCCACGAGCTCGGTGATTGCCGACCAGTCGGAGCGGCCGGAGAAGCCGTCCTCCCGCGTGCGGGGGTGGAGCGTAAGGGCGGTGATTCCCATCCCGTCCAGCTCGGCCGCCAGTCGGAGGAAAATCCTCGGGTCCGATGCGAAGCCCAGGCGCAGTTTGGCGGTGACCGGCAGGGAGGTTGACTCCAGAGTCGCCGACGCGATTTCCAGGGCCAGGGGCGGGTCGCGCATGAGCGCCACACCGTTCCCCGACCGCACGACCTTCTGCGCCGGGCAGCCGAAGTTCAGGTCGAGGGCGTCGTAGCCGCAGAGCTCGACGAACCGGGCGGCGAAGGCGAAGGCTTCCGGGAGGTGGCCGAAGAGCTGGCAGACCACCGGCACGCCCAGGTCGGGGTACAAGCGAGGGAGGGGGCGGGGCGGGTCCGTGGGCCGTCCGGGCTCCTGGGTCAGCATGGCCCGGGTCTTGCGGCCGCCGCGGAGGAGCCCGTCGGCGGTGGTCATCTCCGTCCAGAAGGCGTTAATCCCCTCCCCGGCGAGGAGGCGGTACCAGGGCGGGTCGCTGGTGCCGGCCAGAGGGGCGGAGATAAGACCGCCGGCGATCCGCTCCCGGAACGTATTCACTAGGTCCGGTCTGGACATGGGCCTTAGTGGAGACAAGGGGTTTAAACCCCTTGCCGATAGGAGGGCAAGGTCCGGGCCCCTTACCCGTTCAATGAGAGTTACCAGCCACGCTTTTTACCCCTCCCCTTTGGGTAAAACTCCTCACTGGCTCCCCGCCTTTATCACTCCCCACGAAACCGTCTCCGCCCCCGACCGGGGTTCCCACTCGACCCGTAGAAGCAGGTCGGAAGAACAAGCCTGCCATTCACCACCGCTATATTCGTATGAACGGGGTGTGCCCCACTCACACCATGTGTCCAGGTAAATCCTGATAAACACGGGCTCCACCACCGCAAAAAAATCCCCAGGTACGTCTGCCGGCTCGTCCAGAATAAAACGATACCAAGGGCCGTCTGGGTCGAGTGTATACGCAAGCGGGCCGTCTAG
>MFAF01000066.1:9509-9815 GCA_001774505.1 Candidatus Coatesbacteria bacterium RBG_13_66_14 | reverse complement strand
AGGCTAAACACGCTCACCGTCCCCGGTTGCCCTCCCGTATCCCCTGGCTCCTCACTATCATCATCGAAGAAGCGGACACCCAGGTAGGGGTGCATCACAGAGCTATAATCTTCACCGTCATCCCAGTAAAGCTCGGTCGCCTGAGTCGCCAACGCCAGTATTAAAATCGCTAAGATAACACGCATCGCTCCCCCTAAATCCAGCCTGGTATCGGCCGTGCCTCCGTTAGCCTAGCAAACGGCCGGAATGCCTCCACCCATCGGGGGGGAAAATCGCCTACCCGCCGACGAGCCACCGGATGGTCCG
>MFAF01000066.1:6713-9485 GCA_001774505.1 Candidatus Coatesbacteria bacterium RBG_13_66_14 | reverse complement strand
CTCGGAGGAGATGTTCTCCCAGGCGAAGGAGAGGAAGACCGAGCGGTGGTTCCCGCTCTCGGCGGCCACACCGCAGACATCGCCGCGGGGGCGGTTCATGAAGAGGACCTGCGCCCCGGCGGAGGCGTTGAAGCCATCGCTCCAGTTCCCCACTATCTGCCTGTCGCCGAAGAGGACGAGGGACAGGCCGGCGTTCAGTTCCCCCTCGGGCTCGGCGATGGCCACGATGGTCTTGGCGTCGGCCTGCCAGTCCTTGACACCCAACGCCTCTTCCAGGGAACCCGGCGAGGTCGTGCCGCTCCGCGAGACCTGGCCCAGGTAGTTCTGGCTCACGAGGAGGAGGCGTCCGCCGTCGTCCAGATACCGCCGCAGCGCCCGCCGGTCGCTCTCGCTCAGGCAGACCTTGAGGGCGTCCAACCCGGTGAAGTAGATGACCAGCCGGTATGGTTCCAGCTCAGCGTAGGTTGGGCCGCTGGAGTTGTGGCTGACCACGCGGGTGTCGTAGCCCACCCCGAGGGCGGCCAGCGCAGCGGTGTACCGCTCGTGGACGTCCACGCCGTAGGGGTTCCCGTTGTTCACGCCGTCGTCGTCATCCACCAGGAGCACCGGCCCGAGGTCCAGCCCCGAAAGGTCCGGGGGGCCCTCGGGCTCGACGGTGACCGGCGTCACGGCCACCGCTGTCCGCGCCGAGATTTCCAGCACGGCCCGGAGCGGGTCGCGGGCCAGGTAGGCCCTGTAGGAGCCGGCCGTGGCCGCGGGGTAGACCAGGAAGACGGCGTCCGCGCCGGACTGATAGAAATTCCCCCCGGAGACGTGCCCCACGGGACCGCCCAGCCGACCCCCGCTTTCGAGCTGCGCCCCGCGCGCGATGAGGCCCAGGCTGGCCTCCCCGGCGGTCAGCGAATCGGACACCTGCACGGTGCACTCCCCGTCCAGGTAGAAAACGACGTAGGTCACGTCCTCTTGGGCGTAGCAGCGGACGTTGGTCACGCTTGCCCCCAAGGCCGCGGCCGCCAGTGCTATAAAGATGCAAACCGCTCTTTTCACCGACCCCCCTTTTTCCAGCATTCTACCAAAAAGGAGACAAGGGGTTTAACCGAGCGAAGCGAGCTACGCCTCCGGCGAACCGAGCGAAGCGAGCTATGCCTCCGGCAAAACCCCTTGTCCTTTGTTAATGGCCGATTCGTCCCGCCTACGCCGTGACCCCCAGGTCGCCGGAGCCGTAAACCGATTCCAGGCGCCGCCTGAGCCGGGGATGCGCCTCCAGCTCCGGGTCGCCCTCGAGCAGACGCCGGGCCGCCTCCCGGGCCTCCTCGAGCATCCTCCGGTCGGTGACCAGCGTGGCCAGCGCCGCGTCGGGCAGACCGTGCTGCCGCGTCCCGAGTAGCTCTCCGGGGCCGCGCAGCTCGAGATCCAGCTCGGCCAGGCGGAAACCGTCGTCGGTCTCGGTCATCGCCCGCAGGCGCATTTTAGCCGCGTCGGTCAGGCCCCGCCCCGAGACGAGGTAACAGCGGGCGGGGTGCGGGCTTCTCGCCACCCGGCCCCGGAGCTGGTGCAGTTGCGACAGGCCGAACTGCTGGGCCTCCTCCACCACCATCACCGTGGCGTTGGGCACGTCTATCCCCACCTCCACCACCGTGGTGGCCACCAGGACGTCCAGCCTGCCGGCGACGAAGGAGCGCATCGTCCTCTCCTTCTCCGCAGAATCCAGGCGGCCGTGGACCAGACCGAGCTCGAGCCCGGCCAGGGGGCCCTCCCGCAGCTCGTCGTAGCGCACGACGGCGGCGGCGAGGTTTTTTTTGCCGGAGGCATAGCTCGCTTCGCTCGGTTCCGGGGATTCCTCCACCAGCGGGCAGACGACGAAGGCTTGACGCCCGCGGGCGGCCTCCTCCCGTATGAAATCGAAGGCCTCCCGGGCGTTCCTCCCCGAGATCCACCGGGTCTCCACGGGGCGGCGGCCGGGGGGAAGCTCATCTATGACCGAGGAGTCCAGGTCGCCGTAAACGGTGAGCGCCAGGGAGCGGGGGATGGGGGTGGCCGTCATCACCAGGACGTTGGTCGAGGGCGGGCATAGCCTGCCTCGCTGGGCCACGCCGAAGCGATGCTGCTCGTCCACCACGGCCAGGCCGAGGCGGGGGAAGGCGACACCCTCCTGGATGAGCGCGGTGGTGCCGACGACGACGCCGGGCTCGCCGGCCGCGATCGCCTCGAGCGCCGGCCTCCGGGCGTGGTCCTTCACACCGCCCGAAAGGAGACTGCAGGGCACGCCGAGCGGATGGAGAACGCGGCGAAAGGTGCGGTGGTGCTGCCGGGCGAGCACCTCGGTGGGCGCCATCAGCGCCGCCTGCCACCCGGCCTCCACCGCCAGGAGCATCGCCAGGAGTGCCACGACCGTCTTCCCCGACCCCACGTCGCCCTGGAGGAGACGGTTCATGGGTCTCGACCGGGCCATGTCGTGGCGGATGCGTTCCAGAACGCGTTTCTGCGCCCCGGTGAGCGTGAAGCCCAGCCGGTCCAGGGCGCGGCGGACCAGCTCGCCCGAGGCCTCGATCCTGCCGCCCGAGGTTTTATCCAGGCGCACCCGCTCGCGCAGGACCGCCAACTGCAACAGGAACAGGCCGTCGAAGGCCAGGCGCCGCCGGGCCCGCACAGAGGCGTCGAGGTCGGCCGGGTAGTGGAGGTGTTCGAACGCCTCGGCCAGCCCGGGCAGCCCCAGGGGAGCAGACACCCCCTCGGGGAGATGGTCCTGGAGTTTCGGAAGGTAACGGTCCA